>NZ_JBEFAK010000109.1:0-7183 GCF_040137845.1 Nonomuraea sp. B19D2 | reverse complement strand
TGCGCGGCTCGGACAGACGGGCCAGCAGCGGCGCCTTGGTGCCCGCCCCGTACTTGGCCAGCGTCTTCATCCGCCGCACCGGCACCTTGTCCACCCGCACCCGCCCCAGCCGGAACGCCGCGATGTCATCCACCCGCTTGAGCGCCTTGGCCATCTCGGTGCCCGAGTGCCGCTTGGGCGCCTGCCGCAGCCGCTCCAGCTCCGAGATCCGCGCCCCTTCAGGGACCACCAGCAGCCCCGACAACGCCTGCGGCAATCGAGCGTCGGCGCGCTCCACTTGACGCGTCACCGTCGCATACAGGCGCTCATCTGCCCGCCCCCGGACGCTGGCCACCAGCCGCTCCAGCACCGTCACCCCGGGCAGCAGCACCCGATGCCGGCGCAGCCACGCTACCGACTGATCGAACAGCGCCGTCGGCCCCTCCGCGTGTGTCCACGCGCGACCGTGCAGAAAGGTCAAGAACCGCTTCGACAGCACCCGGCCTTCCCACGACTCCCGATCGTCGAAGTCGTGGTAGCCGTAGATATCGCGGATCATCCACGCGTGCTCGTAGACCGTCTTCGGCCGCTCGCCGTACCGTTTTACCTGCGAGGGGTCCCCGATGCCCAACTGTTCGGCCAGGTAGTCCACCACAGGCCACGGCACCTCGAGCGGGTCCTCCAGGAACAGACCCTTGTGCCGAACCGTGCCGATCTGGACGGCTACGCCAAGGCGGTGTGAATCCTGGCGTGAGTGCGCGATCACTTCCCGGTCGAAGGCGTCCAGGAAGAAGAACTTCTCCATGTCCGGCAGAGACGGCATCTCACCGAAGGTCGCGTACGCCGTCCTCTGCTCATCAGACAGAAACTCTGCAGGCATGACCGACGACCGTAGACACGCCACCTAGCGCCCGGTAACAGCCGGAAACACACCATAAGTCCAGATCTTGAACGGAAATGATCAACCGCAGGACGACCTACCCAACCGTCCAGCTAAGTTACTCGCGGGTACCGCCAACGGCTGTCCGCAGGTTCCTCAACCCCGAACACCACGGCCAAGAACCTCGCGCTTCCCGAAGGTCCGCTGCTGGAGGGATCTCTCGGCGAGGACCCGCTGGCGGCCGAACCCGCGGGCCCCTCGGGAGCGCTGATCGGCTACGCCCGCGTCTCCACCCGCGGACAGCTCCTGGACCGCCAGACGGCCGCCCTCACCGCGGCGGGCTGTATCCGTATCTTCGCCGACAAGAAGTCCGGCAAGAACGCCGAGCGCGAGGAGCTGTGGAAGGCGCTGGACTACCTGCGTCCCGGCGACACCCTCGTGGTGCCCTCGTTGGATCGCCTGGGTCGCTCCCTGCAGGATCTCATCTCGATCGTGGCGGGGCTGCGCAAGCGCGGCGTCGGCTTCCGCTCCCCGTACGAGGCGCTGGACACCACCACCCCGGGCGGCCGGCTCGTCTTCCATGTCTTCGCCGCGCTGGCGGAGTTCATCCGCGAGCTCATCGTGGAAGGCACCCATGAGGGCCTGGCCGCCGTCCGCGCTCGCGGTCAGCGTCTGGGACGCCCGCCGGCGATGACCGCCGAGCAGATCCGGCATGCCCGCGACCTGCTCACCCGGCCGGAGAACACCGTCTCCTCCATCGCCCGGCTGCTTGGCGTCAGCCGCTCGACCATCTACAAGTACGTCCCCGAGCTCACGACGACGCCCCGTCCTGCCATCGGCCGGTCGGCGGCGGAGCTCGATGCAGGCCGCTGATTGTCCCAGCTCAGAGCAGGTTTGGCGGTTGGTGGCACGTTGGTTAACGGCACCCCGAATAGCCGCGGCCGCGGCGGATGATCTGTCCGGACGTGAGGGCCTGGCGGACGGCTTCGTCGCCGATGGTACGCAGGTGGTCGACCAGCAGGCCGGGCACGTTGAGGACCACGTCCGGGTCCAGGGCCGGCTCGCCGGTGTCGTCCGGGGCTATGGCGAGTTGGTCGGGCAGGTCGCGAGCACCGGCGGCGTCCAGAACACGACGAATCGTCTTGGGGGCGACCCGGTGCTGGCGGGCCAGAACCTTGACGGCGGTGCCCTGCCCGTATGCCTGCACGACGGCGGCCGCCTTGTCCTGGTCGAGTGCTGCGGGGCGGCCGAGGGTCTTGCCGGCGGCCTGGGCGGCGGCGACGCCCTCGCGGGTGCTCTCGCCGATCATGTCGCGCTGGAACTGCCGTTCGGCCGCGTGGCCGAAGTGGAGTTCATCGGCCAGCACGACGAAGGCGTGCAGTTGTGGCAGGGGAAGTTCGGGACGGTCCATACGTCCACAGATATCAGCTCATCAACCATCGCGTATTGGACGTATCATTCCTGGTCCTCCTAGCGTTCGTCGGGTGACGGAGCGACGCGCGATCCTCAGCGGATCGACCTTCGAGGAACAGATCGGGTACGCCAGGGCCGTCGTCGACGGCGACCGCGTGCACGTGTCGGTGACCACCGGGTTCGACTACTCGACCATGACGATCTCGGCCATGATCAGGGAACTCCATGCGAACGAGGAGTTCGAGCAGGTCGACGAGTTGTTCCAGCGGATCTGGGGATTCGAGCCGGACAGCCGGCCGATCACCGCCGGACTGATGCGGGCACTGACCCACGCGGGCAACTACGTCTCCGGCGCCTTCGACGGCGACCGGATGGTCGGGGCGTCGGTGGGCTTCTTCGGGCAGGACTCGACCCTGCACTCGCAAAACACGGGCGCGGAGGCGGGACGGGGCATCGGCTTCGAGCTGAAGCTGCACCAGCGGCTATGGGCGCTGGACCGCGGGATCTCCCGGATCACCTGGAGCTACGACCCGCTGGTCCGCCGCAACGCGCACTTCAACCTGGCCAAGCTGGGCGCGCGGCCGGCGGAGTACCTGCCGAACTTCTACGGGGTGATGGCCGACGCCATCAACCAGGGCGACGAGTCCGACCGGATCCTGGCCGTGTGGCCGCTGACCGATCCACGGGTCGAGGCGGCGGTCCGGCGGGTGCCGTACCTGCCGACGGTGCCCGAGGACGCCGTGGTCGGGCTGGGCGACGACGGCGACCGCCCGGTCGAGGGCCGTACCGACGGGCGCGTGGTGCTGGTCGCGGTCCCCGAGGACATCGAGCGACTGCGCGGGGTGGACGCCGGCGCCGCCAAGGCGTGGCGGCACGCCGTACGCGACGTGCTGGGCGGCCTCATGGCGGAGGGCGCCACGGTGACCGGCTTCCATCGCAAGACCTACTACGTGGTAGAGCGGAACACATGAAGATCACTGGGTGGAGCTGCGGCGGATCGTGATGCCGCTGGTCTCGCCGTTCCGCACGTCGTTCGGCACGTCGTTCGGCACGTCGTTCGGCACGTCGTTCGGCACCAAGGCGACGCGGGACGTGCTGCTGATACGCGTGGTCACGCCCGACGCCGAGGTGTGGGCCGGGTGCGTGGCGATGTCCGAGCCTCGCTACAGCCCGGAGTACGCGGACGGCGCAGCCGAGGTGATCCGCCGCTTCCTGCTGCCGGCGCTGCCCGCCAACGTCGACGCGCACGGCGTGGGCCACGCCCTCGAACCGATCAAGGGGCACCGGATGGCCAAGGCCGCCCTGGAGGCGGCGATGCTCGACGCGCAGCTCAGGGCGTCGGGCGAGCTGAAGATCGAGCCCGGCCACGACATCGAGCCGGTGCGAGCGGTTCGGCGACGACGTGCTGCTCCAGGTCGACGCCAACGCGGCCGACACCCCGGCTGACGCCCAGCACCTGTCCAGGCTCGACGACTTCGGCCTGCTGCTGATCGAGCAGCCCGCTCGCCAACGACGACCTGGTGCAGCACGCCCAGCTCGCGAAGCGGCTACGGACGCCGATCTGCCTGGACGAGTCGATCGAGTCGGCCGCGCACGCCGCCGCCGCGATCTCGCCGGCCTCCTGCTCGATCGTCAACATCAAGCCGGGCCAGGTGGGCGGCTACCTGGAGGCGCGCCGCATCCACGACCTGTGCCGGGCGCACGGGATCGCCGTGTGGTGCGGCGGGCTGGTCGATGTGCGGAGAGAGAGGAGGGGATTCAGGGTTCGCTGCGGGCGACCTCCAGGAATCGTGTGACCATGGGGTTCTGGTCGTCGCGACGCCAGGTCACTGCGACGGTGGTGCGTGCGCTGTTCGGTTCGATCCGGCGGTATGCGACACCGTTGAGGCGGATCCGGCGAATGCTCGCCGGGGCGAGAGACACTCCCAGTCCTGCCTCGACGAGCGCGCAGACCGTCTGCCATTCGACCGCCTGCTGGCCAAGGCGGGGTTCGAAACCCGCACTGCGGCACAAGGTGAGGATCCGGTCGTGGAACATTGGTCCGGCACTGCGAGGCAGCAGCACGAACGGTTCGTCCGCGAGTGCTTTGATCGGGAGGACGCGCTGGGCCGCAAGAGGGTGGGCGGCCGGCAGGACCGCGATGAACTCCTCGGACAAGATCGTCTCGGTCGCCAGCCCCGGCTCGTCCGGCGGCTCGCGCAGGAGCCCGACGTCGATCACATGCTCGTGCAGAGCGGTCACCTGCGGCGCTGTGGTCATCTCATGGATCTCCATCTCCACCTGAGGAAACTGATCGCGGTAGGCGCGCAACAAGCCTGGCAGGACGGTCAGCGCAAGCGATGCGGCAAAGCCGATCCGGATACGACCGGCCTCACCGCTGCCAATGCGTCGGGCCGTGTCCAGGCCGACGGCGATCTCGTCGAGTGCGCGCCGAGCGGCGGGCAGGAGTTGGTGTCCTGCCGCGGTGAGGGCGACCGCGCCGGGTCCTCGGGTGAACAGCGGGTGCCCGACCTTCGCTTCCAGGCGGCGGATCTGCTGGCTGAGCGGCGGTTGCGCGATGCCCAGCCGCTCCGCTGTGCGCCCGAAGTGGAGTTCCTCGGAGAGGACCGCAAAGGCGTGAAGCTGCTGGAGGCTGAGCTCAGGACGGTCCATACCTTTAGAGATATCAGATGATCCTCGGGAAGGTATTGGACATATCGCTGCTGGTTGCCTACCTTTCGCCACATGACAGAACGACGCGTGATTTTGAGTGGATCCACCTTCGAAGAGGAGATCGGCTACGCGCGGGCGGTGATCGACGGCGACTGGGTGCACGTGTCCGGGACGACCGGGTTCGACTACGCGACCATGACGATCTCCGACGACGTGGTCGAGCAGGCCGAGCAGTGCTTGCGCAACGTTGAATCGGCACTGACCGAGGCGGGCTGCTCGTTCGCCGACGTCGTCCGGGTCAGATACCTGCTGCCCGATCGTGAGGACTTCCAGCCGTGCTGGCCGACCCTGCGCCGCTGCTTCGGCGACATCCGCCCAGCCGCGACGATGCTGGTGTGCGGCCTGTCCGATTCCCGCATGAAGTTTGAGATCGAGGTGTACGCACGACGGCCCGCAGCGCCAAAGCCCGTGCCCGCTGCTTACTGAACCGCAGCAGGAGCGCCCCGCCAGTTGCCTCATGCGCGCTGCTCCAGCTACTGCGGCCCCGCACGCAAGCGGGAGAAGCAACGGTACGGCGCGGCGGCGTCATCTCCGTCATCGGCGTCTACGGCGGCATGACGGATCCTCTGATCACATCGGGCTCATTCATCCAGGGCGCCGGACCTTGATGTCGCGCGTGTCGGTGACGGCGACGCGCAGCACGTCGTACGGCCGGCCGTAGGCGTCGAGCGCGGACATGGCCCGCCGGGTGGCGTCCTGCTCGCCGTCGTGCGCTCCGCCGAAAAGGCCGGTAGAGGGACCGGAGACAACCACTCAACACCACCCACGCGGCGAGGAGGAGTCTCGATACCGAGCCCTGACCCCAACAGATTCCACGTTCTGCCAGCCACGTACACCTGGTTCAGACGTGGAATTCATCGGCCTGATCCTTCGGGGTCGGTCCGGAAGGGACGGCGATCGTCATGCCCGTGCCTCCCTGGCGTCCCGGGCTTCTGCGGCGACCAGGCCGGAGATGCCCCGGCTCGGCGCGTCGGGCAGCACGACCGCAGCGCCTTGGTACCGCATGCCGCCGACGACGGCCGGGCACTGGAGCCACCACACTGCGTCGAGGTCGCTCACCATCGTGGTCCCGTAGGCCGCTACCAGGCTGGCCGCGGCGCCGGTGCCGATCTCACTCTCCAGCATGCAGCCGAGGATGGTGCCCATGCCCTGGGCTCGCGCCAGTTCGAGGAGGGTACGGGCGGCGCTGAGTCCGCCGCTCTTCGCCAACTTGACGTTGACCAGGTCCGCCGCGCGCCGGCGGATGTTCAGCAGCAGCTGGTAGTCGGCGGGGAACTCGTCAGGGCCGCCGGCCTGATGCCGGTACGGGATCATCATGAAGCTGGCATTGACCGCGGCGTGCTCGGGATCGGCCGCCGTCCTCGGCGAGCATCTGGATGACGACCTGCTCAGCCACGCTCATCCGCTCCAGTTCGCCCTCGACCTCGGCCAGTTGCTGCGCCTGGTCGGCCAGTACCACACGGCGTGCGGCGAAGGCCCGCGTGCGACGTACGTCACGTGCGACACCGCCGCGGGCGCGCGGCAGGTGGCCATACACCTGCTTGACCTGGGGCATCGCCGCATCGCGCGCATCGAGGGTGCCTACCGCGCCACCGTGCAGTTACTGGCCGAACGCCGTGATTTCACCGCCATTGCGGCGGAGAGTGACATGATTGCGGTCGGCGTGCTGCGCGCGCTGGACGAACACACCTTGTGTGTCCCCCAGGACCTCTCCGTCACCGGGTCCGACGATCTTCAGCTGTCCGCTTACCTGCGTCCGCCCCTCACCACGGTGCACAGGGCCCCAGCCGCACTCGGTGCCCAGGCGGTCAGCACGCTGCTGTCGCTTATTGACGACACCGCGCCGCCGAGCCCGACCGTGCTTCCCGTCAGTCTGGTGACTCGCGACTCCACCGCGGACGCACGGTAAATCCGATCCGATCTCTGCCGTGGACGTCACGGCGGGAATCCCGACCGACGATGCAACCTCCCCACGGCCTCATCCGGACGACGCCGGCCAGAACAAGACGCCGACCGGTGAAGGTATGCATGCCGACCGGCACGACCCGACAGGGACATCCTGCTGAACATCTTGGACCGTCCCGGGAATCTTGGAGGCTACGATTCCTGCGAACTTGCGAATGACGTAGCAGATTCCTGCGCCTTATAGAAGGCGCCTTCATACTCCTTCGGTGGAATATTACCGCAGAACGAGTGGAG
>NZ_JBEFAK010000108.1:0-7263 GCF_040137845.1 Nonomuraea sp. B19D2 | reverse complement strand
GATCAGCTCTCGGCACACGACCCACACCTCAGGCCCGGCCGGAACCCTCCAACGGCCCATCATGACCCGAGTGTGAATCCCCGATTCCAGTCTGAAAAGGCCACCAAGATCTTCAGGACACTCCTAGGGAAATATGATGTGGAAGACCTTGCCGAAGGCGATCGGCCGGTTCGCCACGCTATGGAATCCGTTCACCAGGTGCTCGTTCGCCCCCCACCAGTACCCTTGGGGCCGGTTCTCCGCGTCGGTACGGATGAAGACCCACCCGCGCCCCACGCCGTCGTATTCGGTCGTGCCGACGGATCGGGTGTCCGGGAAGGCATGGTACGGCGACCCCTGCCACGACGACGCCACCCCGTGCGGGTTCGTGGTGCTGTCGATCACCGGGACCGCCCACTCGATGGTGGAGTTGTTGCTGTCGCGGTCGTAAGACACCGGGGTCCCCGCCGCGATCATCACGTGGCCGGTGGGGTCGCCGGAATCAGGGACAGCGGCGTTGTACTTGACCGCGATGATCGTCCCGGAGCGGATCTCGGTCACCTGGTCCAGGGCCGGGCTGGAACTGGTGATGAACTGCGAGGTGCCGCTGGCGAAGGTGTCGTGGTACTGCGCCGCTGTCGGGCTTTGGGAGCCGAAGTGGTCCCCCAGGTACTGGTCGGTGACGAAAGGCCACGCCTCTTTCAGCACCATCGTCACGAAGGTGGCGCACTTGCTGCGGTTGAAGTAGCTGCTCGCCGTGCCGGGCGTGCCCCAGACGACCGACGTGCTCTGGTCGCCGGTGGCGTACATGTTGTGGGAGCTCTGAGAGGGCCAGCTCATGCTGTTGAGGTTGTCGGCGACCTCCGCCGCAGTCTGGTAGACGTTGCCCGGCGTGGCCGACGCCGCCGGAGCACTGGCCAGCAGGCCGGCTAACGAGACCGCGGCGGTCCCGACCACGGTGACCCTGCGCAGCAGCCTGCGCCTCCTGCCGTTACCGCTGGTGTACCGAGCAGTCGCCCCTTCGTTGCCGATGGACGGGGCTATGACGGATCTCGTACGCATGGAGGTTTCCTTTCAATTGTGGGCGTCCCGTGTCGGTGCCGCCCCTGTCTCCTATTTGGTGGCCGCCTCCGGGGCAGCCGTGCGTGACCCGGTTCCCGGCGGTTCAGTGAACGCGAACCCCATGACCAGGGCGCCGCGGGTGTCGATGTGTGCGATCAGCGACTTTTGTCGCCATCATCAGGAACTGCGGATACGTGGCGACGAAATGGCCGGCGTGGTCATCACGCGAGGCTTCGAACCCGTCGACGACCGTTCTGACCTCTTCCTCGGTGACCAGATCGGGGCTGTTCTTCTGGAGCAGCCGAATGACGCTCGTCAGGTAGTCACCGAACGCGGTGCCCATCTCCACGTTGTTCCGCAGCACGATGTTGAGATCATCGACCGTGAACCCCGCCTCCGTGGCGAGCCCGGGCAGCTTGCTGCCGATCACGCCGTCGGTGCCGCCTGCCGCTGTGACTCTCAGCCAGGCATCCCTCGTCAGCTGGAACGGTTCCCAATCTGGCCGCGTGGTCAGGAAGGACAGGTCTTCCTCGATCACGTAGATCCGGCCGCCCACTGGAAGCGCGTCATGGACGGCCCTCAAGACGCGTGCGGGATCGGAGACGTGCTGCAGCACGAAGCGCAGGACGCACCTGTCGAACCGCCCGCGCACGGCCTTCGGGATCGGATCCTCACCGATCTTGGACACCTCGATGCTGTAGTTCGGCGGTGCCGCTTTGCTCCTGCGAAATCTCCTGGCGAGATGCGGGTTCGACTCCACACCGAAGATACGGGTGCCGGAAAAGTTGCGGGCAAGGAAGGCTCCGTAGCCGCCCGCGGCGCTGCCGACCTCGAGGACCCCGCGACCGGTGCCGAATTCCCTGCTGCGGAGCCAGGCGACTTCACTCTCGCCCAGCGCCCAGGTCTGGACGTCCAGGAACCTCTCCCACTCCTGGAGTAATTCCTCCTCCTCGATGGCCTTCATCATGCCGGGCGTCAACGACGGGATGTCGTTTTCCGCCAGGACGTGCGGAGCCACTTCGCTCGTGGCCCGAGGCTCCGCCCAGCGGCGTTCGGTGTGGAGGGCAGAGTCGATCGAGTGCTGCTCGATCACGCTGTCGCGGTTGGTGGCTTCTGCTGTGGCGGACATCATCGTTCCTTCGGGAGGGGCTCGTGACGCCGAGCCGAGTGGAGGGCATTTCCCGGCGCGCTCAGGCCGCCCCGCCGGGCGGCGGCACGGCGGGTGCCGGCGCCTGTCCGGCTGTGCCGGACCTGGGCGCCGCAGGGCGGAACCGCCGGGCGCCCGCCGTCGCCGCCATGGCGAGCAGGCCGGCGAGGCAGAGCCAGGCGACGGCGTCGCCCACCCACCGGCCGTAGTAGGTGAGCCGTCCCTGGACGGGCACCGTGATCACCATGGCGTGGTCGGTGGTGCGGGCGTCACCGGTGAACCAGCTCGCCTCGTAGCCGATCATCCGCCCCTGGTGGTCGACGGCCATCGAGGTGCCGCGCCGGGCCGGCCGGACGACGCTCATCCCGTTCTCCACGCCGCGCAGCACTGCCTGCTGGGCGAGCGCGTCGGTGACCGGTTCCCAGTCGCTGGAGGGCAGCAGCAGGATGTCGGCTCCGGCCCGCCCGGCCTGCCGGACCAGCGGCATGAAGTTGGCGTCGTAGCAGATAACGGTCGCCAGCCGCCCGTACGGCGTGTCCGCGATGGGCACCACCCCGGGGCCGGGCACGTTGCCGTCACCGACGGGCGTGGACGTCTTGAGGTAGTTCCACACCAATGTGCCGCCGGGGTCGATCATGATCGCCCGGATCTCGACGTACGGGCTCAGCTCTCTGGGCAGCAGGTAGACCACGCCGATCTGGAGGTAGATCCGTTCCTCCCGTGCGACCGCCCGAGCCCGTTCGACCACCGCCGCCCCCTCTTCGGCGAAGTCGTAGGCCGCAGCCTCGGACCACACCACGATCCTGGCTCCCGCCCTGGCGGCCGTCACCGTGCGGTCGAGCAGGTCGTCAAGCATCGGGGTGAAGTACCGCCGCCTCAGCTCCGCGCGCTCCGCCGCACCGCGTGGGCCGGCCACGACGCGGGCGGCCATGGCCGCGTCGCTGGCGGCCCGGTTCGGCGCCAGCGCGGCCACCCGGACGGTCGGTCCGGCCGGACGGTCGAACACCAGGCGAGCCCCGCCCAGCAGCAGGACGGCGGTCAGGACGCAGGCCCAGACGGCGGCGCTCCAGCCGGCGGCTCGCAGGTCGAAGCCGCGCTCCCACACCTCGTTGGCCACCGGGGCCGTCCAGGCGATCAGGAACGCGAGCCCCCACAGGCCGGCCACGGACACCGACTGCAGCAGCGGCAGGTTTCCCACCTGGGTGCCCACCGGATGCCCCATCGTGCCGTTGTCCCCGGTGCTGAACAGGAACGCCAGGGCGACGTCGGCCGCGGGGAAGACGAGGGTGCGGGGCAACCCGCTCAGCCAGCGGCCGAGCAGCCGGTCCAGTGCGTACGGCACGGCGCCGAGCACACCCCCGCCGGCCGCGAGCACCGCGATCTGGTCCCCTGACAGGGCGCCCCGGAAGCTGATCGCAGTGCCGGCGGCGCTCGCGACGACCAGGGCCGGCAGAGCCCACCGGGCGCGGACGGTCCGGGTGAAACGCAGCAGCAGCACCGGCGCCCCCCAGGCGGCCAGCGGAAGGGTGGTCTGCAGGAAGGTGAACGGCAGCAGGGCCGCGCCGGCCGCCAGCCAGAGCCACGGCATCATCGGTTCACCCGCTCCGCGTCCGGCGAGATGGCCTCGACGAGCAGAAGCTCGCCGTCCACGTCCCACAGCAAGTTCAGCACGGCTCGCAGCGCGGCCTGGTCGACGGCCAGGTTCGGCATCACCGTTCGGGCGCCGTTCGAGTGGACGACCACTTCCCCGAATCGGCGGCGCAACTCGTCTTGCAGGCCGCTCGGGAGGATCCCGCGGATCTCTACCCGGTAGTTCGACCTCATCTCGATCTCCTTCGCATGACGCGCAGCATCACAGGTGACGGGGGGGACGCACACCACCCGGGCGCCGGACCACCCGGGGTGGAGCGCGAGGCCGCCCGAGCCGGGCGGATCCGCGTCAGATGAGGCCGAGGTCGCGCCCGCGCTGGACGGCTTCGGCGCGGGATGTGACGTCGAGCTTGCGGTACAGGCTCTTGGTGTAGCCCTTCACCGTGTTGATCGACAGGTAGAGCTCCGCGCCGATCTCCCTCCGGCTGAGCGGGCCGCGCAACGCGAGCAGGATGGAGTGCTCCCGGTCGGTGAGCGGTTCGACCGGCCCGGCGGCCCGCCTGATCAGAGCCGTCGGGCTCCACCCGACGCGGCGACGAGCCTCGGCGAGGGCGGCGCCCGCCGAGGGGAACACCGGCCAGGCCCGCGCCACCTCATCGGCCTCGGACAGGGCGGCTGATGCCGCCCGCCGGTCCCCGCAGGCCAGCTCCACCTCGGCCAGGGCGACCAGGGCCCGTACGACCTGGGTGGGGTGGCCGGTGGTCTGGGCCAGCCCCACGGTGTGGAGCAGCAGGTCGCGGGCGTGAAGCAGGTGGCCGTCGCGAAGGGCGACGACGCCCTCGGCAAGCCGCAGAAAGACCACCGCCGGCGCGGCGGCATCCCCGAGTTCAGACTCGATCGCCGCGACCTCGGGCAGCACACCCCGCAACAGCGCCCGCACCGGCTCGGGACCGTCCCGGTGGTGGCCGAGGCGTGCGGGCTCCGGGTCTTCGCGGTGCAACAGGGCCATCGCGAGCAGGCCGGTGGCCTGGAGCCGGGTGAAGGCGGGCAGGCCGACCACCGGGGCCTGCTCCACCGCCCGGGACAGTACCCGTGCCGCCTCGTCGTGGTGACTCAGACCGGACAGCACGCTCCCCATAGCGATCCGGGAGATCACCCAGCCGTGAACAGCGGGATCCACCTCGAGTTCGACGGCTCGCCGGACCATGTCGAGCAGCTCCTCGGGGGCGCGCCCGTCCTGGACGTACACGGCACGCAGCGTCATCGCCGCCGCGTGCCCGGACCGCCACCCGGCAGGAGGCTCTGTGCCGGAGGTGATGGCGGCCTCCGCGGCGTCGAGCAGCGGGGCCACCCGGTGAAGGTCGCCGGTGAGGCCCGCCGCCGACGCCAGCGAGATGCCCAGCCTCGGATTGGCCCGCACGGCCTCGGTTCCGAGACTGTCACCGAGCCGCAGGTAGGCGCCGATCGCGCCGCGGGCGAGAAAGTCGTCGTCTGCGCTGGCCAGCATCTCCGCCGCGCCACGCTGGTCACCGGCCGCGATCAGGCACCGGACCGCCTGCTCGCGCTCCCCGGCGTTCGCGTACCACTCGGCGGCTCTGCCCAGGAGACGCGGACCGGCCTCCGGGGCCACCGCGGCCAGCTCGCGCCGCAGGGCTTCCCGGAACAGCCGGTGATAGCGGTACCAGAACCGCTGCGAGTCCAGCGCGACGAGGAACAGGTCCGCGCGTTCGAGGTCGGCCAGCGCCACGTGGGAGCCGGACTGTTCGAGGACGGCGTCGCACAGCGGGCCGCACAGCTGTTCGAGCACGGATGTACGCAGCAGGAAGTCACGCTGTCCGGCGCGCAGGCCGTCGAGCACCTCGCTGGTCAGATAGTCAACGACGTGCCGGTCGTCGCCGCGAACCGTGTCCACACCGGCCGGTGGGCCGGGGGCGGCGCGGACCGCCAGTGCCATCAGCTTGATCCCGGCCGCCCACCCCTCGGTGCGGTGGACCAGGTCGGCGACGCCGTCGGTGTCGAGGGTGTCGCCGGCCACCCCGGCGACCAGGCCGGTCGCCTCGTCGTCGGTGAAGCGCAGCCCCGCCGCGCGGATCTCCGTCAACTCCCCACGCGCCCGGAGCCGGGCCAGCGGTAGCGCCGGGTCCAGCCGGGAGGCGACGACCAGGCGAAAGGAGGGCGGCAGGTAGCCGAGGAAGAACTCGACGGCCTCGTGGATTCGCCGGTCCTGGATCACGTGGTAGTCGTCGAGCACGAGGGAGTGCCGCCCGGGCGCCGCCGCGAGGTCGTTGAGCAGTGTGGGCACGGCCACCTCGAGCGGGTCGACCTCGGTCACACATAACGCCTTCAGCGCCGCGTCGCCCAGCGCCGGGTTCGCCGTACGCAGTGCCGAGAGCAGATAAGTCCAGAACCGGTGCGGCTCGTCGTCGGAGTCGTCCAGGGTCAGCCACGAGACGGCGGTGTCGCGCGCGAGGACGCTCCGCCGGGCCCAGTCGGCGAGCAGGGTGGTCTTACCCCACCCTGCGGGCGCGACCACGACGGCCAGGCGTTGGGAGCGGTCGTCGAGCCGGGTGGTCAGCCTGCTCCGGCCGACGGTGCCCGGCCGGACAGGAGGGACGAGCAACTTGCCGCCGACAAGCGGAGCCGCGGGCACCGGCGCGGCGGGCGGCCGCCCGTCCTGCAGCGCCATATGGTCTCCGCTCGCTTCGAACAGATGATGTCTCGCCCCCAGTGTGCCACCGGATCGCGAGCTGCCGAGGCGTATCCAGGAGCGGCGTCGCCTCGGCCTGTCAACGGCGGTCGAAAGTGGGCTCTAGCGCCCACTCACGAGCCTCCGCCCGGCGGATCGACTCCTTGTCCCCCGCGCGAGCGCCCGCCAGGTCCACGGCCGTGCCGTCGAACACCTCCAGGTGCATGTCGCGCACGATCTGGGCATCCACTCCTGTGGCGGCCTCGATCGCCTTGCGCGTCTCCGGAGTCGCGACAATGCCGTACGCCAGCGAGCGGACATCGCCAGACGTCGCCCGTACGTCCCGAGATACTCTGACCTGCGGCTCGCCAACTCATTTGAGACAACGTGAATGTGAGTGTCTCAACGATCATGGCGTCCAGCAGTGAACGTCTCAGATCACCTGGCGTGTGATCATGGAATGGCGAGGTCCTGGCCCTCGGCCCGGGCGCCGAGGCGTGACTCATCGAGGCCGCGGCTACCGTCGCCGTCTCCTTCAAGGCCGCGAACCACCGACCGGCACTTACCGCCTGGCCCGTGATGGAAGAGTCGCTGTCCCCTGGACTTGGGAGGATCTAGACTGGCCGCTACCCTGAGTTACTGACACCTCATGTTGCTTAACGCTGACAATTTCCGGCTCTGGATCAAAGCCTGTGGCAACAGAGCGTGACGGTGTTCGGGTCCAGGTCGACGGGCTAGTGGTAGTTGAGGACGCGAATGCGGAGCAGGTCGAAGCTGGCTCGTCCGAACATCTGCCGCT
>NZ_JBEFAK010000107.1:0-7783 GCF_040137845.1 Nonomuraea sp. B19D2 | reverse complement strand
GCGAAGACTTCACTCTGGGTTGGGATATCGCCCACCATCGGAGGTGCTAGAGGAATGGTTCGATAATCGGGTCGCGGCATGATATAGTTTCATTTGGGTCGAGTCCGGAAAATTCGGAGCCCCTCAGCCCTCCATGACAACGAGGTCATAGGAATGGGGGAGCTCCGCATCCGCAGCCTCCAACATGCCCAAGGGGAAATCCAATACCTCACACATCCCCGCCTCTGGGGCCGCGGCCTGGGCACCGCCATCGGCCGACAACTCCTGCACATCGGCTTTCACCAACTCCGCATGCACCGCATCTACGCCACCTGCGATCCCCGAAACGCCGCCTCCGCAGCCATCCTGAAGAAACTCGGGATGACCCATGAAGGCCACCTCCGCCACACCGCGAAGTTGCGCGACGGTTGGCGAGACTCCGCCCTCTTCAGCATCCTCGACAGCGAATGGACCGACGGGAACAACTAGTACTCGGCTCTATCGCAGAACGGCGCCTCCGGCGGGGGCGCTCCGGCTCCGGGATGATGGCCGCGGGACGGAGAGGGCGAGACTTCACCGTCTTGGTGTCACCCTTCTGCCGAACAGACCGCCAGACGTAGATCGCGAACTCCTCGTGCTCCCAGCCCGCCTCCCCCACCGGCAGCCACGCGGCCCGAGCCTCGTCGTAGGCCACGACGTGCGACCAGAGCAGCGCCCTGCTCCTCCGCACGAGCGCCGATCAGCAGCGAGAGGACGATGTAGGCCCGCATGCGCTCCCCACTCCCCTCGGCCTGTGTGAGGATGGCGAGAACTTGAGCCAGCGTCAAGGCCTTCGACGGACGACCCGTGCGCCCTCCGGGATGTCGCAAAGGTCCACGACGTTCCGCTTGACCTTGTCGCGGCGCATCGCGCTATTGACCGCACGGTTGAGGATGCCGTGGATCAGCTTGAGTGACCAGGTGCCCAGTTCGCCCGTCTTACCGGCCAGCCACTTGTCGACGTCTTCCACGGACAGATCCCCTGGGGAACGTGAGCTACCGTTCTTTGCGTCGTTCGAGGCCAAACCGGACCTCGCCGAGCGGCACGAGGAGATCCTGCGTTCGGAGATGGGGCGCTGACGTGCTCCTGTGCGACACGGGTTCGCGTCCCACGGGAGAGGTGTACAGGTGATCTTCCCCCTGGTGTGACCGGAGAGCTCCATGTGACAAGAGACGGTTGCGGCATCAAGATCGAAGGAGAGAAGGCGATGGCCGTGAACGACAGTGCGACGCCCGCGAACCGGCTGGCGCAGCGGACTCAGACCGATCAGCAGGACCGTGTTCGAGTGGCGGGACCGGTCCCCGGACCACATCGCTAGGTTGAGGCGATGGGATCCGAACCAGGACGCACGTACCCGATGAAGATCCGGTCCGCCGCGGGAACGCTCTCCGCCGCTGTGCTCTGCGGCAGCGCCTGGGACGCGGTGCGAGCGGACTTCCGCAGGCTCAAGGTGGCGGCGGGATGGTGACTGACTTGAGTCATCGGGGGACGAATCCGGTGGCCGTTTGGGGCCGCAAAGGGTGGATGCTCGTGGCGGTTGTATGCGCGGTAGCAATTGCGGGATGCGGTACGGCGTCAACCGGTCAGACCTCGCCCGATGCGGTGATCAAAACGGTTGAGGACTTTGCTGGACCGGACGCGAAGGTCTATAGCAGGCGGGTGCTGGTCGAGAACGCCGATGATGGCCAGTCTCGCTGGATGCCGATGGTGGTGGCGTGTAAACCCGAAGGCGGCTGCCAGGTGGTCGCCCCAGATGGCGTGGGGTATGCCGACTTTCAGTCCTTCATCAACGACACCAAGCTGATCAAGCCCGGCGACAAGGTCCTCGGAGCCGCCAACATCACCTCCCCTGGCGAGCCGTTGCAGCCCAAGACGTTCACCAAACGCGCACACGTGCCGTGGGCCTTGTACGCTGGCTTCGCGCTGCTGGTCCTGCTCGTGGCGGTGTGGCTGATACTCCAGGACTTCCGTCGCCGCCGAACCGGAGCCGACGAATAGCTGCTTCGTGCACGGAAATATTCCGGAACCGGCAGGGTAATCCGGGCGCGTAGCGGTAGAGGGCCAGCTCGCCGATGGTCAGATTGCGGCGAATCAGCATCACACGCAGGGGAAGATCACCCGTACACCACTCCCGTGGACGGAACCGTGGACAACGGCAGACGACCGTGGACCGTTTCCGGACCTGGGGTCGCCGATCATTACGCTTTGGGGCGCATGCCGCCGCTGTCCCGGTTTGATCTGGGCGTTGGGGCGGAGAAAACTCGCGGTCTCGGGTCCCTCAATGTGGGTCCAACTGAGGGTCGGCCGTTTTCAGTGCCGGATCCGAACTGGAGGATCGGGGCTGTAGGTCACCGAGGCCGGTAGCCCTTCCTTCTACGGCTGGCCGGCACGGCTCGGCGGCCGGAGCCGTTCTGTGCGGGTTTCCGTGCCTGCCGCTGTGCCGGTTTCTCCGCAGGGGCGGCGGGGGTACGGCCCCGCGAGCTGTTCACTGTCCGACCGCGGACGATGCCGATGAAATCTTCCACCAGGTCAGTGGTCGCGTCCGTGGGCCAGGCCAGCGCGACCTGAGACTGCGGCGCGTCCGGCACCGGCCGGTAGGTGAGATCCCTGCGGTGGTGGAGGCGTGCCAGCGACTGCGGAACCAGGAGAAGCCCAGCGCCGGACGCCACCAGCTGGACCGCGTCCGCCGTTGTGGCCGGGCGGGTGAACGCGGGCTGCCCGGGCCGGGCCGTCCACTCGATGGTGTCGTCCAGGGGATGGAACACCTCGTCGTCGGCCAGGTCGGCGATGACCACCTCGTCGACGGCGGCCACTGCGTGGTCCTTGGGCACCACGACCACCGTGGTCTCCACGTAGAGAGGAATCACGCTGAGCCCGTCCCGGTCGACCGGCAGCCTGACGAATCCGGCGTCGGCGCCGCCATCCCGCAGGAGTCCCACCACCTCGGCGGCGGGAACCGCGACCAGGGTAACCGGCACACCGGGCATCCTCTCGGTCCAGATGTTGACCCATTTCGCGGGCGTCACCCCGGGCACGTACGCCACCCGGAACACCCTGCCGGTCTCCCCATCAGTCACGTCCTCAGGGTACCGATGTCAGGGGAACCCGTTCCGACTGACTACTCTTGGCGCCATGACCTCGCCCAAACCGAAGAGCATCCAGACGATGAAGCCCGAGACCGCGGCCAAGAAGCTGGGTATCCTCCTCTCGGCCACTCCCGCCGAGTTCCAGGCGGGTGTCGTCTCCAGGGACGAGCTGAACGAGTTGCAGTCGACGCCACCCGCCTGGCTCGCTGACCTGCGCCGCAACGGCCCGCACCCCAAGCAGGTCGTCGCCGCGAAGCTCGGGGTCTCCATCTCCGGCCTGACCAGAGGCGGGATCACCGAACCGCTCACCACCGCTGAGATCGATGCGCTGAAGGCGGAGAACCCGGCGTGGCTGGAGCGCGAGCGGTCCGTCCAGGCCGAGACCCGCAAGGAAGCACTCCGCCTCAAGCAACGCTAGACAGCTGAGATCCTGCACGTCTCCGACCCGGGACGAGCCCGTCGAATGAACCGCCCGAATTAAAGAGCTTACGCACTGGGACTGGGGCGATGCGGCTCGTGCGTGCCAGATCATGCCTCCGACCGGAGATCTTCGGCTCTGAGGTGATCAGCGCGTCGGCAGTCCCACAGCCATTCCTATAGCGTCGTCCTCGCTGACGGAACCGTCGCAGCCGCGTCCACCCCACATCAACAGCTGGTTTCCGGCGATCACGGGCGTCATATTGTCAGGGCATCCGCCCGCGAACGCGACCGTCCTTGGCGCTGAGTGCAGTCTGGCTGTGCGAGGGTCGTAGGCTGCGACACCTTGCGACGATGCCGACCAGATGCGGCCACTCGCCATCCACATGCGGTTCGGTGGCCTGTCCCCGTGCAACTCGGCTTTCGAACGGAAGACGCGGGAGGAAAACCGGCCCACCTCACGCCATCGGACGCCGTCTCCCAACTCGACCATGCGGCTTCGACCGCCTTCGCTGAAGATCCCTATCAGCCCGGTCCCATTCCACAGCAGCCCCGCAGAATCCACGCCGGAGCCCAGGGGCAGCTTCGTCGCCCGTTCGAGACGAGCCAGGCCGCGGTCCAGTCGTTGCGTCATCAGAACGTTTCTGGACGGATCGAAGGTGAGCGCGACAACCCCTGCGCTGTCACTCACTATGTCGATGACGTGCACCCCGTTGCCCTCGATGGCGCGCCACCGCCTGTTCTGCTGGTCGAAAACCAATAGCGGCACGGCGGGTTTGCCAAGAGGGATTCTGTATCGGGCGGGGGTGAAGATGATACTGCCGCGGTGAACGTGCGGCTCGGCCGCAGACAGCTCCGCTGGAGCATCCGGAAGGGCGCGCCACACATTTTTCTGCGGGCTGTACGCGGCGCCGTCACGCAACAGTCCCGACGCATCACCGCCCCAGATGAGCAACTCCGAACCGCTCCACACAGCCAGGTGCTCGCTACGGGGAGAGAGCGATGTCTTGGGCATCATCCGCCACAAACGCGTGGTCGGACTGTACAGGGCACCGTCGGTGAGATACCGGGGCCGCGCCTTGTCGCCGTTCCACCCGCCCCACACAGCCAACTCGCTACCCGTCCAGGTGACAGAATGACCGGTCCGGGCAGCGATAGGAGCTTTCGGGAGTGCAATCGGAGTCACGTGCAGCTTGTCGCCCTCGGAGGGCTCCTCGCTCCGATCGAGGAAGACGGCACCGCCGGCGATAAGGCCTCCGACTGCCGCGGCGCCAACGGCCAAGAAGTTACGACGAGTTATCGGCAAGCGCATCTTTTCCCACCTCCAGGACTCGCGGGCTCTGATCCTATTGGGCGGGCTTTTCACCGGCCAGCCGCTTCAAGCAGACGTCAAGCTGGTCGAACGATGCATGCGCACGCTCCCTCGACGATATCCAAATAGCGCGCCCACGTGACAGAACGGATTTTGCAATGAGTGCCGCCGGAGTCACTGTGTCGCTCGAACCGGTCACGATGCAGCGCGGTTCCTTGCCGTAGACGAGTTCGGCGGGCTCGCGCTTCAGCAGGAAACAAGAGGCATGCTTGGCCTCGAGCACACTGGTGACGGAGTTGTACCTCCCGTAAGCGTACGGCCACCCTTTCGCCGCAGAGCAAACCTCTTCGAGGTAGGCGAGATATGCGGGCGACACAGCACCCGCCCCGTAAATCCCCCAATACTGCTGTGCCAACCGCTGGGCGGCTTGGGCATCCGAGTCCAAGCCGGCGAGGCGCCCGGTAGAAGCAAGTGTTTGCGTATAGCCCACTTCGACCAACGCCGACAAGTAGTCGAAACGCCGCTCGACCCCCGCAATCGAGAGCGCTCGCGGCATGCCCTGGTGGCCGGTCACCCTTCTTTGCATGTCTTCGATGGCACGTGCGCGTGCGTTCACGATCTGCCGACCGTCTGCTCCGACCGGGAAGGGGCGAGTCAGGATGGACCAGTCCAGGTTGATGTGACGCAGATAGCCCAGCCGCACGGCACCGAACGAGTGGCCGATGAATCCGGAGTACCGCAGCGACTCCTGTGCGGCCACCTGCTGCAGGATCTTGTTGTAGCTGTCGCCGGTGAAGCCCCAACTCCGCCGCGAATCCTCGGGAAAGCAGCCGGTGGCGACGTCGGCCGAGTAGTCCATCAGCGAGTTTCCGTCGCGGTTACGGATCCATCGAACAAGCTCGCTGAGAGCCTGCGGGCAGTTACTCGGCGAGGCCTTGAGCACCCACGGTTCTTCCAGGAAGAGCAGATTGTAAGCGAGGCCGAGAACGTTGATGGTTCGCGCAAGCTGGGGCAGGCGGATCTGGCCGCTCATGACGGCTACACCTGGGCCGCCGACGTCCACGATGACAGTGTTCTTCGTGGGGCGAGACGAGCGCAGCAGCGAGTATCTGTAAGGCTCGCCGTCCACCTGGACGCTCGCACAGGCCTCCCGAGTTCCGCCTTCAGAGCAAGGGTCACCAGACGGCGCGGTAGACCGGGCGGGCGCGGGATTGGCCGGCGAATCGGTCGCGGAGCATCCGCTGATGCAAAGCAGGAGCAGGAGCAGGGCGCTCCGCATGGTCCGAAGCGCCCTGTGCCGGTGGATGAAGCCCTTCAACGACTTACCAGCCGTCCTCTTTCCACAGCAGGGTCTTCTCGTTGGAGATCCCCCAGTCCACCTGCGCCCAGAGATAGTCGGCGTAGATGGGGTTCAAGTCTTCGTCGGCCGACTTGGCGTAGATCGCCGCGCCGAAGTCGAGAGCCAGCTGGCCGGTCTCCTCGCCGTTGAAATCGATCCCCATAGCCTTCGTGGTCGCGTCCGGGAGCACTGACGTGGAAGTGCACTGGTGGATCGGAATCTCAACTCCGGCGTAGTCCGGGAACGAAAGCGATACGTTCATCGTCTCTTCGCAGGTTTTCTGCCCGCCGGCGGGCGTCCATTTGTACAGGCTCTCCACCCGATCCTCAAACCCCTTCCAAGGGCGAGACCGGAGCGTGAAGTCGACCGTCCTTGGGCGGTTCGTCGGCCCGTCGGCCTGCTGGAACACCGCCCACCGGTTGTAGATCCACTTCCTCGTGGTCGGGTCCTGATACTTCTCGTAACACGAAGTGGCGTTGTGGTCCTGTGGCTCCTCTCCGGTCCAGTACTCCGGGTCCCACCACAGCTCGACGCACTCGTGCCCCATCTGGAACATGTCCTTGACGTTGAACGCGCCGTCGAATCCAGCACCACCCTGCCAGCCAGAGGAGGGCGCGTCGGGCGCTTCGGCCATCATCACCCCGATGGCCTTCTGCCCGTCGTTGGCATCGGCGCCGTCGCCGACCGCCACGTCGATGCGCTCAGGCTGCCGCGAGCCGTCCCACGCCAGGCGGATCTGGCCGTTGCCGAACGGGTCCGCGACGGAGGCGACCTTGACATCGGACGCGTCCAGCAGCCTGCCCGAGCGGGCCTGCTTGTCCAGATACTTCTGCGCCACGTCGGCGACTTGGGGGTTGGCGGACCTGCTACGCAGGGCCTGCGCGGCAGTCTGCGTGGCCGCCTTCAGCTGAGTCGAGCCGATCGATGCCCGCTGCGGCTCCGCAGCTGCCTCCGCGACACCGGGAGACGCCGACACCGCGGAGATCGCGAGTCCGAGGGTAAGAGTAAGGATTCCGCCGAGTAACGCCCGCATGCATGACCTTTCTCTCGGAACATGTGCAGACATAGTTTTCTGCGCACGATTAGAGACCTTGACACGCCTTGTCGGAGCGGACAAGCGCAACAGAGTAGCCAGATTATTACTCGCCGCTATAAGTGTGCGCACATCTTATGGATCACCAGGCTGTATGGATCTTGTGTGATCTACGTCACATCTGCGCGAATCTCAAGCATCGCTTGCCTTTCCCCGTAACGGTTCAGCCTGAGTAACCAATTGCGCGGTAATCGGCAACGTCGAGCACAGGCATTACAGAAAGTCATACTGCGGCATCGTCTGATTCGATCGGAATCCAGAGACGCGCGACGATCGCGTACTTCGCTGCGCCGTTCGTGGCGAACGGCTCCCGCAGGTGTCTGCACGAGCCTCACCTGCCGAGTCTCCACAGCGCCGCTCGGCCCCCTGCGGAGGTTTTGGCGTCCTTGGATGATCCTGCTGGTTAACTCGTCTCAGGCTGCGAGAGCGAGTTCTGCCAGTTCGAGGCGGGCGAGGTGGCTGGTGCGGGTCCGGTCGAGCGGGTGTCCGTTCCACCAGGCATCCAGGCGGATGAGGTT
>NZ_JBEFAK010000106.1:0-8789 GCF_040137845.1 Nonomuraea sp. B19D2 | reverse complement strand
GACACCGACCACTCCATCCACGACCGGGAGGAGGGGGAAACCCGGCCGCGCACCGCATGATCCCGGACGCCAAAGACTCAGGTCACGAACCTACAACCGCGTGTCGCGAGTTAACCAGCAGGATCAGTCGTGCAGGGGCAGGTTGGTCAGGCCGGTGTCCTTGGCGCAGCGGATGCGGTCTTCGGCGCGGGCGCGGCGGCGGTGCCGTAGTTCCAAGTCGGCGAGTTGGCCGCGCTCGGCTACCGGCCACCCCTGGAAGTTCTCAACGAGTCCCTTTCAACCCAAATAGCCGCATAGGCTACGCCCATAAGACGGCTGTCCGGAATCACCGTGGCCCCTCAGTACGCGCCGCCGAGCACCTTCCGGTCAAAGGCCGACTTTGGTCGGTCCTTCGCCTTCCGAAGGTCGATGTGCCGTGCGCTCCGCCCTTCCTATGGTCGTGCTCATGACGCGAGTGCGTGAGATCGACGCCGTGCGGGGCTTCGCGTTGGCGGGCATCCTCGTGGCCAACATCGGATTCTTCGCCGACCCCCGCTACGCCGTCTCCATCGGCACCATGCCGATCAGCGACGGCCCCGTCGCGTTCTTGGTCAGCACGTTCGTGCTGACCAAGTTCTACATCCTGTTCTCGTTCCTGTTCGGCTACTCCTTCACGCTCATGACCCGCGACGGCGTGGACGTGAAGGCCAGGATGCTGCGACGCTGCCTGGGCCTGTTCCTGATCGGCGTGGCGCACGGCTTCCTGCTGTGGATCGGCGACATCCTCACCCTTTACGCCGCGCTCGGGCTGGTCCTGCTGGCTATGCGGGGCGTGTCGGCCAGGAAGGCGTTCGTCGTCGGCTGCTGGATCATCGGGGTCATGTCGGTGATCTGGCTGATCCTCTCCGGGCTGACGCTGCTGGACCCGGGGCCGCCCCAGGCCGTGGACGCGGCTGCCGGACTGCATGCCGAGGAACTGGTCAGGGACGGCCCGCTGGGCTTTCTGACCTTCCAGGTCCAGACATATCCGGCTCTGGTGGCGATGGTGTGGCTCGGGCAGGGGCCGATGGCGATGGCGCTGCTCCTGTTCGGGCTGGCGTTGGGGAAGGCGCGGCTGCTGGAGGAGCCGGAGCGCTGGGCGCACCTGATGCCGCGTGTGCAGTGGGCGGGCTTCGGCGTCGGAGTGCCCGCCGCGGTCTTCTTCAGCTGGGCGACCTCGCGCGGCGGCGGGGCCCTGCAACTGGTCGCGATGGCACTGAACAACGTGACCTCGGTGCTCCTGACCGCCGCCTACGTAGTCACGTTGCTCCAGGTGCTCAAACGCGTGCCCGCTGTCCGCCGCGCGTTGGCCCCCGCCGGGCGCATGGCGGCCTCGAACTACATCGGTCAGTCGGTGCTGTGCTGCCTCATCTTCACCGGGTACGGGCTGGCGCTGGCGGGCACGCTGTCACCTTTGGCCGTGATGGGCGTCGCGGCGGCGATCTACGCGGTGCTGCTGGCAGTGAGCATGTGGTGGCTGCGGCGGCACCGGTACGGCCCCGTCGAGTATGTGTTACGAGCGCTCACCCATGGGCGGTGGGACGCCGGGACTCGTACAGATCCGACGCGGTCAGAAGCCTGATCGGGCCGTGCCGGTGCGTTGGTCAGGAGCCGAAGGCGTAAGGGCCGAACCGGACCGAGGCCACGACGCCAGCAGGAGCAGCACACAGGCGGTGGTGCCGATGAAGAGCTAGATCGAATTCCGCATGGTCCACCGTCACCGGCTCTGATCGCTGCTTGCACAGCGGATCGTCGGGTGTACCGGCGTCCTCCTCACCTTGGCATGTTCGGCTTCGATCGATCCGGCCAGTCGGCCGCCCACGCCGAGGGTGTCACAGATTCGGTGGCCGGCCGGTCTCAGCTGAGGAACGTATCCGCGCGGTGGTGAGAAGGGCGGAACATGAAGGCTGCACATCACCGGAGATCGGCCTCCTCGGCTCTCGATTGCCTCAGCGAGGGCGACTGGTCCGGTGGTCACGGCTATGAGAGGAGTCCAGCCATGATGGGCGACGAGGCGAGGCGGTCCTCGTCATCGACGAGCCGGCCGGACGAGGGCCCGAAGCCGGCGGGCTTGCACGCCCTTCCCCGTCGCGTTGCGGTGGCGGTAGGGGGCGGGGGAGTGCTCGGAGCTGCGCAGGTTGGTGTCGGGTACGCGTTGGAGCAGCGAGGATTCGTCCCCGACCTGATCGTCGGAACCTCGGTGGGTGCCCTCAACGGAGCCATCGCGGCCGCCCACCCCGGCAAGGCCGCACCCCTGTTCAGGAGGCGGCGCTGGATACGTTCGCGAAGGTCATACCGCTCCTCATCTGAAAGACGGCTCATGTGCTCTCCCGGTCACGTGCCGGGTGGGTCGCGTTGCGATGTCCGGGGCCGTTGGCGCCGGGAGCTTGAGCTGGGAGTTCTCCGGAACGGCTACCCGGCTCGGTGGTACTCGTTGATCAGCCCGCTGAGTACCTTCCGACGCTCGATCCGTCGTCGTTGTCGCCACTGGCCGATCACACCAGAACCGCCGCGGTGTCCTGAAGCGACGTCATTCCGGGCGTCGTCCGCGTGGTTTGCCCCACGTGGACGGCGCAGGGGATGACAGTTGGAACCAGCGACGACCTCGATCCGAGCATGCAGCTCGCGCCGCGAAGATCATTGAGTTGCGTACGGGTTGGAGCACGTGCCGAGCACTGCGACCGTCATCCATGAATTGCGCCAGCATTGTTGGAGTGCGGGATCCATGCCGGGAAGCCGCGATGCAATGATCAAATTGGGATGTCCGCCGTGCTCCCTGCGTGCTCGCGCGCACCAACCCCGCACACACCGTGATCCATTCACCGTCTCCGGCTGCTGCGGGAAGAGCAGCGGCCCCGCCTTGCCGCGAGTAGGCGGCGAATGCGGGGCCGGATGCTTAATCCGACTGTCGGCTTCTCAGCGGGATGAGTTTCCCGGGCTGGGTCTGGTCTTTCTTGCCGAAAAGCAGGGCGGCGGTCTTCTCGACCGCGGCCGTGGCGACCTGTGGGTAGACGGAGGTGTAGGTGTCGGCGGTGAAGGCGCTGGAGGTGTGTCCCAGGGTTTCCTGTACCACCTTCATCTCCACCCCGGCCGCCAGCATCAGCGAGGCCGCGCCATGGCGGAGGTCATGCAGTCGGACGGGCGGTAGTCCGGCCAGGTAGGCCAGCCAGAGGAATTGGTCGGAGACGTGCTGCGGGTGCAGGCGGCTGCTGTCGGGCTGGGTGAAGACGAACCCGCTGTCGGTCCACGCCTCGCCCATGGCCAGCCGTTCCTGGAGCTGCTGCTGCCGGTGAGCGCGCAGAACCTGCGCGGTGTCGCTGTCCAGAGCGATGGTCCGGACGGCCGGACGGCCGGACGGCCAGGGCCGGAACCGTTGACCTCGTCCAAACTTACTCGCCCTTGGTCGTCAGCGCGGGGTCGTCTTGGAGTCCAACCAGGTGTCGATGAGCTTGGTGAAGTCCCGGCTGGTGTAGTCGTTGATCCACCGGGTGAACGACGCCCGGTCCTGGGTGGTGTTGCGGTGCTCCTGGGCCCAGGCCCGCATCGTGGCGAAGAACTTCCGGTCGCCGAGCCGCTTCCTGATCTCGTGCAGCATGATCGCGGGGCCGTAGTAGACGTTGCTGATGCCGAAGGAGTCGCGCCGGTACCTGCCGGGCGGGCCCGCCTTCCGGCGCAGCCGGCCGTCGATGCGGCGGATGTTGGCGATGAACTCGTCGATCGTGCCGTCCTCGTGGTCGGCGTACCACTGCATCTCGAAGTACATCGCGAAGCCCTCGTTGAGCCACAGGTCGCGCCAGGTGCGCGGGGTGACGGTGTCGCCGAACCAGTGGTGGGCCAGCTCGTGCGCCACGACGGAGGGCTGCATGTACCGGGGGCCGAGGGCGACCATCTGCTGGGTCTCCATGCCGGAGTCGCTCGTGGCCACCAGTCCGGCGCTCGGGAACGGGTACGGCCCGATCTTCCGCTCAAGCCAGCGCAGGATCGACGGCATGCGCTTGGCCACGGGCAGCTGCTTGGCGACATCTTGCGGCCGGATCCAGTACGTGATTGGGATCCCGCGCGGCCCCTTGTCCTTGTACATCCGGAACCTGTCGGCCGCGAACACCGTCAGGTAACTGGCCACGGGGTTGGTCGACTGCCACCGGAACGTGCTTGTCCGCCCGGCCGAGGTCTTGCCCTTGTACGTCCCGTGCGCCACGCCCGACCAGCCCTCGGGCACGGTGATCGCCACGTCGTAGAGCGCCTCGTCCGATGGGTGGTCGTTCACCGGGAACCAGGTGAACGCCCCGAACGGTTCCTGCAGCGCCCACGCCCGGCCGCCGTTGCCGACGTGGAAGCCGAGCATGGAGATGTCCTCGCGCCGCTGCTTGGCGTCCACGGGCTTGGGCGTGCCGTGGTAGCGCACGGTCACGACGGCGCCCTCGTCGGCCTCCAGAGCCTCGGGCAGGGGGACCGTCAGGTCGTCGTACTTCCGGCTGGCCCGGACCCGGGTGTCGTTCACCGTGACCTCGTCCACCTTGAGGGCGCGGCCGAAGTCGAGGCGGACGCGGGAGATCGGCCGGGCGGCCCGGATGGTGAGCTCGGCCGTACCGGACAGCGTGCGCGTGCCCGGCTTCCAGGTGAGCGCCAGGTCGTAGTGGAGCACGTCGATCGACGGGTTGCCGTAGGCCGGGTACACCGGGTCGGCGACGGGCTTGGACCGGCCCGCCTCGTACGCGCTCAGGTCCACCTTCGGGCGCTCGGGCGCGGCGGCGGACGCGACCGGCGCCGCCTGGGCCTGCCTCGTGGCGGGCGCCGGGGGTTGCTGGGACGCGCTACAGGCCGGCAGGGCCAGGGCGACGGTCATAAGGGATAAAAGGGGCCCGCGCATTCGCGCCAGGTTAACGACGCAGGCAGGGGCCTACAAGTGCCTTTCCCGATTCGTCACCGGGCGAGGGAACCGCCGGATCGTTCCTGAAAACTCCCTGTGAAGCCGTTTCTGGACCTTGTCTGTCGCTCAACGCCGGGCCGATCTATGACGCCCAGTGCGCCCTGCGCCCTCTCACCGGCAGCAAGGTGTTCGAGTCCCACAACACCCCCCGCGCCGCCTGGGGCGGGTTCGGCCCGTGCGTCCGCGATGACGGCGACTGCCGCGACTTCCCGATCTTCAACCAAGGCCGGAGGACGGGTGGGCGTCGCGTTCCTACCGGTGGACGCTCGACGAGCTGGCCTCCGTCGACGGCTGGGTCTACGACCGGCCGCACGCCGACGAGCACTCCAGTGGCTTCTGGCTGCGTCGCGCCTGACGCGCGCCGCTCGCCCTCGAAAACGCCTCCTGGGGCGTTCTCCCGCTAGGAGAATCTGACACCGTGAGCCGGCCAGACATCGCGGCTCAACGTTATTGGACAGATCAGCGCGGACCAGCACTGCCAGCAGGGCGAACAAGCACCTCATCAATCGGTAGACAAGCGATAGCAATACTTCATGATGGTCGTAGCGGCCGCTCTGATCGCGCAGCAAATTCCAGCTCATACCACGAAACCGTGTTTCCGAGCGGGACACCACCACGCCGCGGTTGGGTTCCACGACGACCTGATCCGCAGCTCGGACACGTAGACCGTTTCGCCGTAGGAGGGCCGAGCTCCGAGGCGGGATCGGCGTGGAGCGCCCGGGTGGCCTACGCGGGGTTGCCGGTGCTCCAGAGGGCGCTCGCCGTACCCCGCGACATGTGCTCCTCATAGACCCCGACTTTGTGGGAGATGAGGGTGAGACATTCGGTGAGTTCGGCGATCCGAGCGAGGACCTGCTGCTGATGGCGGCGCAGCAACGCCAGCCGCTCGTCTTCATTGCCGGGGCCCTGCCGGATCAGTTCGGCGAAGCGCCGGATCGTGGCGAGAGGCATGCCGGACGCGCGAAACCTCGTGCAGTAGGACAGCCATTCCACGTCCCCCTCGCTGTAGACGCGGCGGCCGTTCGCGCTTCGTCTCACCTCACTGGCGAAAAGGCCTTCCCGCTCGTAGAGGCGCAGGGTGTGCACGCTCAGCCCGGTGCGCTCCGCGACCTGCCCGATGCTCAGTTCTGGTGTGCTGCCGGTCATGGAGCGAGCGTACGCCATTGACCTAGACCACGGTCTAGCATCTAGCTTTTCTGATCATGACAACGCCTCAGCACAAACTTGGATCGGGATTCGGCGCCCGGAGCACCGCGGACGACGTTCTGCGTGGGATCGATCTGTCCGGCAAGCTCGCCATCGTCACGGGGGGCTACTCGGGTCTCGGGCTGGAGACCAGCCGCGCGCTCGCCCGCGCCGGAGCCCACGTCATCGTTCCGGCCCGGCGGAGGACGATCGCCCACGAGGCGGTCGAGGGCATCGACGGGATCGAGGTCGACGAGGTGGACCTGGCCGACCTCGGCAGTGTCCACGGATTCGCCGATCGGTTCCTGGCGTCGGGGCGGGAGATCGACATCCTGATCAACAATGCCGGGATCATGGCCTGTTCCGAGACGCGGGTCGGCCCCGGGTGGGAGGCGCAGTTCGCGATCAACCACCTCGGCCACTACGCGCTCGTCAACCTGCTCTGGCCGGCGATCGCCCGTGGCGGGACTGCCCGCGTCGTGGTCGTGGCCTCCGGCTTCGACCTGGTCTCAGGACTGCGCTGGGACGACGTGCACTTCCAGCATGGCTACGATAAGTGGCAGGCGTACACACAGGCGAAGACGGCGAACGTGCTGTTCGCGGCGGAGCTCGACGTGCTCGGCCGGGACGCCGGAGTTCGGGCGTTCTCGGTGCATCCGGGGTACATCCTCACCCCGCTGCAACGCCACCTCACCAAGGAGGAGATGATCGAGGCCGGTTGGATCGACGCGTCCGGCAAGCAGGTGAACGACGACTTCAAGACGCCTGCGCAGGGAGCGGCGACGCAGGTATGGGCTGCGACCTCGCCGCAGTTGGCCGGTAAGGGCGGCGTCTACTGCATGGACTGCGACATCGCCGAGCCCTTCGGCGACGGCATGGAGGTCGACCGCGGACAGACCAGGCGCTTGTGGGGATTGTCGGCGGAGCTCACCGGCGTCAACGCGTTTCAATGAGCATCGCCGATGCCACCATATGCCTTCACGACCTCCGTCATGGAGCCGCCTCGACCGCGCCGGCCACGCACGTGGATCTGCGTACCGGTCAGAGGCGCCTCGGGTACGTCGGCGAGGAGTGGCGGGATGTTCCAGAAGTTGACCGACCGGGCGCGGCGTGTTGTCGTCCTGTCCCAGGACGAGGCCAGAATGCTCGACCACGACTACATCGGTACCGAGCATCTTCTCCTCGGTTTGATCCGGGAAGGTGAGGGCGTGGCGAGCAGGATCGGCCATTCGGCACCCCTCAGCCCCTGTTCGTCGAGCGGCGCGGCACGGGCACGTTGCCGCTGATCGAGTTCGGGCGGGCCTTCGCCCAGGACGACCTTCCCGTCCGCAAGGCCGACGTGCTGCGCGGGCACGCCGTACGCGCGCTCTACCTGGCCGCCGGGGCGGTCGACGTCGCGGTCGAGACCGGCGACGACGAACTGCTCGAGGCGCTGGAGCGGCAGTGGGACAACACCGTCGCACGCCGGACGTACATCACCGGTGGAATGGGCTCGCACCACATGGACGAGGCCTTCGGCGAGGATTACGTGCTGCCGCCGGACCGGTCGTACTGCGAGACCTGCGCGGGTGTCGCGTCCATCATGTTCAGCTGGCGGCTGCTGCTGGCCACCGGCGAACCGCGCTACGCCGACCTGGTCGAACGAACCCTCTACAACATCGTCGCGACCTCGCTCGGCGATGACGGCCGCTCGTTCTTCTACGCCAACACCCTGCACCAGCGCCATCCGGACAGCGAGGTCCCGCTCAACGACGACGGCGTGTGCATCCGTGGCGGGTCCGGCCGGCGCCAGGCCTGGTACGAGGTCTCCTGCTGCCCGCCCAACCTGGCCCGCACGCTCGCGAGCCTCGGCGGATACCTGGCCACGACCACGGCCGACGGCATCCAGATCCACCAGTACGTCTCCTCCGCCCTCGGCGCCATCGTGGACGGGGAGCCGTTCGAGCTGGACGTCGCGACGGACTACCCGCACAGCGGTGCAGTGACGATCGTCGTGCAACAGGCGCCGCGCCGACCGGCGTCGATCAGCCTGCGCAATCCGGAGTGGTCCGCCGACACCAGGCTCAGCCTCAACGGCGAACCCGTCGATCAAACACCCGATGCCAGCATGGTGCTGACCAGGACGTGGCGTGCAGGCGACACCCTCGAGCTGACCCTCGACATGCGGCCGCGGGTCACCCGCCCGGACCACCGCACCGACGCGATCCGCGGCTCCGTTGCGGCCACCGCACGCCATCACCGATCCGGCGAAGACCACACCGTACCGCTGATCGCCTACCGATCATGGTCTCGCCGCGGTCCGTCAGCCATGCGCATCTGGATTCCCGAAGCGTCCTGACTTGAAGCGCTCCCCACGACTAAAGTCGGGGGATTCCAGCCAGCTCGGGGCTCGCCGTAGCGTGGCCCTGAGCTGCTGTTGCTTGGCGGTTCACCTTCCGGCCCACACAGTTGCGTGGTTTGCGCGCCCCAGCCCGCGCACCCGGTCCGGGTTGTGCGTGCTCCGCCCTCCCGGCGGTGAGGATGTTCTTTGCGGCGTTCACGTCGGCGTGCTCGGTGTGTCCGCACGAGGTACACCGGAAGACCGCTTGGCTCTGGCGGGACTTCCGATCTACCACCGTGCACACATTGCACGTCTGGCTGGTGTACGCCGGGTTCA
>NZ_JBEFAK010000105.1:0-9270 GCF_040137845.1 Nonomuraea sp. B19D2 | reverse complement strand
ACGTCGGCGACAGCCCTGCCGTCCAGGCGGCCGTGCGCCACGGGCAGACCGTGGGCATCGGGAAGGCCGTGCGCGTCGGGGAGACCGTGCGCGTCAGGAAGACCGTGCGCGTCAGGAAGACCGTGCGCGTCAGGAAGACCGTGCGCGACCACCTCGGCCTCCGCCGCCCGGGGCACAGGCTTGCGAGTCCAGAGGATGGTCACCGCCGCGACCGTTTGGGCGATCAGCCCCGCCACGAAGGGGAAGGCATTGCCGATGCCGAGGAGGAAGCCGCCCACAGGCTGACCGGCCAGTGTGGCCGCCGCCAGCGCCCCCTCGTTTCTCGACACCGCCCATGTCGTGTGTTCCTTGGGGACGACCTCGGCGATCGCCGGCCCGAGTGCGCGCTGATGCAGGACAGTCAGCGTTCCTTCGACCACCACCGTCGCCCACAACACCGGCATCCATGGACCGTCGGCGGCGATCGTGATGGCGAGCAGCCCGATCGCCACTGCCCTGCCGACCTGGGAGATGACCAACAGCCGCCGCCGATCGTGCCTGTCCACCAGAACGCCGAAGGGAAGCGTGCAGAGCAGGTGCGGTGCCATCGACGCGAACCGCACCCACCCCGCAAGCACCGGCGAGCCGGTCAGCAGCAGGGCGAGGAGCGGGTAGGCGGCCGCGCTCGCCCTCGCGGCCACGGTGGCCAGGCTCGATCCCGCGAACAGCAGCCAGAAGTCGCGCCGCCAGCTCACACGTCGGCCCTGACGCGTCCGACAATGTGATTGATCAACTTCATCAGGTCGGGGCAGTAGACCGAGGGGTTGAGGAAACCGGACCCTTCGCGGTAACGGTGTGGATAGAGGCCGCCGCCGCAGGTGTCGCGCAGCGAGCAAGCCCTGCACTTCTCGCTCAAAGCCTCGATCCCTATCTGCCGAGCCGCGACCGAGGGATGCTCCAGCGCACGGTCTAAGGGTTCATCGCGCACGGTGAGCCCGGTTGCGGGTGCGCCGTCGAAAGCGGCCTTGAGCGAGTCGACCTGCTCGATGGAGCCGTCGGTCTCGATGACCACGAGTCGTGCGGGCTGCAGGCCGATGGCCTCCGTCATGCTCTGTCCGCCCAGCGCCATGCGGATGACGCTCTCGAACAGCCGAACCCGTGTCTGCCTGCTCGGCGCGGTGTACCACCGCTCGAAGATCTCCAGGAGCCAGTCCGCGTACGGCGTGTGATCCTCGTCGGTCGTACGCTTCGGGGGCGGGCTGGACCAGGTGCCGTGCGGCAGCAGGAAGTCGATGGCGGGCGGTCGCCACCTGAGCAGTTCCTCGTAGGTGGCGATCGGGTCATTGTCGACGTTGATCGTGCACAGTAGTCCACGGAACTGCGCCCGATGCGGTCCGGAGGCGAGGAGAGCCAGCCCGCGGGCCACAGCCTGGTAGGAACCGCGCCCTCCCGCGTAGCGCCGGTGCTGGTCGTTGTCCTGCTCGGCCCCGTCCAGGCTGACGCTGACGCCGATACGACGTTCAGCGGCAGTCCGCAAGAAGTCCTCGTCGATCAGGGTGCCGTTGGTCTGCATGCTCACCGCGACCTGTACATCGGGCTCCAGCACGCCGCGCAGGTCGGCGACGAACCCGTCGATCCACGAGGTCCCAGCGAGCAGCGGCTCCCCTCCGTGGAGCACCGCGTTCACGGAGGGGAGCCGGTGAACTCGGGCGTGCTCGGCGATGCGGTCGATCGTCGCCTTCATGGTCGCCGAATCCATCACCTTGTCGCGGGAAGACCAGCTCTGGTCGGCCATCTCGTACATGTAGCAGTAGTCGCACGCAAGATTGCACCTGCTGTGAATCTTGATCACGAACTGCGTGAACGGCAGCGGCCGCCATCCCGCCCTTTGCAGGGCGTCCATGTCGAGAAGGTCCGGCCACTCGGAGGTCTTCCTTCGCCCGGAGAACGAAACCGACGACTTCAACGCACGCCCCTTTCAGTCCACTGGCCTGCTCGGTTTCTTAGAGGGCGCTGGTGAACAAGTCGGCCGAGGCGGAGTCCTGCATGTCGGCGATGACGGCCTCGAGGACGGTGAGTTCGGTCTCCATGACCACCTTTTCCTTTCGCTTGGTACGGCGAACTACACGGCTAACGTTGACATCCCGCGCCACAGAATCACCTCAGCCTCACCACAGTCTCCGCCATCGCGCCGGTCTTCACCGTGCACCCTCCCGCCGACCCGGCGCAGATCCAGGGGCGGGCCCTGGGCGCGAATGGGCGCACTGCGGAGCAGGCTGGGACCCCACCGCTGGATTCGAGTGCCGCGATGGTGAGGTGTGGCGTGGTGACGCTCGGCGCGATGGACGGGATCCGAGGCCTTCACACAGAGCTGCGGGTAGTCCCCGCCAAGACGATGTGCGAACGGCTGCCGGAACAAGGCATGGATGCGAATCCCGGTGGTGGCGGTCACGTGGGCAGGGATGCGTTGGCGGACAGGACTGTCGGCAGGACCTCCGGGACCTCAGAGGCTCGCGTCACTCTTTGCGGAGCGTTCATGTCGAGAAGGTCCGGCCATCCGGCGGTCTTCCTTTGCCGGCGGAACGAGGCCGACGGCTTCAACGCACGCCGGCCTGCTCGGCTCCTTAGAGGGCGCTGGTGAACAAGTCGGCCGAGGCGGAGTCCTGCATGTCGGCGATAACGGCCTCGAGGACGGTGAGTTCGGTCTCCATGACCACCTTTTCCTTTCGCTTGGTACGGCGAACCACACGGTCAACCTTGACATCCCGCGCCACAGAATCACTTCAACCTCACCACAGTCCCCGCCAACGCCCTCGCTCATCCAGCCGGTCCCGCGGGCAGGGCCATCGGCAGGGCTTCCTGGACCCCAGAGGCTCACGTGATCGGGTGCACTGATCCCGGTCCGGGCAGGGGCCGCGCCCGGACCCGGTGCAGGGAACGGATGCCGCAGCTTCATCTGGAAGAGACAGGATCGTTCTCTGGGGATGTCAAGCGAACTGGCTGGTCGGCGAGAGGCTTGCGCTGCTCCGTTCAAGGAGCGGAGGAGTCACTCTGGTCAGGAGTCGTCGCCGGCCGCGAGTCCAGCCGTTTCGAGAACGGCTCTGGGTGAGGTGTTCACGAGTGTGCCTGGCCTGCGATAAGGCTGGCCTGCCAAGATCGCTTCCCAGCGCGACGATGCTCGCTTCCCGGACGGCTCATACGGTGAATGACGGCGGTGCCGAGCCCTCTCTCCCACGAGGGAGCTGATCCCCGTGGGAGAGGTCTGCAACAGGGGACGCGGCAGGGTCGGCGGGCGCGTAGGCCGTTCGGAAGCCCTGCCAGCACTGGATATCAGAGGCCGATCTTGCCCACGCCAGCGCCGGCAGTGACCGTCGACTTCACCGAGCAGTTGCACTCCGGAGTGTAGGAGTACGGGATCGTGGCCACGCTGCTCGCGTTGCGCGACAGGGGCGTGCCTGAGTTGACCAGGTAGTTGTTGAGCAGCTTGATGTTGCCCTGTGGCGAGGAGCCCTCTTGGAGGGACGTGGGGCGGCTGACGTTCTCGAAGTAGTTGCGCTCGACGTAGACGCCGGCGTTGGTGGTGGAGGCAACGCCGTAGCTGCCGATGTTGGAGTAGTAGTTGTTGAGCACGTGCACCGGGTTGCCGAAGCGGACCCGGGGGTGGCGCTGGTTGGTACCGTCGAACCAGTTGTGGACGTAGGTCACGCGCAGGTGGCCGACGTCGCCGGTGTTGCTGTCGGACGATCCCAGGAGCGCGGTCTTGTCGTGGCCGTAAAAACGGTTCCACGAGACGGTAATGAAGTCGGAGGCCAGGCGGATGTCCACGAGGCCGTCCGAGGCGCGGGTGAAGTTGTTGTGGTCGATCCAGATGTGGTGCGAGCCGTCCTGAACGTTGATGGCGTCGTCGCTGGAATTCTGGATGGTCAGGTTGCGGATGATGATATTGCTGACGCCGTTCATGGTCAGCCCGCCACCGTTGAGACCGGAGCCGGATCCGACGCCGAGGATGCTCTTGTTGGAGGCCACCCGGTACATCCCGGAGATGGAAATCATGCCGGAGATGCGGATGGTCTGAGTGCTGCCGGAACTGAGCGCGCTGGCCAGCGCCGAGGCCGTGGAGACCGTGACGGTCGAGCCACCGGCGCCACCGGTCGTACCGCCGTTCATGCCGGCGAATCCGACGGGGCTGGACTCGGCGGCGAGGGCCGGTTCCGCGCTTACCAGGACGCTGACCATCAGAGCCAGTGCTGCGGTGGCGGCGCTGAGACGTTGCATGACGACCTCCGTCGGGAAAACGCTTTCCGTGCGGGTGCGTGAACCGTACGAAAGGGTCGGCGCCACGTCAAGGAAGCAAGTTAGGCCACGGCCTCTGACCTGCTCCACCGCCATGAAACTAGATGAAAGGTCGCTAGTCGGGCATTCAGCGCTTTCCCGCGGCAGGCCATACGTTGCGACAACCTGGCGGACACGCTCCAACGTGGCCGTCGATCGGCACACCTCTCAGCGGGCCAATCTTGGTGCCGTCTGGCGGAGTGACGATCGCCGGGTAGGCAGTATCGGGGTCGGTGATGATGGAGCCGCACAGCCACTTGCGCATCGCGCGTGGTCTGGGCCGTGGCGGGCGCTGCCCGCTGCGTCCGCCGGGGACGGCGATCACATCGTGGGGGCGCCGGGGTGCGGGTTCGGCGTCGTGGACCACGCCGAGGGTGGCCGTTCTTTTGCGAGCCGGCTTCTCCCCGAGGCCAGCCGGGTGCGGAAGGTCGCCCTGGCCCGGGCGGCGGCCTTGGCGGTCGCGGGCCGCAGCGCCTCAGGGCGCATCGCGACGCCCTTGCCGTCCACGCTGAGCGCCGGCACCGTACACGACGTGCACGGCAGCAGAGTCTGCGCGGCGTAAAAGGCGTCGACGTCGGCCGCCGCCTCGGCCACGAGTTGCTCGATCTGCCGTTTGCCGATCATCGGTCCGCAGCGCGCGTTGATCGCCGCGTGGGCGGTGTCGAACGAGCCGCGCACTGCTTCGATCACCGCCAGTTTCGCCAGCCCGGCCGAATGCCGCACCGTCGGCCCCGGCCACCGTCAGGGCCGACCCGCCATGGCGGGCGCGGTGCACCTGCTGCCGCTCCCGTAATGCCCGCAGGTCGAGGTGCTCCTGCAGCAGCTGGCGTTGCAGCTCACGCCCCTGCTCGACGATCGTGTCCGCCAGCTGGTCATGCCTCAGCGACGCGGCTGCCGCAGGGGTGTGCTGGCCGATCAGACAGTTGAATGTGTTCCTCGCCTCTGCAAAGACGTCAGCGGTGACGTCTGTGTCGTACGGATACCAGGGTCCTTGTCACGCCCCGTCTGTCATTCGCTCACGTGACCGTGGCGGGCTGGGCGGACAGGAGGGTCTGTACCCAGCCGCCGACGTCGACGGTGCCCCGGCCGGTCAGGTCGTCGCCTCGGCCGTCGTAGGGGTTGACGTCGCGGTAGTGGTGCATGGAGTTTTCGCGGTGGTGGCCGAAATAGACACCCCCGCCAGGCGACAGCAGGTGGTCGAAATTCTGCCAGGTGGAGTCGCGTAGCTGGTAGCGCTTCCAGGAGCCGGCACCGCTGATGTTGTAGGAGATGAGCTGCCCTCCGGCCGTGGTGCCGAGGAGCCAGTCCGCTCCGGTGGCGGTGAGAGTTTTGAGGGTGAAGCCGCCGCCGATGGCGATGTTGCCGCTGATGTCGGCAAGGGCAGGTTTGGCGGCGGTGATGGTGTAGCGGTGGAGGGTTCCGTTCTCAATGCCGAACAGGTGACTGGTGCCGTCGTAGGCAAGCAGGTCGTGGGTGTAGCCGCTGCCCAGCAGGACGGGCGGCTTGAAGGTGAGGCTGTCACGGTTGCTCTGCACGTCGACGCGATACAGCTTGCCGTTGGCGTCGGTGAGCAGGATGGTGTTGGAGTTGAGTGTGGCCATGGCCTTGGGCGTGAAGCCGAGGGTGGCTGTGGACACGACCGCGCCGTGGGTGCGCTTTCCGGTGGCGGCGTCGATGGTGGTATAGGTCAGCTGCCCGTTCGGCAGCACCCCGTACACCGACGTGACGCCCTTTGGTCCGCCGAAGTGCGGGTTCTGCGCGTGGGTGAGGGTTTCCCAGCCCAGGAAGTGCGACACCCCGTCGGGGCGGTTCTTCTCGACCCACTGCTTGGCATAAGGAACATCGTCGTACCCGAGACGGTGGTGCAGCGCGTTGAAGCCGACCTCGAAGTGCTTCCCGAGGCCCTTGGTGACCTTTCCGCCGCACAGCCACGAGGGCACCGTCCCGCCCATCTGCAGGCGAGCGTGGAGGTCCATGGCGCGTCGCAGCCGGTGCTTGGCCACGGCGTACAGGTCCACACCTTGGTGGCCGGCCGTCTCGGCGACGTGGGAGATGGCCGCGAGGCCCCATCCGGTGTGCCAGAAGTCCCGGCAGGTTTCCTGGGTCAGCCCGTCCACGAACTTGGTCTGCCCGTGCCAGTAGCCGATGATCTCGGCTTTGGTGTCGTACTTGCTGTTCGGCGGCGCCTTCGGCAGAGAGCCGTCCGTCTCGAGGTAGATGTAGGCGGGCAGCCTGCCGCGCCAGGTCGCGATCGCCCGGTCGAAGGAGGCCCGGTCGTCGAGGTGCACGGCGATGCCGATGGCGGCATCGGTCATGATCAGTTCCCAGTTGCCGTTGTTGTTGGGCCTTCCGGCGATCAGGGTCGGGAGGTACACGGTGCGCAGCTTGCCGGCGAGCCGGCCGGCCTGGGTCCACCCGGTATAGGTGTGCTTGATGAGTTCGGCGGCGCGGGAGAAGTTGGCGCCCGCCCACCCGGTCTGCAGCGGCGCGTTGTCCCCGGTGTGTTTGGTGATCACGGCTGACCAGGCGTCCATGATCTGGATCGCCTTCTTGGCGTAGCGGGAGTCCTTGGTGAGGTACCACTGGAGGGCGTGCGTGTAGGCCGCCATGGCGTCCTCGCGTTCGTCCGTGCAGCCGTTGTCGGGTTTCGACGACGGGCCGCAATTCACCTCGCCGCGCGGGTGGGCCGTATAGGACAGCTTGGCAAAGCGATGGCTTTGCAGGGCGTTCCAGGCAGACTTCCACGGCTCGTTGCCGAGGTTGGCCCTGACGAAGTCGAGCTGAGCACGGCTGACCAGAACGCCAGGATGCTTGAACACGGCCGCCTGCGCAGGCTGCGGCACAGATAAGGCCGCGGCCACGAGCATGGCGGCGGCAAGAGGACGGACGAGACGCACGGGCTTCCTTCCAAGATTCGGACGCCCATTCCGCCAGCCGTCGGCTCAGGTGTCAAGGCGTTCGGGGTGTGGAGGGGTGCCCGCTATACCGAGCGCATACCGCACCCTGGCGATCTGGGGTACCTGGCCACGTTCCGGCAGGAACCGCACTACCTCACCTCGGCCTGGTCAACCCCAGGAACCGGCTCGCCCACGGCCGTGTCGCCCAGACCATCCTGGTCGCGCTGCTCGTCACCGTCGCCAACGACCACTTCCTCGACCAATGGCGCCACATCCACCAGCCCGAAGCCGTCAACACGGCCCAGCCGCCGACTCCCACCGACGAACTCACCAATCAACACTCCAACGAGCCGCCCATCCCGAACGGGAAACCCCCGCCACAGACTTAAGCCGCACAACTTTTCGCCACGACCCAGCACCCCGCCCGCCGCCGGCTTCACCATGCCCGGCACCGTACTCACCGCGCTCCGCCAGCGGCCTGACACCACCCGAGCCTTCCCAGGCACCCACTCCACGCGCCCCAAACCAGGACGAACCAAGTTCGAAAACCCCCGAAACGACAAGATCCCGCCCGATCGCAACGATCAGACGGGATCCCGTCAACTTCAGTCCAGCCGTTTCAAGAACGGCTCCTGGTGGGGTGTTCACGAATGGGGTTCACCTGGCGTGCAGGAGGGGTTGAGAAGATCGCTTCCCGGAAGGAAAGTGATCGTTTCCCAGGTGGTAGCTGCGTGAGGTGAGCAGTCCTGTGGCCTTCTCGTTGACGGTGTGCGGGCGGGCCGAACTCCGGCGGTAGCGAGGCAGACCCGCTTTGATCAGAATGTAACTCATGGACGATGTGCACACGCTTGATGGTTCAGGTCCTGTTGAGGTTGCTATCGGAGATGAGGGGGATCTTGCCGGAATTGTCGCTCTCCTCAACGACGTGTCGGCGACCTCGATCGCGTCTTTCGACTCCCGGCCGATCACGGTGGATGAGCGGCGCGCCTGGTTCGAACGGTTCTCCTCCACCGGCCCTTACCGGCTGCTCGTGGCTCGACGAGACGGTCAGGTGGTGGGCTATGCCTGCAGTCAGCGTTACCGGGATCACGATGCCTTCCGGGAGACGGTTGAGCTCAGCGTCGCGATCGATGCCGGTTGCCGGGGCTTGGGGGTGGGAACGTCGCTGTATCGGGCGCTGTTTGACAGCATTGCCGATGAGCCGATCCATGTGGCGGTCGTAGGTATCGCCATGCCCAACGATGCATCGGTCGCGTTGCATCGGAAGTTCGGCTTCACAGAGGTCGGGACGTTCCACGAGTACGCCGCCAAGAACGGTCAGTACATCAGTTCGCTGTGGATGGAGCGTCTCCTTTAACGGCCACCCGCAGCGGCATGCGCATGCGGTGACCGTGCAAAGGCTCGAGGGTGGGTGGATCGGACGTACTCCGCTGTCAGGGCGATGACGGAGGGGTTGACCGGCCGTCTCAAGGGCCACGACCTCGACCTGGGTGATCCGAAGAACCGGCTCGCCCACGGCCGCGTCGCCCAGACGATCCTGGTCGCGTTGCTCGTCGCAGTCGCCAACGACCACTTCCTCCACCAGTGGCGCCACACCCACCAGCCCCCAGACGAGCCCGACACACCCGCCGACGTCCTCCAGATCCCAGCAGAGCACATCGACCGCACGCCGCTCACGGGCCGGAGCCGGCCGCCACCGGCCCCATAGCCCGCAGTTCAGATCACCTTGTCGCAGCACTCAGCCCGGAGTCGGCGTCGGCATGCCCAGCGACACGAACTCCGACCTCCACCAGCGCTTCCCTGATCAGGAGTGATCGTTTCCCGTAAGTAGGTTCAGATGATGTTCGATCGCCTCGCGCATGACATGAGCAATAGTCAAGACCTGTGGATCATGAGTTCCTAGGCGGCTGTGGGGACGGGTGATTCTGTCGGGCGTTCGACGAGTTTGCCGTCGATGAAGGTGGCGCCGGCGCGGACCAGGGCGACCAGGTGGGCGCCGTTGACCGCACGCCAGCGGGACTGGGCGGACTCGATCAGCTTGAAGGCCATGGCCAGGCCGGCT
>NZ_JBEFAK010000104.1:0-9301 GCF_040137845.1 Nonomuraea sp. B19D2 | reverse complement strand
GGCCGACTTGCCGATGCCCGCCTCGCCGCGCACCACCAGAGCGCCGCACCGGCCTTCCAGCAACCCGCCGATGACGGACTGCTCCGCCTGACGCCCGTACAACATGGCACTCCAAGAAACGTTTGTCTGAAATGTAGCAGGATCAGTCACTGCGAGCTGTGTGGCGGGTCGCACCGCGATCGTCGGTCAGGTGACGGATCGCGCCACCAAGGCCACGGCCCGACGCATGGCCTCCCGTACTTCGTCAGGTCCGTCGCCACGCGTCAGTGCCGAGGCGCTCAGGTGAAGGAACTGCCCTTGGATGACCCGTTCGACAAGCTCGGCCATGCCCTGACCGGAGCGCTCGGCGCCACCTGGCGCACCCAGCTCCAGGAGATGATCAACGCTCTGCTGGACCAGGAGGGCCAGCCCGGCTTGGCCTCCACATGACACGATGGGGCACGTTCTGGACCGCGCGCTCGGACGCGTGTTCGGGGCGGATGGCGCTCGCTCACAGGATCCTGGACCCAGCAGTTCGCCGCCATCGACGGCCTCGGACTCCACCGCGGACACCCGGAACACTGCGCCCGCACTCCAGCCGCGGAGCACTGCAAGCAGGGCCAACTTGCCGATGTCCGCCTCGCCACGCCCGACCAGTGCGCCGCACCGGCCGTCCAATAACTCAGCGATGATGGTCAGCTCTGCCTGGCGCCCGTACAGTATGGCACTCCAAGAAATGGTTGTCCGCAATGCGACACATGTGAACGCGAATACTTCGGCGCTCACCATTCGCTGTTTGCGGTGGTGAGGCTGGGCGCCAGGATCTGCCCGAGATAACCGGTAACCACGGTGGGCTCTTCGGTGCGCACCGCGATGTAACCATCGGGGCGGATCAGGACCAGAGTGCCGGCGCGAGCGCGGAAGAGCCTTGGGGCGCGGCTTGCGCGGGCGGTGTCAGGAAGCTGGTCCTCATCGGTGGGCCGAACAAGGGCTTCGACTGGGGGTGCCGACACGGCTGGACCCACGATTTCGCGATATTTCCGGAATGTGGGGGCTCATTGAACGCGCCCGCACCCCACACCCAGATGGTCTGTTACGGCCTATGGCGCAACCATCCCGAGCTCAGCTACGAGGGCGATGCCTACCCGGGCTCCGACGACATGCTCTATCGCTGGGACGACGTCTACCCGCTGCCCACCACCGAACAGGTTTGGTACACCACCTACTACGGCGGCACCGGCTTCTATACCGTCGGCCGCGGGATCCAGTGGGCCATCGACAGGGGCTCGCTGGTACGGCCCCTCATCGACGCGGGCACTCCCTCCAGCGTGCCGGTCTACCAACTGTGCGGCAACATGCCCGACATGGCGCTGCTGCATAACGAACACACAGGACCGTCCGACGGCGCCGTCTTCGTGGCGAGCTGCACTGCGGCCGACGGTATAGCGAACCGAGCCGCGGCCGCGACGCTCCCACTTAACCACCTCGAGCTCGGCTGGTCCGCGACTGCCATGGCCCAGATCACCGCCTGGCTCGGCTGAGCGTCACGTATGTGCACGACGAACTTCAGCACCTACTTCGAACTGGCCGAGCCGGACGAGCCCATCGCCCGCGACGAACGCGGACGTTCCGAACCCGACGCCGCCGGCACCGACAGGCCACCGCTATGTCAGCACCGCGGCGAGGTCCGCCACCGTACGGTAGAGGACCCCGGTCATGCCGAGCGTTCTGGCCGCCTCCACGTTCTCCAGCCGGTCGTCCACGAACAGGCAGCGCTCGGGCGCGGCACCGGCGAGTTCTGCCGCGATCTCGTAGATGCGCTGGTCCGGTTTGGCCACCCCGACCCGGGCGCTGCTGACCACGGCGTCGGCGAAGTGGGTGAGTCCGACCCGGTCCAGGTGCTCGTCCAACGTATCCGTGGCGTTGGTCACCAGCACCACCGGCACCCGCTCCTGCGCTTTCGCCAGGAGCGCCCTGACTTCCTCATTCACCGTGAACGGCACGGCGATGAACTCGGCGACCGCGAGCCTTGCCCGTTCGTCTCCGCCCAGAGCCACGACGACCGAATCGGCCCACTCCTCCTCGGTGATCAGGCCGAGTGTGGCCGGCCCGATGAGGGCGGGGTCGAAGGCGGTCCGCATCAGCGGCAGCCTGTAACGGGCCTCGATCTCGGCCTGAACGGCATGGTCGAACTGGCGGAGCACGCCGTCAAGGTCGCAGAGCACTGCGTCGAAGGGCATCATGGCCCTCTATTGTGCGGTGTGGCCTGGTGAGCGGGTTCGACTGGTCGGGAGGTTCGCCGATCGGGACGGCTACGGACCGGCATCCGGTAGTCATGTCGCGCCTCGGACTCTATATGCAGCGATGCCTGGCGGGTGGTTCGTCGCGGGAGCGCAGCTCGGGCTCGGCAAAACGTTGATCTTGGCGACTGGTCGGTGATATAGGTGGATTGGTGCGACTCCAAGGTGCGGCGGTGACAGCCCGCCGGTTCCGCCGGTAGCGGTGGGACGACTCGGTGTGATTCCGGGCCACGCGGTGACACCCCGCCACCTCTCGGGCCCTGCTCACGGCCCCTGATTCTTCGTGCGGTGAGGACCGTCCTCCCGCTGTCGAGAGGTGGTGTCGGATGTTCACCGGGCATATCCAGGAAGTCGGCATGGTGGTGGCCGTCGACCAGACGCGGATCGCGGTCAGAGCGCCCAAGGCCGCCGCGAGCGCGCCGGCTTCGATCTGCCTGAACGGCGTCGGGCTGATGATCGTCCAGACCGAGCACGAGACGGACGTACTGGAAGCCAGGCTTACGGCCGAGACCTGCCGCAGATCGACCCTTGACCAGATTCAGCCCGGCACGCGGGTCAACGTGGAGGCGCCTTTGGCGCTGGGCGACCCGCTGGGTGGTCACCTGGTCCAGGGCGCGGTGGATGCCGTGGGCAAGGTGGTGAGAGTCGACGAGGAGGGCGCCGCACGGCGGCTGTGGATCAAGCCGCCGGAGCGGTTCCTGCCGCTGGTCGTCGCGAAGGGGCAGATCGCGGTCGACGGTGTCAGCCTGACCGTCGCCGAGGTGTCCCGCGACCGGTTCTCGGTGGCGTTGATCCCCACGACGTTGCAGGCCACCGCGCTGGCGGGGTTGTCGGTGGGCGATCGGGTGAATCTGGAGCCCGACCTGCTCACCCGCCTGGTGCGGCGCTGGCCGTCCGACCCGGGGCAGGCGGTGACCGAGGTGGTCGCGGCGCTGCCGTGGGCGGGACGGGCCTCGGGCGGGCGGGGCGTGCAGAAGGCGCTGGCGCAGCTCGCGTCCGGAGGGGCGGTGGTGATCTGGGATCCCGACCGGGAAGGTGAGGGCGACGTGGTGTTCGCCGGGGCGCGCCTGCGCCCGGAGGCGTTCACGTTCCTGCTCACCCAGGTCTGCGGTCATCCGACCGTGCCCTGCGCGCCCGAGGTCCTCGACCGTCTGGAGATCAGGCGCATTCCCGGGCCGGGCGATCGGCACGGCACCCGGCCGCACGTCCCTGTGGACCTGGCCGCCGGGACCGGCACCGGGGTGTCGGCGGCCGAACGCGCCGCGACCGTACGCCGCCTGGCCCACCCGCAGGCCAGGCCGGCCGACTTCCTCCGGCCTGGACATGTCTTCCCGCTGGCCGCACGCCCTGGAGGTCTTGCCGAGCGCGCCGGTCACACCGAGGCCACCGTCGCCATGTGCGTGGCGGCCGGGCTGCCGCCGGTCGGGGTGTGCTGCGAGGTCATGAACCCCGACGGAACCATGGCGAAGGCAGCCGAGCTGGAGGTGGCCGCGCTGCGCTGGGGCCTGCCTCTGCTCGACGTGGACGACCTGAGGAAGCACCTGTGATCACGGCGGGCCGCGACCTCTACGACGATCCCCGCTTCTTCGAGGGCTACCGTCGGCTCAGGGATTGCGGCGCGGGGATCAACGACGCCGTCGAGATCCCGGCCATGAGCCGGATGCTCCCTCCCGTGGCGGGCGCCGCCGTTGTCGATCTGGGCTGCGGGGCAGGCGCGCTCGCCCGCCGGCTGGCCGACGCGGGAGCGGCGCACGTCTTGGCGGTGGACTCCTCCCAGCGGATGCTGGCGCTGGCCACCCCGCATCCGCGAGTCCGCTACCTGCACGCTGACCTGGACGAGCTCACGCTGCCCGCCCGCTGCGCCGACCTGGTCATCAGCAGCCTGGTCCTGCACTACGTCGCCGACTACCCGGGATTGGTCCGGCGCGTCGCGCACTGGCTGCGGCCGGATGGACGGTTTGTCTTCTCGATCGAACACCCCATCTGCACGGCGGCCGATCCCATGACCGGATGGCTGAAGATCGGCGAAGGCACGGTCTGGCCGGTCGACGACTATGCCTGGGAAGGGCCGCGCACCCAGAACTGGATCATCGAAGGCGTGCAGAAACACCACAGGCGGATGGACACGCTGATCAGCGGCCTGCTCGACGCCGGCCTGGAACTGACCGGCATCGACGAACCCGTTCCCGGCCCCGCCGCTCTCCAGAGCCATCCTCACCTGGCCGAACATCTCCGACGCCCCGGGCTGCTGGTGCTGGCGGCCCGCCGCGGGCACGTCGATGCTGCCGACGGACAGGAGTGACGAGTGTCGTGAACGCCAACCCGTACCAGAGGATCGGCTTCGGCTACTCCCGCCACCGGCGCCCTGACCCGCGTATCGCCGAGCAGATCAACCAGGCCCTGGGCGCCGCCGAAACAGTGATCAATGTAGGCGCCGGAACCGGCTCCTACGAACCACGCAACCGGCAGGTCACCGCCGTGGAGCCGTCCATGGTGATGATGCGCCAGCGTCCTCCCGGCTCGGCGCCGGTCATCCAGGGATACGCCGAGTCCCTCCCGTTCCCTGACAAGTCGTTCGACGCCGCGATGGCCATCCTCACCGTCCACCACTGGACCGACGCGGCCGCGGGCCTTGCCCAGCTGCGCCGGGTGTCCGGCCGGCAGATCGTCCTCACCTGGGACCCCGCCGTCACCGCACGATTCTGGCTGGTCGAGGAGTACCTCCCGGAGATCGCCGAAACCGACGCCCAGCTCACCTCTCTCGACGTCGTCCAGACCTGGTTCCGGCGCGACGGCGCACGGGTGAGCGTCGTCCCCATGCCGGTGGCCGCCGACTGCACCGACGGATTCCTGGGCGCGTACTGGCGACGCCCGCACTGCTACCTCGACCACCAGGCTCGCGCCGCCATCTCCGCCCTCGCGAACCTCGACCAGCACCTTGTCGAGCGCGCGATGAGACGCCTCGAGGCCGACCTCGCCAACGGATGCTGGCATGAACGTCACCGGGAGCTCCTCGACGCCGACACTCTCGACCTCGGCTACCGTCTCGTCACGGCCGACTCACTTACCCGAGTCGATCAGCCGGACGCGAGCCGCATCGCTGCCGTGCGGAGGCCGCCGCCCAAGCGGACCTGCCGACCCGGACAGGACACCACATCGACGGGAACGGGGGATAGCCGTGCCGATCATTGACGCCTGGGCGCAACATCCGACCCAGCGCTTCCTCCAGGACGACATGTTCGATTCGCTGCGCCGCTGGCGTGGCACGTCGATCCCGGCCGAGCCGCCGCCGGTCTCGGCCACGCTCGCCGCCATGGACGCTGCCGGTGTCGACCTCGCCCTGATCAGCGCCTGGTACGGCCCGCAAGGCGCGTTGATCTCCAACGACGAGGTGGCCGCCTTCGTCGCCGAGGCCCCTCACCGCCTGACCGGCGTGGCCTCCGTCGACCTACGCAAGCCCATGGCCGCCATTCGCGAGCTGCGGCGCGCGGTCACGGAACTGGGGTTCAAGGCGCTGCGCGTCCTGCCCTGGTTGTGGGAGCTGCCGCCCGACGACCGCCGCTACTACCCCTTGTACGCCGAGTGCGTCGAACTCGGCATCCCCTTCTGCACCCAAGCCGGGCACACCGGCCCGCTGCGCCCCTCCGAGCCGGGCCGGCCCATCCCCTACCTCGACCGGGTCGCCGTCGACTTCCCCGAACTGACCGTCATCGCCGGTCACATCGGCTACCCCTGGACCACCGAGATGATCGCGGTAGCAACCAAGCACCCCAACGTCTACATAGACACCTCCGCCTACACCGTCCGCCGATACCCCACCGAGCTGATCGCCTACCTCAAGGCTCACGGCCGTACGAAGGTGCTGTTCGGCAGCAACCACCCGATGATCACACCGGGCAAGGCACTCGACGGGCTGGACCAGCTCGACCTGGACGACGAGGTACGCGAGCTGTTCCTGCACGGCAACGCCCAGCGGGTCTTCAATCTGGAGCGCCACCGATGACGGAACAGCAGCAGGCAAGCCCCGAGGTGCAGGCGCGCATCAGGACCAGTTTTGAACGGCAGGGACTGATGCGCCATCTCGGTGCCCGCATCGTGCACATTGCACCTGGATGTGTGCACATCGCGCTCCCCAGCCGGCCGGAAGTCACCCAGCAGCACGGCTACATCCACGCGGGAGCCACCAGCGCCATCGCCGACAGCGCAGGCGGCTACGCGGCGTTCACGCTGTTTCCTGAGAACACCTCGGTGCTCACCGTGGAGTACAAGATCAATCTCCTGGCGCCTGCCCTGTGCGATCGCCTCGAGGCCGTGGGGACGGTCCTGAAAGCTGGACGAACGCTGACTGTGTGCCGGCTGGAAGTGTTCGGCGTCCAGGACGAGCACCGGTCGCTCGTCGCGACAGGTCAGCAGACGCTGATGTGTGTGAAGGAGAGATCCGAGCAGCCGGAAAACCATCCGTCGTCTCGGCATCGCCCTCCTCATCCAGGCCCGTGAGCCCCGGCCGTCGCCGCGACCACCTCCCAGGCCGGCTACGCCAAGACCCTCACCCGCCTGATCACCGTCACCGGCCCACAGCATCCGGCCGCCGCCCTGACCCCCGGCACTACGCCGCGGTCATGGATCGGTGACGGCCGCGGCGTCCACTACGTTCGCGGTGTTCGCCGCCACAGCGGCAATGGCCTGGTGCTGACTTGCCGCCCCGAACCTCGCCGTACACAGCGATCTTCGCGGCAGGAGGACCATCTCCGCATCCCGTCCGATCATGATGCTTAGCCCCCTACTTAACCGGCTGGCGGGAACCTCGCAAGACTCCGGTCGCCTGACTGATCCGCCACGGAGCCGCCGCACCATACGGTCGTGATCAGCCGCGTGAACATGGAGGAATGCCGTGCAGGCCATCACATTGGAGCCCATAGGAAGCGTCGTCGGCGGACGTATCGAGGCGTTCGACGACGACTGGAACACCGAACAGGCGGTGATCCGCCTCGACGGGACCCGTTTCGGCCCGGACGCGCTCGCCGGGCTGGACGCGTTCTCGCACCTGGAGGTGGTGTTCCAGTTCCATCTCGTGGACCCGTCCTCGGTCACCACCTCTGCCCGTCGGCCCCGGGGAAACCCCGACTGGCCCAAGGCCGGCATCTTCGCCCAGCGGGGCAAGAACCGCCCGAACCTGCTAGGCATCTCCCGCTGCCGTCTGCTCGCTGTAGACGGACTCGACATCCACGTGCGCGGTCTGGACGCCATCGACGGCAGCCCGGTCCTCGACGTCAAGCCCTACATGGACGAATTCGGCCCGCAAGGCCCGACGGTGCAACCGGAGTGGGCCACCGAGCTGATGCGTGCCTACTACTGATCTGGAAGGACTTCTCATGTCGAAAACCGTGCTGGTGACCGGTGCCTCCACCGGAATCGGCCGTGCCACCGCGCTGCTGCTGGCCCGTGAGGGCTTCACCGTCTACGCCGGAGTGCGCAAGGACGCCGACGGGGCGGCGCTCGCCCCCACCGTCACCCCGATCAAGCTCGACGTCACCGACGCCGGCCAGATCGCCGATGCCGCCGAGCGCCTCGGCCACCTCGACGCCTTGGTCAACAACGCCGGCATCGGCGTCACCGGGCCCTTGGAGTTCGTCCCGCTGGACGCGCTGCGCTGGCAATATGAGGTCAACGTCTTCGGCCAGGTGGCCGTCACCCAGGCCATGCTGCCGATGCTGCGCGCGTCGCGCGGCCGGGTGGTCACCGTCGGCTCGGTGGGCAGCTGGATCACCCTGCCCTTCGGTGGCCCGCTGTGCTCCTCCAAGCACGCCATCCGCTCGCTCAACGACGCGCTGCGCATGGAGGTCAAGCCCTGGGGCATCCACACGGTCCTCATCGAACCCGGCTCCATCCACACCGACGCCGTCGACAAGCTGGAGGACGAGGTCGAACCCCGGCTGGCCTCCCTCGGCGAGGAAGGCAGGAAACTGTACGGCTCCGCCTACCGGACCATGACCACGGCCGCGCTGAAGGAGGAGCGCTCGGGCTCCAGCCCCGATGTGGTCGCCCAGGCGGTCCTGCACGCCCTGACCGCCCGCAAGCCCCGCTCCCGCTACCCGGTCGGCAAGAAGTCGCGGCTGATGAGCACGCTCGGCCGCGTCGTCCCCCAATACACCCTCGACGCCCTGCGCCTGCGCGCGCTCGGACTGTCCTGAACGGAGCACACCCATGACCCAGCTCGCCGGAGCCGACGCCCTCATCGCGCTCGACCCCGTCTTCGCCCAACTCGCCGTCGGCGCGGGCCACAACCTGTGGGGCCTGCCGCACCTGACCATGCGCGAGAAGGCCTTCGTCTGCCTGACCGCCGACCTGTGCCACCCGCACCTCGACCTGCCCCTGGCCATGCACATCCAGATGGCCCTGGCCAACGGTGTCGAGCCCGAGGCGATCAGAGAGCTCTACCGGCACCTGGCCCCCTACGTGGGCTATCCGATCATGGTCACCGCCTTCCAACGCCTGGCCGAACTCGGCCTGCCCGAAGCGCAAGACACCAAGGCCGTCGAACCGACACCGCTGAGCGGAGCGCTGATGCGTGCCGTCCACGATCTTGAGAATGTGGACACGGGCCTCGCGGAGTTCACCGAGGACCAGCTCGCCCAGCGCTGGGCCAGGCCTGGCCTCAGCATCCGCGAGCGGGCGATCGCCTGCCTGGTCGTGGACATCCTCTACCAGACGCTGGGCGAATCGTTGCGCCTGCACGCAGAGCTGGCCAAGTCAGCCGGGGCCACCGACGAGACCGTGCGCGACTTGCTCCGCGGCGTCGCCGAATTCGGTCTGCCGCGGGCCTGGGCCGCCGCCCGCGCCCTGGCCCTATAACGACCGTCGCGGGTTGAGGGTCATCGCACGGGGCGTCGCGCTCGGAGCGGCTCGGCCTGGTCAGGCGGCTGCGCGGGCTCGGGCTCGGCCTGCCCGCCATCACCGCCGTGCTCAACGGCGAGCGTTCCATGGCCGAGGCCGTCGCGGCCGAGCGGGCGGCGCTCGACGTG
>NZ_JBEFAK010000103.1:0-10582 GCF_040137845.1 Nonomuraea sp. B19D2 | reverse complement strand
CGACTCGATCCCCCGGCGGGCGATGCGCGGGATGATGCCCTGGCCGCGCACAAAGGTCCACAGATGGGGATAGTCGTAACCCTTGTCACCGTGGAGTTTGCCCGGCCGGCGGAACCACCCGCTGGAACAACTCCCACAACTCATCGGGCACCAGCCGTCGAAGGAACGCATCCACGAACGAACTAACGATCAATCCCCAAATGAGTCACGGTCTAAACCAACTACTCCGATCACGCTGCGCAACCATCCGCACCAGTTGCAACCGGACCATCCCCGCTTAATTTCGAAGACCCATAAGGCGGCCGTACTCGAATCACCGTAGCGTCTCAAACAACTTGCCAAACATGACTGAGTGAGTAAAGCTCTCTGTGGAGACGGCGCTAGATCGCTCTCGAATTCCTCACCCCTTCCGCGAGGGCAACGAGTTATGGATAACTTGAGTGATGTGCTGCGCCTGCGACGCGAGCAGGCAGGCCTTACCCAGCAGGAGCTTGCCGCCAAGGCCGGGGTGAGCGTGGCGGTGATCCGCGATGTTGAGCAGGGGCGCACGCGCCGTCCACGCGCTGAGACCATACGTCGCCTGTCGCACGTGCTCGCTCTCGCCGGAACAATGCAGGCCGATCCACTCGGCGGTCAGGAGTCGCCGACCATCTGGTTGCGAATACTGGGTCCGCTTGAGGTGCGGGCGTACGAGTCCATTGTTCCCTTGGGTGGCGAGCGCCAGAGAAGCATATTGGGACTGTTGGCGCTGTCCGCTAACCAAATTGTGTTGATGGAGTCCATTGCCGATACATTATGGGGAGACGCGGCTGGGGATGTTCATATCAAAGCGGTGCACGGCTACATCAGCAAGCTTCGCCGTGCATTGCGCCACGTGGGGAATCCGGTTCGGCACAAGGAGCTCATTCGCTGCCGCCAGCACGGCTATCAGCTGTCCGTGGCGGACGGGGAAGCGGACACCCTTGCGTTCAGATGTTTCCTTCGCCAGGCACGCGAACACCGCGACAAGGCTGATCTGAACGCTGCTGCCGCATCATACGGGCAGGCAATGGATCTGTGGCGGGACAGTCCGCTGCTGGATCTTCCGACACTCCGCAACCATCCGAAGGTATGCGCATTGAGCGCGGAGCGGTTGGCGGGCGCGCTGGAATATGCAGAAGTAGCAGGGGCGCTCGGTCGACACGAGCTCGTACTTCCGTTGTTGCGGGCGATCACGCAGGTGGAACGACTGCACGAACCGTCGCACGCGCGGCTGATGATTGCCCTTGCCAGCTGCGGCCAGCAGGCCGCCGCGCTTGAGGTGTTCGGTGACATCAGCCGACGCCTGGCCGACGACCTGGGGATATCTCCTGGTTCTGAATTGGTGAATGCACATCTTCAAGTGCTCAGGCAAGATGTCAGCAGAGCCAGCACACTTGAGATAGGGACGCCTGACGCGCCCGCAAGAGATATCTGCGAGCCCACCTGCGGCCTGCCGGACTCCGGACAAGGTCTTGAATCCCCTCCACCCAGAAGCGGTCCATCACTCGCTCCCCGGGAATTGCCTCCTGTAATACCAGGTTTCGTCGGACGATCGGAGCTGATTGCAGCACTCGTTTCAGATTTGGTCGACAGACGCCCACAACCCATCCTGATTTCCGGTAGTGGCGGCATCGGCAAATCAGCGTTAGCGGTCCAAGTGGCTTGGAACGCCGCCAGGCATTTTCCCGACGGACAGTCCTATCTCAACCTGCACGGTTCAACGCCCGACCTCGAACCGCTGGAACCTATACAATGCCTCGGCCGCCTCCTGCGATCCCTCGGAGTGGACCCCGCCGCCATACCTACGAACGTCGACGAGGCCGCCGCCCAATTCCGCTCCCGCATCTCCGAGCGCCGCATGCTCTTCGTATTGGACAACGTGCTGGACGCCAGGCAGGTACGCGCACTGCTACCGGCAAGTTCGACCTGCGGTGTCATATTGACCAGTCGCAAGACGCTGGCCTCCTTGGAAGGCCGAATCCTGTACGAACTGGACGTGCTATCCGAGGAGGACTCTCGAACCCTGCTCACACGCCATGCCACCCGTCCAGCGATAGGGCCAGGCGACGCCTGGAATTCAGCGAGCGCTGACACCGAAGCCCAGATCGCCGTCGCCCGACAGTGCGGTCACCTTCCTCTGGCGCTCTCGATCGCGGCCGCCCGGCTCTCGGTACGACCCGCTTGGACCTGGCAGACGCTGGCGGAAAGGCTGGCCGAGGAGGGGCATCGTCTTGCCGAACTCGAGGTCGAGGACCGTGCTGTCAGAACCAGCTTCATGGTCAGCTACCGGAATCTCAACCAGGCACAGGCCCGCATGTTCAGGTGCATGAGCCTGCTCAATGTCACGGAGATCGGCGTCGACACCGCCGCGGCCCTTGCCGACGTCCCCCGGCTAAGCGCGGAGGACCTCCTCGACCAGCTCACCGAGGCTCACTTGGTGCAGGCCGTCGCCCCAGGACGCTATTCCATACACGATCTCACCCGACTCTTCGCCCGGGAACTCACCGCGGCGCACGACTTGCCAGAAGAACGGGAGCGTGCAGTCAGGCGTGCGCTCCACACCTACTTGGGCGCCGCCAGGGACGCGAGCGAACAAGTGATCCCCGTTGCCGCCTGGCGAACGACGTTGGGTCCCCCGACGACCGGTGCGAGGCCGGGCTTCCGGGACCGTAATCAGGTGTACGCCTGGGTGGACGCGGAGGCCGCCCAGCTGCCGGTGGCGATTGGCAGCGCCGTGGGGTTCGGTGCCGACGATCTGGTCACCGCTCTGTCGGCGGGACTCTTCTTCCCGTTGTACGAGCGGGGGCGGTGGCGGGAGCTGTGGGAGATCAGTGAGTTGGGCGCCGCCGCTGCCGATCGCCTGCGCGATCCCCACCACCGGGCGGTGACGCATGGCGATCTCGGTTACGTGCTGGCCGACCTTGGCCGGCTCGACGAGGCGTTGGTCCATCTGAAGGTGTCACTCGAACAACACCGGCTGATCGGCAACCGCCGGGGAGAGGCCGCCCAGCTCGACCGCTTGGGAGTCGTCTACAGCAGGCTTGGCCGTTTCGAGGAAGCCATCGGCAATTTCCGCCTCTCGGTCGAGCTCGAGAGCGGCCAGGGCAATCGGTACGGTGAGGCGATCACCCTGACCAACCTCGGACTCACCTACCTGCGGAGCAGTCATCTGAAGGCCGCTGTCACGGCTTTCGGCGACGCTCTCTTCATAACTCGCGAGATCGAGGATCTAGTGGGTTCGGCTATCGCGCTCGGGTACATTGCCGAGACGCACCGGCGCATGGGCCGCTCAAGGGAATCGGCGAACTACTTCCTCAAGGCGCTCGACGCAGATCGCGCGGCCAATGACCTCGGCAGTTGCACAGAGGCCACGCACTGGTGGGGCCTGGGCCTGAGCTATCACGCCCTCGGAGCGGAGAATCGCGCGAAGGAATGCCGGCGAAACTCAGCTGCGATCTTGCACGCTCTCGGACTGATCAGCGAGAGCGAGCGATCCCACATCGAGAGCGCCCCCGACCCACGTGCTCCGGATGTCATCCTCAGGAACTTGTGAACGAGGCGAGCGTACTTCCTCCCGTAGCGCAATCCCGTACCTCTGGCCACCACGCCGCCATCGCCCCACGTCGCCGCTCTTGCCAGGTACGGAAACCGCCGCATCACCCGCCACCACAAAAGCGCAAGAGATGCCGGCCACCATGGAGTCAGCACGAGGCTGGTAAGTACGTGGACCAATCCCTAGCAAAAGCAGGGGATGATCCTCAGCCTGCTCAATGCAAAGGCGGTTGGCGAAAACAGCAGAAAGGAGTCAGGACCTGTGAGACAACCGTTCGCATTCGGTGTGGCGGTGGAAGAACGCGCACCGTCCGTCTTCGGCGAGTACGACCACGAGAAGCAGCAGTTCATGTGGGAGGGCGACTCGACCGTCGTGCTCGGCTCGGCGGTATGCACCAGATGGAACATCGACGCCTATTATTCCCGCTGCACGTCAACGGGCACCACGTGCAACTACGGCCCCAGGTGCACGGCCGGGCTTTGCGGCAGCCACAGCTACTACTGCGACTACGGATGATTCGGACCGCACCTTAGGAGAATCGACAGGAAATGGGCCGCATTCTAATAGTGAGCGACATCACAGACGCCCACGCTGATCGCCTGATCTCGATCATGCGTGCGCGCGGCCAGAAGCCGGTGCGGCTCAATTTCAGCGACATTCCAGCCCGCGCCTCCTTGACCTTCAGAAACAGCCGCGATCAGCGCGATGGAGAAATTCGCATACTGACGAACAATCAAATTATGAATCTCCAGGACATCGGATCGATCTGGTGGCGCAAGCCAATTTCGTTTGGCTTTCCCGAGGACCTGGACAAGCAGCAGCAGGCGTTCGCCACAGAAGAGATGGAGCACACGATCTATGGCATCCTGTTCTCCCTGGACTGCTTCTGGATCAGCCGCCCAGACAACATCCGCAACGCCGGCTACAAGATAGAGCAGTTGCAGCGGGCGGCACGGTTCGGCTTCGAGGTGCCACGCACGATCGTGACCACGGATCCCGATGCGGCGCTCGAATTCTACGACGAGTGCGGTGGCGAGATGGTCTACAAAGTGCTCAGCGACCCCTACCTGGCGCTTCGCAAGTTGTCCGCCGACGAAGCGCACGCGGTGCCGGTGAGATTCGTCGAGACAACCTTGATCGGACAAAAAGAACTGGATCTGCTGGATTCAGTCCGTGTCACGCCGTGCCAATTCCAGGAGAAGATACCAAAAAGGACGGAGCTCCGGGTGACCGTCATCGGTGATGAGGTGTTCGCGGCGGAGATCTTCTCTCAGGAACATGCGCGAGCCGCGGTCGACTGGCGGCAGTTCGACCTCGACATCAGATACGAGAAGGCCACCTTGCCGCACGCTATCACAAGCGGCTGCCTGGCACTGACGCGCTCCTATGGCCTGAACTACAGCGCCATCGATCTCATCCACACTCCCGACGACAGGTATGTCTTCTTGGAGATCAACCCTAACGGGCAGTTTCTCTTCGTCGAGGACAGAGTGCCGGAGTTGCGCATGGCCGAGGAGCTGGTGAGCTGCCTGGTGCACGGTGGAGCGAAGTGAGACCGGGACATGGCAGACCAACAATCATACTTCGACGCCTTCTTGACGCCTGACCTGCATCAAATGGAACTCTCCCGCGGTCGCCCGGTCATTGCTTACTACGGGATGATAATCGAGACATCCGCTGAACTGGTGTATGAGCAGCTGCGGACCATAGGCCGCACCGCCCGGCTGGATTTCCTGCTCAACACCAGGGGCGGCGTCGCGACCGCGGCACGCGCGACGGCTCTGCTTCTGCGCGAGTACACCGACCACCTGACCATTCTCGTACCACACCGAGCCTGGTCGGCCGGCACGCTCATCTGCCTGGGAGCCGACGAACTGGTCCTCACCCCCATGAGTCAGCTCGGGCCGCTCGATCCCCGCATCGGCGCATCTACCGGCGTCGTACAAGGCGGCGGGTCTGGAATCCTCTCCGCTGAGGACGTCAAAGCCTTCAGCCGATTGGCCAAGGATTGGTACGGCATCCACGACAAGAGCGATCTGATTCAGGTTCTTGCCCTATTGGCACAGCGAGTCTCGCCGACCTCGCTCGGCTCTTTCTACCGAGCCGAACTCCTGATCCGTGACATGGCTCGCGAGTTGCTGCACTACCAGCTCCGAGAAAAGGACGCCGATGAGATCGACACGATCGTCGATCGGCTCGTCAGCGGATATCACTCGCATGACTATGTGATCACTCGCGCGGACGCCGAACGCCTCGGCCTCCGCGTCACCCATGCCCTGCCCGCCGAGGAAGAATTGCTCTGGTCCATTGTCCAGGCACTCCGATATCAGACAACGGCTGTGCCCGGCGCCGACGACACACAAAGCCCCTGTGTGGTGACAAGTTCGCGATCCCTTACCGAGTAGGCGACAGATCATGTATTCCTGGGAACCGCTCCTGGCCTTCTTCAACAACATCTTTCTACTCACCATTCTTGCCGCCTCGTTGTTCAGCAAACTCCGCGGCGTCGGCGCCTTCGTACAGACGGTTGAATCATTCGCGATCGTTCCCAAGCGCTTCACGAATGCGTCCTCCTACGCGACGATTGGTATTGAGCTTGTCGCGGTCATCTGCCTGGCCGGCGCCCTGATCGTGTCCTCGGCCGCCCTGCGACTCGCCGGTCTTTGGAGCGGCCTGGCAATCTTGATTGTATACACGGGTGTGCTGACTGTGCTGAGGATCCGGCGCAGGCGCGTGTCCTGCCATTGTTTCGGCGCAAATCAGGAAAGCATTTCCGGCTACGACATCATCCGTAACTTCCTCATCATGGCGGGCACGGTGGCCGGACTTCTGGCTGGCCAATCGGCGGGACTTCCCCTGGAAGGCACGCTCCCTATCGGTGTGGCCGCCGTCGCCACAGCCCTCATCACGATCAATATCGGCGACGTAGTCGAAATCACGCGCAAGCCGATGACAATAGAATGGGAGGCGTGATGGACAGCTCACAGGCAGCGCTATACCTGATGAGTGTCATATCGCTGGTCAACCTCATGCTCACGTTGCGGCTGGCGCGACAGGCGAGAGTCCGACAGGCCGCACATGACAACCTCATCGGGCCGAAGGCCGACGAACTGGCCGTCGGCGCGGTCGCGCCCCCCTTCGTGGCCAGTACTTTGACCGGTCAGATCGTGACCGAAGAACGATTCGCGGGTCAGGCTGTCGGATTCATCTTCGTCTCACCGAATTGCTCCGGCTGCCGGAACTTCCTGCCGTCCCTACAAGAACTATCGGCGGCGGCGCGGCAGTCGTCTGGGGTGGAGCTGGTTCTCGTCTCCGACGTCGGCCCGGAGAACACACGATCGTGGCTCACCTCCGTTCAATACGAAATGGGGGTCACCATAACCGCGCCCCTACTCCTGGCGCCAGCCAGCCTCAGCCGCATGTTCACTGACTACGATCCCAGCGGTTATCTCCCGTACTTCTGCCTCGTCAACGCCGATAGCCAAGTGACTGCTCGCGGTGTCGTCGGAAGGGCGGAATGGGAATCGGTCGTGGCAGATTGGCACGCGCGCCAGCCTCTGCCGACACCGCATGACATGACCACGAGCTAGGTTCACCGTGGGCGCGTCCTCGAACGGCCGCAGGGCCATGGACGATACGATAGGGAAGTCTTCCGGAGCATTTCGAGGCGCGCTCGTCAGCATTTCCCTTGCGTGGCGAGCCGCGCCGCACATTTATGCCCTATATTTGGCGATCACGCTGGCCAGCAGCTTATCGGGCATCGTCAACGCCTGGCTTATGAAGGCCGCAATCGATGAGTTGGTGGCGAGCGGCGACTGGGTGACCATCGTGCGTATCGCGGTCGGCTTGATCTGCGTAAGCCTGGTGGCGACGTGCATTCCCCATGCCTCAACCTACATCCGGGCGGAGATCGAGCGGAGAGTGTCGGTGCTCGCCTTCACTCGCCTGTTCGACGCACTGGACAGGTTCATCGGCCTGGCGAGGTTTGAAGATTCGGACTTCCTCGACAGGCTTCGCCTGGCCCAGCACTCGTGCGGGACGACGACACAGGTCAGCGAGTCCATCTTGAATGTCGCCAGGGCCACGCTGACCATCTGCGGGTTCGTCGGTTCGCTCCTTTTGATCAATCCGTTCATGGCCGCGCTTGCCATCGTGGCGAGCCTGCCGGTCTTGGTGGCCGAGATAGCGTTGTCAAAACGGCGCGCAAAAATGTACCTCGAGATCGGCCCGATTGAGCGCCGCGAAGAATTCTACAACCGTCTGCTCTCCACCGTCGAAGCTGCGAAGGAGGTCCGTCTGTTCGGTGTAGGCGGCTTCTTCCGTGACAGGATGATGACGGACCGGAGAGTTGCCAACGCCGAGAAACGGAAGGTCGATCAGCGGGAGGCAGTCCTCCAGGGAGGGCTTTCCCTCCTGTCCGCCGCTGTCTCCGGGGCCGGGCTTCTCTGGGCGTTCGGTCTCGCTCTGACGGGCGAGCTTTCCGTCGGCTCGATCTCCGTGTTCGTTGCGGCCCTGGTCGGCTTGCAAGGCAGTATGACCGCGCTGACCGTGGACGTCGCAAGATGCCACCAAGGGCTCTTGATGTTCGAGCATTATATGAGCATCACATCCGCGGGTGCCGACCTGGAGATCACGGCTGCGCCACGTAAGATTACCGCTTTACGCCATGGTATTCAGTTCCGGGATGTCTGGTTCCGCTACGCTGATGATCACCCATGGGTCCTGCAGGGTGTCACCCTTTACATCCCCCGTGGTTGTACCGTCGCCCTTGTCGGACTTAACGGATCAGGCAAGACGACATTGGTCAAACTTCTGTGCCGACTCTACGATCCCACACGAGGAGCTGTTCTGTGGGACGGAATCGATATCCGGGAGTTGGATCCCTTGGAACTGCGCCGGCGGATGAGTGTGATGTTCCAAGATTTCATGGAATACGACATGAGCGCTGGAGAGAACATCTCGATCGGCGATATCTCCGTTCCCTCCGACGCCAAGCGCGTAGAGTCCGCCGCCAAAGAGGCGGGGGTACATCGAGAACTGAGCGGGCTGCCGCGCGGCTACGAAACCCTTCTGTCCCGGCTTTTCGCCATCCCATCGACCGCCAAAGGGTCCGAGATCGGCGTGGTTCTATCCGGCGGCCAATGGCAGAGAGTGGCCTTGGCACGGACGTTCTTCCGGGACCAACATCGGCGGGATCTGATGGTGCTCGACGAACCGTCGGCCGGTCTTGATGCCGCCGCCGAGCATGAGATCCATGATTCGCTTCGACGATTGCGGCGCGGACGGACGAGCCTTCTCATCTCGCATCGGCTAGGTTCCGTCCGCGACGCTGATCTCATCGTCGTCCTCTGTCATGGCCAGGTGAGCGAGCAGGGGACACACGACACGTTGCTGGCTGCGAATGGGATATACGCTCGTCTGTTTCGGCTGCAGGCGTCCGGTTACGACTCCGGTTTCGTTGATATGGGGCAATAGCCGCGAGCGAGACCGTTGCATTGATCAGGTCTTGGGCTTTTGCGCAACGTACGCGGCCAGCTCGGTCGCAAAGATCAGCCCTCCGTAACCATCGATCTGCTGTGCCACGAAACCTGTTGATGCGAGGAGATCGAGTATTTTGCGGGGTTCGAACAACAGAACGCGATGGCTCTCGTCGGTACGCCGATAACTGCCGTCGACAAGCCGGAACAAGGTTATGTGGCGGGTCATGGACGCATGGTCGGCGTCCACGGCTACCTTGGAGAGGATTGTCCACTCGGCAGTGTCGCGACGGCTCCAGAGAGTATCCGAAGCCGTATGGTCGACTTTTGTTGCGGGTGTGTTGAGATCAAAGATAAAAACCCCTCCTGGCTTCAAAGCCATCCACACTCTGCGGAATATGCGATTCAACTCCACACTGCAGTTCCGGCGATCTAGAGTGTAACCGAGAGACTGGCCGATCGCGGTAATTGCGACACATGAGGGAAGCTCGTAATCAAGAAATGAGGCGTTCACGTACTGCGCACCCGGATAATTCATCTGAGCGAGTCTTAGCATATCGAGTGAGATGTCCACACCCACTACACTGAATCCCGCCTCGATCAGACTGCCCGCCAGAATTCCTGAACCGCAGCCTAGATCTACGACATGTCCTCCGCCCAGTCCGGCCGCTGACAGGCGTTCCACAATAGCGGGAGCAGCGACCCGGATAAAATCACTGTGACCAGTATAGTGAGCGTAGGTCATATCCTCTCCATATCCTGTCATGACCTGTCACCCACCTAATAGGAATCATTCTGCACGCCCACTCTAAGAGGTCGCTTCACGCATCGCAATAGTAAGTTGATTTAGACCGTGACTCGTTTGGGGATTGATCGTTAGTTCGTTCGTGGATGCGTTCCTTCGACGGCTGGTGCCCGATGAGTTGTGGGAGTTGTTCCAGCGGGTGGCTCCGCCGGCGCCGACGCGGCCGCATGGTGGCGGACGGCGCCGGGTCGACGATCGGGTGATCCTGGCGGCGATCGTGTATGTGGCCACCACCGGGTGTGCGTGGCGGCAGTTGCCGCCGGTGTTCAGCGCCTTTTGGCAGACGGTGCACCGCCGCTTCGCCGAGTGGAGCGCCGCGCGGGTGTGGGCCAAGCTGTACCGGATCCTGCTGGACGAGCTCGGCGCCCGCGGTGAGCTGGATTGGTCGCGGTGCGCGACCGACTCCGTCAGCGTGCGGGCCGTCAAATGGGGGAGCTGACGGGACCGAATCCTGTCGATCGCGGCAAGAAAGGGTAGAAGATCCACCTCATCACCGAGCGGACCGGCCTGCCCCTCGCTGTCGCGATCAGCGCCGCCAACGTCCACGAGAGCCTGGGTTTGGAGCCGCTGGTGCGCAGTATCCCGCCGATCCGTTCCCGCCGCGGGCCACGACGTCGCCGGCCGGGCAAACTCCACGGTGACAAGGGTTACGACTATCCCCATCGGTGGACCTTTGTGCGCGGCCAGGGCATCATCCCGCGCATCGCCCGCCGGGGGATCGAGTCC
>NZ_JBEFAK010000102.1:0-10710 GCF_040137845.1 Nonomuraea sp. B19D2 | reverse complement strand
GCCTGGTCAACCTCGGACTCGCCTACCTCAACAACACCTGGACCCTCACCCCGACCAGCCCATGACCGGCGGACGTGCCAGCCCATACCAGCCCACCCACCAAGATCTTCAGGACATTCCTAGGGCCTGTTCAGGGTTCGGATCACGAGAGGTTGTGGATTCGTCTGCGCGGTACGGTCCGGCCTTGATAAGCCATGGGCATGGCGCGTGGTGACCTCATGGACGAGGAATGGGCGTTGATCGAGCCTCATCTGCCGTTGGGTGGGCGAGGTCAGATCCCGGATCTGCGGCAGCAGTTCAATGCGGCGATGTGGCGCTTTCGCACGGGCAGTCCGTGGCGGGACCTACCCGCGGAGTACGGCTCGTGGTCCACGGCCTATGACCGGTTCCGGATATGGGCGAGCGCGGGTGTCTTCCAGCAGTTGATGCAGGCGGCGATCGGCGAGGCCGCAGCCCGCGGGCGGATCTCGACTCGATCTTCAAGGTCTCGGACGAGCACGATGGGGACGTGGACGGGCGCATCTCATTGGCGGAGTTCCTGGTGGCCTGGAACAAGTGACGGCGCGCTTGCCTACCGTAAACGATCAGCCGGTCGCCCAGTAGGCAGGCGCCCAGTGGTACCGGCGCGCGTACTCCGGCTGAGACTTGTCGGCCCACCCCTTCCGCCAGTACCTCGCGCGTGCGCGCGCGTTAGCCTCCCCAAACTCCGGAGCCTGGGCCTGAACTTCCACGAGATAGGACATCCGGGTTAGGGATGCTTCCCGGTTGTCCTGTCTTGTTGGACTTGAGGTACGGGAAGGCCCTGACCTGCGGTGCCTCAGATTGGGTGAGACTCACGACGCCGAAGTTGTCTCACCGATCATGAGGCAGATCTGCGTTTCACGAGTGCTGAACGCGGGTCAAGCCCGGGAGTCCGCGCGCGAGCCGTAGGCAGGGCCGAACACGACCAGCAGCGCCAGATTTTCCGCGATGTCCACGAAGCGGTGTTCCTCGCCTGCCGGGACGAATATCACCGCGCCGGGGCGGACCTCCGCCTCGCCGCTCGGCGTCACGATCCGGGCCCGACCTGCGGTCACCACATAGATCTCGTCCTCGGTGTGCGGGCTTTGGGTGTCGACCCCGCCCGCTGGGATGCAGTACGTCCCAATGGACAGGTCTGGCACTTTGAGCTGCTCAACCCAGTCGTTGGCAGTCCCGGCAGCCGGCTGTGCCCACTCACCCGCACCCTTAATGATCTGCATATCGGCGACCTTACAGGCAGGTCGATCCGAGGTTCACCGCCCGCCTCGGGCTTTCACGAGGTGGTCTGTCCGAGCTTGATCACAAATGCGAGAAATGCCCCTGCCCTGCCACAATAGGACTTGTCGAGGGTCCAGATCGGGCCGTGGAAAGAAGCACTTCTCAGGTGAAGAAGCGCGTCGGGTCGTACCCGCATGTCCGCGTTGAGGGCAGCGGTCGTGGAGTGGTCTCGCAGGCCGGGGCCGTGCTGTTGGTGGAGACAGTCCGCAAGACCGGCTTGGATACTACGATTCTCCTGGAAGGAGTGAAATGGGGGCCATTTCGGTGGGGTAGGGGGATGGAATCAGTGGGCGGGCATGCGCCCGTCAGTGGTGCGGGGTGGCGATGGCAGCGAGCTCCGTGCCGGGGCGGACGGAGAGCCCGTTCATGCCGTAGATGATCGTTCCGGTGGCAGTGGCGGCGACCTTGTGCTCGGCGCCGTCGATCGGGTCGATGATGCGGCCGACGGTCTGTCCCTCGGTGACCTCGTCACCGGTGACCGCGTCCGGGTACCACAGACCGGTGACCTGGGACGCGACCTCGCCCGTCCAGATCCAGTCGCGCGGCGGCACGGTCGGCGGCTTGACGTGCTCCGACGCTTCGATGACGCCGAGGTGGTGCAGGAGCCGGTACAGGGCGTCGAGGAGCCTGCGCACGGTGGCGGGGTCGCGGTCGCCGAGCTTTCCGGTCTCGACGAGGATCGCGGGGACACCCCGCCGGTTCGCCGCGGCGTGGCTGTTGCCGCCGTCCGGGCTGGTGCCGCAGATGACCCGCTCGTATCCGACCGCGTGGGCCATTCCCCTGTTCTTCGCATCCAGCTCGTCGTCACCGGTCAGGCGGTAGCCGACGAAATCGAGCAGATGTTGGTCGATGCCGCCGCTGTGCAGGTCCACGTAGGCGTCGGCGCCGTCGATCAGGTGCTCGAACAGCCAGGCCGCCATCCGGTCGGTGGGCCCACCGTCCTTGTCGCCGGGGAAGACGCGGTTGATGTTGACGCCGTCCAGCGGGGAGATGTTGAGCCTGCCCCCGTAGACGGCCGGCGGATTGGCCACGGGGCAGATCACCAGCTCGCCGGCGACATCGTCCGGTTCCAGCAGCCCGGCCAGGCGGGTGGCGGCGTCGACGCCGATGAACTCGCCACCGTGGACACCACCGGTGATCACGACCCTGGGGCCCGGGCGGGAGCCGTTGACAAGGATCAGGGGAACGTCCACCGTCGTGGAGCCGAGGTCGGCGGGAAGGCTCCCGCGGGTCTTCTGGCCGGGCTCAGCCCTCAGCGCGCCGATGTTCAGGGTCATGTTTTACCTCTTTCTGACTCAGGCCGCTACGCGGCCGTTTGTGGTGATGAAGTCGATCGGCTGGGAGGTGCGGCGCTCCAGGGCAAGGTCCGCGGCGATGCCGCCCATGGCGGGCGAGAGCTTGAAGCCCTGGCCGGAGAAGCCGGCCCGCAGGGCACTTCTCGCTTTCGCGGGCCACTCTCGTTCACTGCCTCAGTAGACGGTTGCCCGTCTCAGGACTGAACGGCCGAGCGCAGCTCGGGCAGGGACAGGACCTCGTCCAGCGCGTCGACGTAGAGATCCACGTGCTCGCGGCGGAAGGTCATGGGCGGTTTGATCTTCAGTACGTTGTCGTGCACGCCATTGGGGAAGACAATGACGCCTCGCTCCTTCATGAGCTCGGTGACCATGAAGGCCTGCTCAGTGGCCGGCATCTTGGTGGTGCGGTTACGGACCAGTTCGACGCCGAGGTAGAGCCCTTCTGCCCGCACGTCACCGATGAGCGGTTGGCGCTGCTGGAGCTCGCGCAGCGACTGGGCGAAGTACCCGCCCACGCTCACGGCGTTCTCCCTCAGCCCATCCTGCTCGACGATGTCGAGCACGGCCTCGCCGATCGCGCAGGAGACCGGGTTGCCGCCGAAGGTGTTGAAGTACTTCATGCCCGTGTCGAACGCGTCGGCGATCTTCCGAGTCGTGACCACCGCCGCGAGGGGATGCCCGTTCCCGAGCGGCTTGCCCATCGTGACGATGTCCGGGACCACCCCCTGGAGCTCGAACCCCCACCAGGGCCCGAGCCGTCCGACGCCGACCTGGACCTCGTCGGAGATGCACAGGGCACCCGCCCGCCTGGCAGCAGTGAACACGCCATCGAGGTAGCCGTCGGGGAACACGATGTTCCCACCCGATCCCATCAGGGACTCGGCGATGAAGGCGGCCGGCGGCCGGCCGTCGGCCGCGATCCGCTCGATGACAGCCGCGGCGTCGCGCGCGTACTTGACTCCGGCGTCCGCGTCGTCGTACCCGTAGGTGCTGCGGTAGCGGTCCGGGATGACGACCTCGTGGGTGGTCGCGGGTGCACCGGCGCCGCCGGGGCCCTTGTAACGGTTCGGGCTGATCCCGGTCACCACGCCGGTGTTTCCGTGGTACGCGCCGTCGATGTTGACGATGTGCTGACGACCTGTCACCTGGCGGGCGATGCGCAGCGCCAGGTCGTTTGCCTCGCTGCCGGTGCACACGAGGAAGACGACCTCTAGCGGGTCGGGCAGCGTGGCTACCAGCTTCTGCACGTAACTGGCGATCTGCGGGTAGACGAAACGGCTGTTGGTGTTGAGCTTGCGCAGCTGTCGGGTGGCGGCGGCCGTCACCCGTGGCTCGGCATGGCCGACGTGGGTGACGTTGTTCAGCGAGTCCAGATAGGCCAGGCCGTCCTCGTCGTGGAACCACACGTCCCGCCCACGCACAAGGTTCATCGGGGTGCGGTAGTAGTTGCGCTGGGAGCGAGCGATGTGGCGACGGCGCACTGAGACGACGTCGTCAATGGTGGGGGCCGCGGCGGAGGACTCGGTGAACCCGAGGAGCCGGGCGGGGTCGGGTGACAGGTGGCGCCACACCTGCCGTGCGGAAGGCGGCACGGCACGAGGCGGCGGCCACGTGGCCATCCGCGCGGTGCGGTGGACCTGTACCTGGACGCAGGACCCGAGCGGGTCCGTCTCCTCGCTCGCGCCGGCGCGTCCCAACGGCGCCCCGGCCGGGACTGTCGCCGCAACGGGCGGCGAGTCGTCGAGTCCCCACCAGCACGTCCAGAACTCCAGCCCCTCGACCGCATGTCGCAGTACCAACGGCATCCCGGCGCCACCGCGAGCTTCGACGACGCCGGACAGCGGGCTGGAAACCTCCTCGGCGTCGGCCACGATCAGCAAGCCGCCGACCTGAACCGTCGCGGGCTCGTCGGCTCCCGGGCGGCGCTGGCCCCCTAGGAGCAGCGATGCGCTGAGGTGGGGCACGTAGCCCCGTCGCTGTCGTCCGTCGAGGACGTTGTCGATGCTCGCGCGCACCGCCCTCGCGTCGTGCCAGTCGACTTCGTCGTAGAGATCACTTGCCGGTCGCAGGTCGAGCAGTTGCGGGGCCGGTGCGTACGGGGAACCGTCTCGGGCCGCCTCTGCCAAGACCTGTTCCAAACCCCGCTGCTCCCGCGTCCGGGGGAGCCCACATGCGACCCGGAACATCGCCTCGGCGACGTCGGGGCAAACCTCGGCCGCCTGCGCGATCGCCGGCCAGGTGTGTTGCACGCGGGTCTGCCCGTACGGCGTGCCGCTCTCGGCGACCCGGCGCGTCCACGTCACGGCGTTCATGCACAGCCGGGCGGCCGCCAACGGATAGACAGCCGCCAGTTCCTCAGCCGTGAGGGGGAGCACCGAGTGGAAGCCGGCCACGACTTCGGCCGCCGCAGCGAGCGGGTCGGCCTTGCGGACCATGGCGTAGCCCGCCGCAATCGCCACCTCGGCCGCGCGCACACTGTAGAGCGAGTCGCCCAGGTCGACGATGCCTGAGATCCGCAGCACCCCGTCCTCGTCAGCGTCGGCCAGAACGTTGGCGTCATTGAGATCCTGGTGTACGACGCTCCGCGGCAGTCGGTCCAATGCCGGCAGGAGATCGTCGTACCAGCCCATGATCGTGCGCACCGACTCCCGCCGGTCCGCGTCCTGTACAGCGTGCAGCGACGCCTCGACAATCTCAGCGGCCCGGCGCATGTCCCAGTCGTGCGGTTCCAAGCCCACCGGTGGCTCCACGCTGGAGAGTCCGAGGCTCAGCCGCCCAGCGGCTTCTCCCAGCTGACGCAGAAGCGCCGCGGGGTGGTCGTCGAGATCCGCCAGGACCCGGCCCTCAATCCAGCTCATCACGCGAACCACGTGCGTTCGGCCCTCGTGGACGACGGCGGCAAGGAACTTCCCCTCGCGTGTCGGGACCAGCCGTGGCACCGGAAGGTCAGGAACGGTGGAGGCCAGATGCTGGAGGAGCGAGTTCTGCCAGAGAACGTCGGCCGAGTGCGGCTCCGCGCGGGTGACCCGTACGAAGTAGCGCACGCCGTCATCGCCGGTGATCCGGACGTTCTGGTCGACCTCCCCTCCCAGTGGGTGCTGGACATATCCCTCGAGTCCGAAGGACTGCCGCAGCACGTGATCGAGGAGCGAGCCCGGCAGTTGGCCGGTGTGACCGGGGATGGTCGTTCCGTCCTGGCCGGTGGTGGTCGCTGAGGTCATCGGTGCGTTCTCTCTCTCGTCGTCAGGTCGCTCATCACTCACCGTGGGCCTGCGCCACGACGCTCAGGTCGTGGCCAGTCCCCCGCCGCCACCCGTGTCGGACCTTTGCCCGACGCTGACAGCCAGCTCCCGGACGGTCCGATCGATGCGGTTCCTGGGAGGAGGCGGGCAGGGCTGCCGCGGCTGTGTCTCGATCGCTTCACGGGCTGCGCAGACCTCGGCCAAGTCGACGACCAACAGGTCCAGGGCGGACTCCCCCGTTTGGTACTTCCCCTCGATGCCCCACTCCGACGGCCGCAGGGGCCCGGGCCAGGACGCGCTTCAACACCTGGGGCTAGTCGGCGATCAGGTCCGAGGCGGGCCGTCCGTCAAAGGCGGAGCGCTCATCGAGACCGGTCATCAGCTCACGCGGCGGCGGTTATGACGTCCCAGGTGACGTTGGAGGCAAGCACCCCGCGCAGCGCCTCGGCGGGCTCCATCGGTGTCCTCATGGTCCTCGACCCTCGCCTTGAGCTCGGCGTAGTCTCTGGGGGTCGCTGGGGGAGTCCTGGGTGATCTCGATCCCGCTCTGCCTGGCGAACCGCTGACACTGACCCGAGGAACGCGGCGCCCCTCAGCAGCGCCTACTCAAGGTGACGGACTGGGGATCAGGTGCTTACGGAAGTGCCATAGCTGCTCCAAGTGCGTGATCATGTCGCGAGCCCACTCCAGCTCGAGGTGATGCGTCAGTAAAGCACTGTAAAGAATCCGGCAACAAGGGACGCGAGGCCGCGACATCGACCCCGTATTTTGTGCCTGTGCACAATTTCTGTCAGGGAGCCCCACCAGCATGTCAGCGGCATTACCCGGAGACGGCCCCGGATCCGTCCGGTGACGGCTGTCGTCGGGAGAGGCGGTCCTCGTGAGCGGCCCGGGACGCCGTCAGGGCGGGGCCCGCCACGACGCCGTGCAGGCGATCGCGCGCCGGCTCCTCGAGGAACGGCTCGACGAACTGACCTCTCGTGCTCTCCAACAACTGGAAGCCGAGGAGCCTGCCTACGCGTCGGTGGACTGGGACCCGGTCCAGAAACGGGAGGGGATGCGACGAACCCTCGAACTCGCCCTGACCCGGCTGGCCGGCGGTCCCGTGCCCCGGACGGTCTCGCGCGCCACCGAGGACGTGGGACGCGAGCGAGCGGAGCAGGCGTTTCCCCTGACCGCTCTGATGCACTCCTTCCAGCTGGACCTCAGGACCCTGTGGGAGGCCGTGCTCGCAGAGGGGCGAGCACGTGGCATCAGCGCCGATCCCGACTTCCTCGACGGGTTGATCCGCGTCTGGGAGGTGACGGACGCCAACAGCGTCGAGGTCGTCGACGCCTACCGCCGCACCGAGCGCGACCTGGCGAGCCGTCGTACGGAGGTGCGCAACCGCGCCTTCAGCCGCCTAGTCCTGGAAGGGGAGCAGGATCCCTCCACCGTCGCCGAGGCCTCGACGTTGCTGGGCTTTTCCGAGAACGTCGCCCTGACCGTGGTCGTGGTCGAATCCGTTCCTACCGGGGACCCGGCTGTGTCCCAGGTCGACGATGCGCTGCGTCGGGGCGGCCTGGTACGTCACTTCGGATGGATGGGCGACGAGCTCCTCGGCATCATCGGTCACGGACGGTGCGATGAAGAGGCCATGCTTGCCATGCTCCGGCCGTTCGCCCCGTGGCGCTGCGGCGTCGCGGAAGTCCCCGGCCTGGCGCTGACGGCGCGGGGCATCCGGTTCGCACGTGCAGCGATCCGCAGCTCCGCGCAGCCCGGAGTGCGGCACGTGGAGGGCCACTGGATCGGGGCGATCATGTCGGCGCAGGAGGAGCTCACCGGTGCGATGGCCATCGGCGTGCTGCGCCCACTGCTCGAGCTGCGCGACCGCGACAGCATCGTCGAGACCCTGCGCTGGTACCTCGACCTGGGCTCGGTCGCTGAGGTGGCCGCACGCACCTACCGTCACCGGAACACGGTGGGCAATCGCCTGCAGGCTGCGGAAGAGGCGACCGGGCTGAAGCTGTCCCGACCGAACGACGCCGCCCGGCTGGTCCTCGCCCTGGCTTGGCTGGAGACGGACGCGGGCGCCCGCTTCCGGGCGACGATGTCCTGATCCACCGATCGCTGGACGGGTTGAGGCAACCAGCCGGGACCGCGACCGAGAGAGCTGGAGCCAAAGCGTGGCGGTCAGAGGCCACTGCCCTTCATGAGGACGGCAGCCTTGGCGGCCGACAGCCCGGTCACGCCGCCGGGCAGCAGCGCCAAGCGGCCGCAGTTCGCGCCGGAGCCGCAGAACTGCATCGGATCCCTGACAGAAATTGTGCACAGGCACAAAATACGGGGTCGATCTCGCGGCCCCACGTCCCTTGTTGCCGGATTCTCCACAGTGCTTTACTGACGCATCACCTCGAGCCGAAGAGGCTCATCGCATCTGAGCAGTAATGATGCTGCCGCCGACTACCTGATCAGCATTCGCCGTCCCGGGCCCTGTCCGGGGGCTCGCCCTCCAGCGGCGGCCCGTCGGGCACCCCCTCAGCCCCCATGCCCTCGGTCGCCGCCCCAACGCTCGGCAGCCTCCTGAAACCCCGATGCGGCCGACCTGGCCGCACTCGACGAGATCGTGACTCCCGGTTAACAGGGTGCCCCATATACCCGGAAAGAGGTTGAAATACCATGCGTCAGATCGTCACCTTCGATGCCTACGGCACCCTGGTCGACTTCCAGCTCGGCCCCACCACCCTGAAGGTCCTGGCCGACCGGCTGGGCCTGGACCGTCTGAACGTCGACGAGTTCCTCGACGACTTCCGCATCATGCGGTTCCACGCCGTCCTGGAGGCATACCGCCCCTTCCACGAGGTGCTGCCCTCCAGCCTGGAGATAGCGATGCGTCTGCACGGCCTGGAGTACCGGCAGTCCGACGGCGAGGCCCTGGTCGCGGCCGTGCCCACCTTCGGCCCCCACCCCGAGGTCCCGGCCGCCCTGCAGGCGCTGAAGTCCCGGTACGAGATCGCCATCATCTCCAACACGGACGACGACCTCATCGCCCAGAACCTGGCCAACATCGGCGTCGAGTTCGACCATGTCATCACCGCCCAGCAGGCCAAGGCGTACAAGCCGTCCCGGCAGACCTTCGAGTACGCCTTCCAGACCATGGACATCGACCCCGCCCAGGTCATCCACGTCGCCCAGGGCTGGGAGTACGACCTCATCCCCACCCGCGACCTCGGCCTCGCTCGCCGCGTGTGGATCAACCGCTACGGCCACAACGGCTCCATCGGCGCCCGCGGCAGCGCCGACTACCAGCCCTACGACGAGCTTCCCGACCTGTCCGGCCTGCCGGCCCTGCTCGGCTGCTGAAGCCGGGACCCAGACAAACACCCCTGGACGACCAGGAAGACCCGAGGACATACGTCATGAAGCAGATCCCCTACTGGCTCGACACAGCTCCTGCCTTCCCCGACCGGACCGGCAAGCCCCTGCCCGAGCAGGCGGACCTGGTGGTCATCGGCGGCGGCCTCACCGGCCTGTCCACCGCCTACCACGCGGCACGCAAGGGCGCCCACGTCGTCCTCGTGGAGAAGGACAAGGTCGGCTCCGGCGCCTCCGGGCGCAACGGCAGCATGTGCACCCAGGGCATCACCATCAGTCCCGCCGAGGCGCGCAAGCGCTACGGGCAGCCGCGGGCCCGGGAACTGTACGACGCCTTCCGCGAGGCGGTGGACGTGGTGGAGGAGCTGACGGTCAAGGAGCAGATCGACTGCGACTTCCACCGCGTAGGGCGTCTGGGCGTCGCGTTCAAGCCGCAGCACTTCGAGAGCATGCGGGCCAAGCAGCGCGACCTGGCCGACAACTTCGGCCACGACACCACGCTGCTGAGCAAGAGCGATCTACGTGCCGAGCTGGGCTCCGACTACTACCACGGAGCCCTGCTCGACCCGCTCAGCGCGCACCTTCACGTCGGCAAATACGTCCATGGCCTGGCCGAGGCCGCCGAACGCGCCGGGGCTCAGATCCACGAACGCAACGCCGCCACCGCGCTGCACCGCCTCCCCGAGGGCGGTTTCCTCGTCGAGACCCTGCACGGCACCATCCGCGCCACGCAGGTCATGGCGGCCACCGACGCCTACACCGACAAGGCCATGCCCTGGTTCCGCAAGCGGCTGATCAACGTCGGCAGCTTCGTTATCGTCACCGAGCCGCTGGGCGAGGAGCGGGCCCGGCAGCTCATCCCCAACAACCGCGTGGTCGTGTCCTCCAAGAACATCGGCCACTACATTCGAATCACCCCGGACAACCGCCTAGCCTTCGGCGGCCGGGCCCGCTTCGCCCCCTCAGACCCCGCCTCGGACGTCAAGAGCGGTGACGTCCTGAAGCGGGAGATGACCGAGATCTTCCCGCAGATGGCCGGGGTGAAGATCGACTACGTGTGGGGCGGCATGGTCGGCTTCTCCTACGACCGCGTTCCGCACGCGGGCGAGGCCAACGGCCTCTACTACTCCATGGGTTACTGCGGCCACGGCGTCCAGATGGCCACCTACATGGGCCGCGCCATGGCCGAGGTCATGGACGGCCACCCGGAGGCCAACCCCATGCGCGGCTTCGGCTTCCCCAAGGTTCCGGTGCCGTTCTACAACGGCACCGCCTGGTTCCTGCCCTTCGCCGGGGCGTACTACAAGGCCAAGGACCGGCTGCGCTAGCCTGCGGCTTTCCCGGCGAATTTGAGCCAGCTTGATCGTTCGCATAAGAAAAGCGCCCTTGAGCTGCAATGCCGGTGAGTTAAGGCATTTGCGCAGGTAGCGAGTGCTTTCGCTGGTGTTGGGCGTAGCTGGCCTCAGCGCGGATCGTCGCGATTTGGTGACGGATAGTGCGTTGGCTCGCCTGAGCAACGA
>NZ_JBEFAK010000101.1:0-11217 GCF_040137845.1 Nonomuraea sp. B19D2 | reverse complement strand
CCTCGTAACCATCATCCCCGACCGCAAGACACGTAACCACATCACATCCGCGAGCTCGAAGCCCTCGGCTACCGCGTCACTCTCGAACTAACTACCTGAACGTCGCGGCCCGCACCACTCCGCTCTGAATCAACACGTGAGGTTCGCTGCCGCCTGCCTGGCGAATGTCTGATTTTCGGACCAGGAGAGTGGGGCTATCTGAAGTTCAGTATGTCTTGTAATGGGGGATATGTAGCTGCCGCTCGGTGTGCGTGTGCTCGCCAACTGGCCTTCCGCCCATATCGCTTGACTGCTGTTTGGCCTGGTTGTGACGATATCCGTGGTCGGAGGTGTGCAAGGCATTCCCGCTCTTCAGATGCGGGTGTCTTCACAGGAGTCGTGCTGTTGCAGTCGGATCAGCTGGCGATGGCCTTGGCGGGCAAGCAGGGATAACGCCGGTAGCGGGCCGAGCCGGTAGCGGCGTCCACGGCGGCTGCGTGGGTCGGGACCGCCTCCAAGACCTCGGCCAGGGCCGGCAGGTCAGGCAGGTCGTCCAGCAGGTCGGCGGAAGTGACGTGCTTCAAACGGCGGGTGAGCACGTTGATCGGGGATGATGACACGCGAACGCGGCCCCTGTTTCTGATCGACCGGCGTAGACACCCAATGATCATCAGGGTTCGCGTTTGCCAGCTGCACCCCGGTGCCCTCAACCGCCCGTCCTCATCGAGCTCGCGTGCGTCCTACCAGCCGAGAACGCTTCGGCCCTGCGCCCCTACCCGGCACCGATACGCTCGCAGACGAGCAGATCGTTCCTGATTCTGCCTCTGCTCGACTTAGGCGTGCCCGCCAGACCGGTATGGACCCAAGCTGCCTGGTAGGAGTCCGTCGGGAGGGACGGTTGGTCGTCATCGGCATCGACGCCCACAACGCACCCACACCCTCGTCGCTGTCGATCAGGTCGGTAGTAAGCTCGTTGAGCGTACCGTCCGCGCCACGGCGGAGGGACATGCCGACATTGCAGCCTGGGCCGCACGATGGCCTACCGTGCTGTTCACGGTCGAGGACTGCCGGCATGTCAGTCGACGGCTGGAAGGCGATCTGCTGCGAGTCAGCCATCGCGTGGTGCGGGTCACCACCCAGCTGAAGGCCGGGCAACGCAGTCCGAATCCGGCGGCCACCGGCTCCGGATCGATCCCGGCGGGGATCGATCCGGAATATTCGTTGTGGGGGGACCCGCAGAGGAGTTCGAGGTGGCCGGCCCTCCCGTCGCACAGGGCTTGCCAGGGCAGCGCGGTGACGAGGTCTCCGTCGATGACGGGAGCGAACGGTGCGAGGTCATCTCGTGGTGCCAGAGAGTGGCATAAGCGTGGGAGGGACAACTCCGCCCTCCCACGTTGCCGTTCAGAACGAAACCGCTAGGAGAGCTGGGCGAGCAGCCAGGTGACGAGGGCACGAACCGCGCCGCTCACCGTCGCCACAAGTGCAGCCATGACAAGAGCGAGGCGTTCGCGGCGGGTCAGGCGCTTGCGGGGCATCTCGATCTCCCTTTCGTGAGATGGCTTACAGGAGAGAGAGTGCGATGAGGCGGTCCCGAGAGGGGGAATCTGGGAGGATCTGGGAGAACGGCCCGGTATGGACTGCTCCGACGTGCCGGCGTGCGCACCCATCTGGGATTCGCGGGTTTGAACAGGATGAGGCATGGGCGAGGACGACGAACTGCGCACCCAGATCGCGAACGAGCTACGCGTACGGTTCGCGGCTGAGCTCGAGGAAGTACGGCGCGCCGCGGGCGGGCCCAGCCCCGAAATGCTGGAGCGGGAGGACCGGCGGCGGAAGGACCAGCTGTCCGCGAAGGGCAGAAGTCCGCGTGAGGTGCTCTCGAAGAGCCGGATCGACCGGGTCCTGAGAGCACAGCACAAGGAGGCTCCGGACCTGGACTTCGTCAGGGACTTTCTGGCCACCTGCAAGAGCTACGCGAATGAGAGAGACCTCCCGCTGGATCAGCGCCTGCTCACGTGGGATCTGTGGCAGGCACGGCACAAAGCCCTGGTCGAAGCGCTGGAGACGCTCAGGACGAGCAGGCTGCGGAAGGCACCGGCCGCCTACCGGATTGAGCCCCATCCGTCCAAGGGGGTGCCGCCTGCCGAGGCGTGGCGGCACCAGCCCAGTCAGTTGCTGCTGGCGCGGCACCAGGTGGTGCCGTTCACCGGGCGCGCGGACGACCTGGCGCGGCTGGAACGCTGGCGGGACATGGATGAGCCGGTCGTGGCGGTGGGCATGCTCCACGGCCCTGGTGGACAGGGCAAAACCCGCCTGGTTGCCCAGCTAGCCCAGACTACAGGGCCGGAGTGGAGGGTGTGGCAGGCCGTACGGACCGGAGAGGCCGCGCTCGCACCCGCGCTGCCGTCGCTGGGGACGCAGGCGCTAGTGGTCGTGGACTACGCCGACCGCTGGCCTGCGACGGACCTGCGGACTCTCCTAGAGGCGATGGCGAGGCGGCGTGGGCAGAAGCTGCGGGTCCTGCTGGTCGCGCGTTCGGCGGGGCCGTGGTGGGCGAGCTGGCAGGAGGACCTGCGGCAGTGGGGCTACCTGCCCAGCACCTTCGAGCTGGGGCCTGCCCGGGCTATCACCGAGCGGCGGCAGGCGTTTTTGGCGGCCCGCGACCGGTTCGCAGAAGCGCTGGGGCTGGGTGAGGCCGAGGACGTTCCCGTGCCCGACAACCTCACGGCGCCTGCTTTTGGGCTGTCGCTGAACATCCATATGGCGGCGTTGGTGGCCGTGGACGCCCGCCTACGCGGCGCCGAGCCACCCCGCGATCCCCAAAGCCTGTCGGCCTATCTGCTGGATCGCGAACGTGCCCACTGGGCTCGACGTCATTCGCTCGCCCCGGACGCGCTCCCACCCGACATCATGGTCCAGGTGGTCTATACGGCCACGCTCACCCGCCCCCTCACCTACGACACCGCCAGGGACGCCCTGGCCCGCGTTGAGGTTGAGACCTCTGCACCCGTCGGCCAACTCCTGAGGGAGCACCGCGCGTGCTACCCACCTTCCGATCCAACCACCTGCCTGGAGCCCCTCTATCCTGACCGGCTCGGCGAGGACTTCATCGCTCTGACCACTCCCGGCCACCAGCCCGGCGCGCACCTGTCCACGCCGTGGGCGGACGGCGCTGCGGCCCGGCTGCTCAGCGCCTCCACAGAGCAGCCAGTCCCGTGGACACGTGACGCGCTAACAATCCTGATCAGCGCGGCCGACCGCTGGCCCCATCTCACCCGTGGCCAGCTCACCCGGCTGCTCACCGAGCACCCCGAGCTCGCTTCCCAGGCAGGCAGCGCCGCTCTCGCGACGCTCGCGGAGATGAAGGACCTAGACATCTCCGTGTTGCGGGCCATAGAGCCTTACCTTGCCAAGCCTCACCCGCAGCCCGATCTCGATCCCGGGATAGCCGCGGTATGCGAGCGGATCGCGGCCTACCGGCTCGCTGAAACGGATGACGCGGTCGAGCATGCTCGTGTGTATGACATCCTCTCCCTACGCCAGTCGTGGGCTGGGCTGCACCAAAGGGCACTCATCTCGGCGAGGCATGCGGTGGCCATCCGTGAACTGCTGGCAGAAGCGGACCAGGAATCCCACGAGGATGATCTCGCCCGGTCGCTAACGGAGCTGGCCACGAATCTTTCGGCTGTGGGGTTGCACGAGGAGGCGCTCACTGCCACGAGCCGAGTGCTGGAGATCAACCAGCGACGGGCACCAGGGGAAGCGTCCCACGCGATTTCCCTGACCAACCTGGGCGTCTACCTCAGGGAGCTAGGTAGATGGGAGGAGACGCTGGAGGCGTCGCGGCAGGCCGTGGAGATGTGGCGGCTGCTGGCTCCAGATGAGCCGGAGAACGCGTCGCGCTACGCCGGAGCCCTGAGCAATCTCGGCGTCTGCCTGGCAGAGCTGGGGCGGACGAGGGAAGCGCTGACCGCTCAGCAGCAGGCCCTGGACATCCAGGCTCGACTGGCTGTGGACGATCCAGCGGCCCACGAGCCTGCCCTGGTGCTGTCGTTGATCAATATTACCGCTCACCTGTACGGGCTTGGCATGGGAGGACAAGCGTTGGGTCCGGCCGAGCAGGCCGTGGAGATCTCACGGCGGCTGTCGGCCCTCAATCCCGCCCTGTTCGAAGACAAGCTTGCCAAGGCACTCAATCACCTGAGCCACTGCCTCGCCGCAGCGGGCCATTCTGAGGAGGCGTTGGCGGCGGCGGAGGAGGCCGTGACCATCACGCAACGTCTGGCAGCGATCAATCCCGCCGCCCACGAGCCCAGTTACGCCGGGGCACTCGACACCCTGGGCAGTCGATTGGCAGGAGTGGGCGAGTCTGCGAAAGCCGTGCCGGTTACAGAGCTGGCCGTACTGATCAGGCGACGCCTGGCGCAGGAGAACCCGGCAGCTCACGAACATCGCCTCGCCGAGTCGCTCCACAATCTCGGGGCGCACCTGATCCGGAGAGACCTGAAGGAAGTGGCTGTGGATCCGTACCGTGAGGCGGCAACGATCCTCAGGCGTCTGACTGAATCCGACGTCGCCGCTCACGGTCCACGTCTCGCGACCACCCTGTCCAACCTTGCCACGTGCGTACCGTACACGGAAGGGCTGGCTCTGTTGGCGGAGGAGATAGCACTGCGGCGACGCCTGACCGAGGCGGACTCGGCCGAGCACGAGCCTGGGCTCGCCCGGCTGCTGGCGGAGACCGCGATCAAGTACTGTGCGGTGGGTCACTGGGAACGCACCAGGGACCAGGCGCACACAGCCTTGCCCCTGGTGGAGGAGGCAGTGGAACGGCAACGGCGGCTGGCGAGTATGGATTTCTCCGCTCACGCGCCTGACCTCGTCTACTCGCTCATGACCCTGATAACAATCCGGAGCAGTGAGCTGAGTGACCACCACGGGGCGTTGTCGGCTGCCAACGAAGCCGCCCAGCACGCCCAACTCCTCGTGGACAACGGCTTGACGGAATTCCAGCACCTCCTCGGCACCGCCCGGGAGATACAAGCCTTTGTCGAGGCACGGACAAAGGAAGCAGAGGGCTAGCGAGCCTTGGTCACCAACCGGCCGAGGCCGAGGGCGGTGGCCGTCGAGCCAAACGTGCTGCGGGCGCGGGAGGGTAGGGGTGGCAGTGGTGGTCGTGCCTGCGGCTTGGCACGTCGCTCTGGTGGTGGCGCGCTGTCCCTCGCCGACAAACCCGGATCCGAGCCGGCCCTACCGCCTCCCGTGGTCCCCGACCACCCCGCCTACCGGCAGATTCTGGATGTCTTCGCCGACCTCGGCCGCCCACTACGAGCTCGTGACCTCTGCGAGGCGCTGGACCTGCCCATCGTGAAGGAGAACACCGAGAACATCCGCGCCAAGCTCAAGCGCCTGGTCAACCAGGGCATTCTCGTCGAGATCGAGCCAGGATTGTTCGCCTGGCCACGCCCCCAGGCCAGCTGATAACGCCCTGACCAGTCGCCAATCTCGGCTGGTGCCAGGCCCATCTGGGCGAGTATCCGGCGGCGCTGGCGACATGCAACGCCGCACTGAAGCTCTTCCAAGACCTCAACGACCACGATGGCGAGGCGGACACTCTCGACAGCCTCGGCTACACATGCGCCGAATTGGGGCAACACGAGCAGGCGCTCACCCACTACGAGGCACCGCTGATTCTGTGGCGGGACATGGGCAATCGCTATGACGAGGCAGACGTCCTGACCAGGATTGGTGACTCTCACTCGGCGTTGGGCGACCAGGAGGCCGCCCGAGAGGCGTGGCAGCAGGCCTTGTCCATTTTTGAAGAGCTGGTGCAGCCGGACGCCGAGCTCCTCCGCGCCAAACTGGCACGCTGATCGCCCAGTTCGGCGGGGACCCGGCTGCGGAACCAGTGCTCGATGTCCTGGCCGTCGGCGCGTTCCGGCGTCGTGATCAACCCCCGGAGCACCTTTCGGCCGCCCTACAAACGGCAGGCGCCGCAACGTGGAATATCGACATAGTGGAACTCGTCCCCGATCCCATCGCGAAACTATCCGGCTCCCGGCAGCTTGCATCGAGGCGGATACCTGCCGACCTTCCCTCTCAGGTCAAGGTCCCCACGGAGGCCGTCGAAACGGTCCTGATCGCGCTGCGTAGGCAGCCAAGCGCCGCCGTTATGGGCAGCGTTGAGGGGGTCGATGCTCCGACGTCGCGCGTCGCTGCGCACTGAGGCGTTCCTGGGCCGTGCGACAAATATCCCAATCCTTCAGAGTGCTCAAAATGACCTTGGTGTCGAGCGCACGCAGGTCAGGGTGAGTGCTCCCCGCGCACACGCGGGATGGTCCCTGGAACCTTGCCTCCGAGAACACCAGCATCCGGCGCGCCCCGCGCACGCGGGGATAGTCCCCGCGGCTCCATCAAGGTCGCGATTCTCGGACCGCCGACCTTAGGAGATGCCAATGTGTGTGGATTGCACCCATTCATCGTCAATTGCGGCTTGACACAGCGCTTCGGCGGTGATGAGCGTGGCGAGACCCCAATTGTCATCCCATGTTTCTCTATCGGCTGGAGTGGCGGCAACCCATTGCTCGACACTGGCGTAGTCGGGAATCGGATCCCAATCCCAATCCAACGGGTCGAAACTGACGACGAGGCCATTTTTCGCGCGATATGAGACTAGCGGCGGAACGAAGTCGCTCCATTGGACGCTCAGGCAAGGGCCGTGCTGTGCCAGAGCAGTAAGAGTCTCGTCGGCGGGAGAGCTACTGAATTCGATGATGAGGGCGCCGTTGCCCACGCGACCGATGAGCATTCGAAGGTCGCCTGCTGAGTTAAGGCGTGCCGATTGAGTTCTCTCTGGTGAGATCCCATAGGCCGCCAAGATGACATCATTGGTGGCGGAACACCACGTCAAGGCGAGGGCGTTCGTGAATTCCCTCGAAAACCATTTATAATAGGCTGAATCGATCACGAACACTCCTTTTAGTTGATCGTGCGCCCACTGCTAGTTGCGTTTAATAAATTTCCGCCCGATCAGCGTACCGTCCGCCACTAATTAAACCCAGCGGCGGACGGTACGCTTTTTAATCAGGGATCACACGCAATAGGGGGTTCAGCGGAGTCCGGTGGGGTGACGTTTGGCGGAACCGGATCACCCTCCTTCGTCGTGTCGACCCAGAACGGATCCTTCTCAAGAATGCGCTCTCGGTGGTACCAGGCTCCGAGCAGCGCCCCCGCAGTGGTGTTGTCGGTGCACTCCACGATCGCGACCGAGTAGTTGATGCCCGCGTACGCGGTACCCTGGTGTGTAGAAGCGAAGGGGAACTCGTCGCATGATCTCTTCGTGACATTGGGCGGAGTCTTGAGCTTTTTGCACTCGCGTTTAGAGGCTTGGTAGTTATTGAATGGGATAGTTCCTCGTTGTTTGCGGTCTTCCGCGGACCTAGTCAGACATCCGACCTGACTCTTACATCCGCGGTCCAGCAGGTTAATTCGGCCGGGGATTTTCTTTGTTTGGCCGGGATATTTCGTATCGGTGTTCTGTTGGTCGTAGAGGGCCTTCCAGATGTGAGCCGCTGTCTGCTTCGTCGCCTCTTGGTTGCCGTCCAGGTGCCAAACAGGTCGGGAGCTCCAGACAACACAACCGCCGGTGTAGTTCTTGATGTCCGGCGAGCTGTCACAGCGGAATTCCAAACGTTCATTGTCCAGCATTCCCACCCGTTTTGCTGGAGGTTCGGTCTCCGGATAATATACCGAAGGTATAATTCCGCAGAAGCCGCGATGCTCGGGCCCCGGGAAACTGGCCGCCGGCGATGTCAGGATAATGACTCGGTCCGGCCCCTGGATCCAGTCGGCTACAGTGTCGGAAAGTCCTTGCGGCTTGTCCGAGGTGCAAGAGCTCGTGTTGTTTAGATGAACGGAGAAGGGGCGGCCTCCCGCGTTTTCAAACCCTCCTGGATAGAACTGGTCTACCTTGATCCAGGCCTTTATCTGGCGGCTATGGATCCCCGGCTCACCGCGCGCGGCCGTGTTTAGGTTATCGTGTCCCACATATGTGTGGACGACGATACTGATACGTGCCGACCATTTAATTCCCGTCGGTATGTCATTAACGGTTACTCTTTCGCCGATCAGGCCGGTATAGCAGACGTTGAAAGAGTTTTTGATCCAGCGCCACAAATTATGGCGCTCTGGCCTGTTCAACTGGCAGTCGATCTGTTTTTCGATACGATTGTAGGGGAAAGGGTTACCGGCCTGGACGGCCTGGCTACCGGTGGGCGTATTTGGTGTCGCGCCAGATTTGTCGGTGGATGCGCTGGTGTGGGCCCGAGCCTGGTTCGTCTGTGTGGTGGCCTGGCTCGGCGGTGAAAGCCCAACGGGCGTGTTCATGTCGGTTTGGATTTGTTGAGACGTTTGGGCGCGGTTGTAGATGCGTACTTCGTCGATGAGACCGCTGAAGAATTCGCCCCACCTGGTGTTGCCGCCGATGTGGAGGGCGCCGTCGTCGTCGGCGAGGTCTCCGTTCATGGGGATTTCCCTGGCTTGGGTGCCGTTGACGTACAGGCGGGCGGTGGCTCCGTCGTAAGTTACGGCGACATGATTCCAGGTATTGAGGGGTAGAGCGGTGGTGCCGTCGATGATGGCGTGTTGTCCGGTGTTTGGTCGATACATCCACGCGGAGGGGACGGTGCTGTTGGAGGCGTATAGGCCGTAAGCGGAGCCCGAGGCGTGGTCCTTCATGACGATGGTGCGGTAGCTGCTGAGGTTGTTTGGGTTAACCCAGGCCGACAGGGTCATGCCGTTGGTGAGTCGGAGGGAAGAGCTGTGAGGAACGGTGACCCAACTGCCGCTGGTACCGGACAAGGACAGAGCCTTGCCGTATTTGCCGTTGACCCAACTCGTGCTTGTGGCAGTACCGCTGTTGCCCTTCCCCGAGCTGTCGCCAACCGATGTCCCGGTGCCCTCGTTCATCCCATACGCTGCCACCAGACCTTCAACCGGCATGAAGGCGGCTGTGGTGAAGCTCCATGAATGTGGGGCTGCCATCGCGTTGCCGTCCACATCTACTGCACCGCTGATCTCAGCCGTGTACTTCGTGCTCACGGACAGCGGTTGCGCCGGCACGAAGCTGGCCTGCGTGCCCTGGAAGTTCGTCTGGCCTTCCACCACGGCACCGGCGGTGTTTTTGACGACGAACACGGGGTCCGCTATCGGCTCATCGAATGTTACTTGTAGCGCAGCTGAGACCGGAACGTCGTTGGCGTCAGGCAGGGGATCCGTGGCGACGACTACCGGCGGTATGGTTTCAGGCTCCGGCTCGAAGACCTCCTGATCGGGATCCAGTGTGTCCAGCCAATCTTCCCGAGTGATCTCCTCCACCGGGTAGAAGCCGAATCGGGCATCCTGTACGACGGCCTCATCGGAGTCCTCCCGCAGCGCGAGTGCCTGCTCCTCGTTGAGAAGAGGGAGAGTTGGAGGATCGGTGCGGTCTGTGAGATGGTCCGCGATCTCTTCGTCGGTAGGGGGTGTGCCATCGCTGGGGCCGGGGATGAAGAAGCCCTGCACTTTGGGCGCGGAAGGCTTGGGCGTGTACTTGATGATGAGGACGGGGCCGCGGGGGGTGAAAGGGTAGGTGTCGTAGCCGCCGTATTCGTCGGAGCGGTAGTAGCGCCAGTTCTGTGCGACGGTTTCGGTGGGCGAGATGAGCTGGACGCCTTCGTCTGGTTCGCCGTTCATCCAGGCCTGGACCATCTGCTCGATGGAGTAGTACAGCTCGCCTTCGCCTTCGGGGCAGGGGATTTGTGAGCTGTAGGCAGCCCTGTTGCCGACCTGCCCGCTGACCGTCACCGACGGCTGGTTGCTCCAGGTGAGCGTGTCCACCGTCCAGGGTGTGGTGATGCGATGGGCGACGATGCCGGCGCTGGCCTCATCGTCGCAGGTGTGGGAGTTGTAGTTGTGCAGGCGCAGGTCGCCGTTCTCGACCGTGCCGCCTTCCAGCGGCGTGCCCTTGATGTTGAAACGGATGTAGCTGCGGTGAGTCTGGGTGCCGCTGTGCGAGCGGCCGGCCAGCAGCCACTGCAGCGTGGCGTTGTCGCGCCCACTGGGCCGGACATTGCTGACGTGGGTGTCGCCGGCGATGCCGGTCCCCACCCAGTCCTCCGAGGCGGCAGTGACCGTCACCGGGTAGGTGACGGCAGGATCGGCCAGGAAGTCGGACGGCGCGGTCAGGACCAGGCTGTCGCCGTCCACCGCGGTGCTCGCCTTGCCAACGAGGCCCTGGTCGGGGCTGGACATTGCGGCGGCGTCCAATATCGTCGCGGACGACAGATCGGTGACCTCTTTGCCCTTGGCGTCCAGCACGCCGGGGGTCTTGTCGGCGCCCTCGCCCAGCTTCAGACCCTTGGGCAGGCGCATCGGCACCCGCAGCTTGAGCTCCTTGGCCGGCCGCTCGCGGATCACCACATCGTTCCGGAAGCCGCTCGGGGTGACGGTCACCACCAGGTCAGCGTCCGGGCCGTAGGCGTCGGGGTAGGTGGCGGTGTTGTCCTTGACCACCGGCTTGGGCAGCGTGGCGGGGGCGACGATGGATGCCTTGCCCTGCGCGTCGGTGTAGGTGACGGCATCGGTGCCGCGGCCGGCCGACAGTGTCAGGTCGCCCAGGCTCGCCTTGGGCTGCAGGACGCCGTCCTTTTCGATCAGTCTGGTGTCGATTGGCTGCCAGGCGCCATCCTTCTTGACCCGGATCGGGGTGCTGGACAGTTCGGCGTGCACCGTCTTGCCGTCCGGGTTGGCGAAGTAGGTACCTGTTTCCGAGCGCAGCGCTTCGATCTCGACGCGATTGTTGTCCTTTTTGGCCTGGGCGAGTGCGGTGGCCATCGGAGGGCTGAGGCGAGCCTGCGGGGTGGTGGAGCGGGATGGAGTCGGGCTCTGGGCGGTCGCCGGTGTTGTCATCAGCGAGATGGGCAGCGCTAGCGCGGCGATCAGGGCAGCACGGTGGCGCATCCGGCTGGATAAGCCGGACGCTGTGCGGCGTATGTTCACTCACAGCCTTTCAGGTAGATGCGACAAAACGGAGCGATCTTCACATGGGAGGCAAACAAAAGTAAAGATCGTTTTCAGTGACCCTTTCTCATCCTCAAGCCGCCTGAGCAACGCGGTGATTCTGAAGGACGGCGATGGCCTTGCAGAGGTGGCCGGCTTTGGACGGGCTGCAGCGTAGCTTGCGGAGGATCTTCCAGCTCT
>NZ_JBEFAK010000100.1:0-11516 GCF_040137845.1 Nonomuraea sp. B19D2 | reverse complement strand
AGATCCCAACGGTCGCCTACATCAACCAGCCCGAAGAAGACCAGAACGGCGCATCCCAACCCACCCAGGAGGCCGCCTAGCGATCACCTCGGCAGAGTCCCTGTCGCACTTGACTTGACACCTACCGGACTGCCGACGATCAGGAGCGTCCACGCGAGAGGGCTCCCCCGCCTGCCGTACCGGCTGGCGTAGAGGATGGACATCGAAGAGGCCACGATCATGCCGTCGACGCTGAGCGGCACCAATGACGCTGACCACGGCTCTTCGCCGTAGCGTACGGCCAGTTCGTGCATGTGCCGGTAGCTGACGACCGCGGCGATCCCGGCGAGAACCACCACCGCGGCCGTCGTGGTCCAGCGGATGATCGAGTCCGAGGCCGGCGGCTTCCTCTCCCGGCCTGGCGTACTGTCGTTCAAGAGGCTCAGCCCTCCTTTTCAGGGTTGGGGATCAAGGTCTGTCCGGGTGTGCCTGCACCCGGACAGACCGCTTGTTCATCGCGCTGAGCGATTCCGGATCTTCGAGAACGCGTCCAGGGCCGTCTCGTCGGCCGTGTCGAGTGTGTGTAGGTACTTTTCGGTCGTCGCGATCGAAGCGTGGCCGAGGCGCTCCTTTACCACTTGAAGGTCAGCCCCACCGGCGAGTAGCCACGATGCATGCGCATGACGAAGGTCGTGGATGCGCACATTGACGCCCAGGTCGGCCTTCTCCAGAGCGGGCTTCCACACCTGGCGGCGGAACCAGTCCGCGGATATGTGCCCATCCGTGTCGCGGGTACGTGGGGTTCGGGGGTTGTCCCGGCCAGCAGAACGACGTCCCGCTCGGTAGATGGCAAAGGCCGTCCGGCAGTGTTCGCAGCGGCATTTGCCTGCCGTGTACGCGCTCAGCGTGCCGTGATGATAACGGCGTCCGTTTGCGTTGGGCTCAGTAAGGCCGAGCTTGGATGGGTCCGGTGCGAGACGAAGCTTGGGCTTGGCTCCAGATTCCTGTCGCCACACAAACAGCAGGTCGTTAGCCCTGAGATTTTCCGTCGCGATGTGGTTCTCAACCTTGGCAGTTATCTGGGCCGAAAGCTTGAAACGGCGGAACTCCTTGTCCTTGGGATACTCCTTGACCAGAAACCTGCCGCCTTCGGGATGGAACTTCCGGTTCACCTCCACCACGGCACGCGACACCGTGAGGATCCGCGATCGGATGGCCAGGTCCTTGACTCGCAGTTCGGTCAGCTCGCCCCAGCGCAATCCAGTCTCGATGCCCATCTCCACGAGAAGCTGGGACTCGACATCCGGGAGCTCCTGGTACAGCGTGTCGAACTGCTCCGGTGTAATGATCGTCCGCGGCTTCTGGGGAACGGTAGGAGTCCTCACACCACGGCAGGGATGGACGTAGGTCACCTGGTCGTTGAGCGCCGTGGTGAAGATGGCGCTCAGCAGGACCTTCGCGTACTTGATGGTCGCCGGGCTGACGCCCTTGCTCTTCATGGTCGCCACCCACGCCCGCACATGCTCAGGGAGAATGTCGATCATCCGCATCTCGCCAAACTCGGGGATCAGATGCCGGTTGATCACGTACGTGTAGCTCTGCCGGGTGGTCGCCTCAATCTCATGGTTCGGAAGCCATGTCTCCAGAACGTAGCGCTCGAACTTCTGCCGCCCTCGCCGTGGATCGCCGAGCCGACCCTCTGCCACCTTGGCCTCGGCCTCTTGCCACGCCTTGTTGGCAGCCTTCTTGTTGGAGAACGTGCCTGCCGACTTCTCCAGGCCCTTCATGTCCCAGTAGTAGGCGGTGTAACGGACCTGTCCGTCCTTGCTGGTCCGCTTCCGCGAGTAGCCCATGCTTCCCGATCACCTCCTTGATCGCTTGACCGTCATTTGACCGTGGTACTCGCTGTCACCGATAGGCACCGATGGTCAGCGCTTGGCATGTCAAAAGCTTGGTCTACCTGCGATTTTACGGAGATTCGACGGGATGGCCAGCGGTACGGATGAACGCTACGTGCCCGTTCGGGACGAAGAGGTCGTGGGTTCAAATCCCGCCACCCCGACAGAGTTAGACCAGGTAGAGGGCTTGATCCGCAAAGCGGGTCAGGCCCTTTTCCGTTTCTGGAAGTCGATAGGAGCCAATCGGGGAGCCATCTCACTCGGACTCAACCCGTCGGCTTGTCGCCGAAGACGGTGTTCATCGTGTGAGCGCCCTTGGTGATCACCGGCTTGAGCTGGTGCCGGTAGACCGCTTCCGTGACGCTCGTGCCCGCGTGCCTCGGCGGTGGGGCGGGGGCCGCTCCGGCGCGCATGTACAGATCGGCCCGTACTTCGGCGGGGACGTCTGCGATCCAGCCGGCGATCGCGCGGTAACCCTTCATCCCGGCCACGGTCGCCGCCGCGGCCAACGCGAGCACGGTCGCCACTGGGTGATCCCGGCCTTGATCGGAGCGTCCATCTGACACGCCCGCCAACAGTTTCAGCAGGTCACCGCAGGCACCTGCGAGTGGGATACAGGCGACCGGTTCGGTGATTACCACGTTGGTGGCTACCGGCTCGGCCGAGGGGATGGCACACTTGGCCACGGCGAAGCTCCGCGAGCAAAGATCTGTAGGAAGACCCTTGCTAGCTGGAGCTTCGTCTCATTCTGGGGACAACACGCCGTACGAGATCACATCGCGACATGCCCTTCCTCCACGTGACGCCTCAAGCTAACTCGATCTTGGAACGGCCGTGCGTGTACCGAAGATGTTCTGTGCATATACCGCCCTACGGCATTGTGGCGGACGGTCACTCGGTTGACCGTCCTGGGCTCCACAGGATGCGACGACACCGGAGATGGGAAGGTTCATGCGCAAAGGACAACGGCTCGCGTGGTTCATGGCGTCGGCGATGCTCGCTTTGGGGATAGTGGTCGGAGGCAGCGGGATGTCGACCGCCAGCGCCGACGTCATCAGGCCCTACCTCTACTGGTCGGAGGACAGGGGTCACTGTGGTGGTGAGTGGACGAACTACCTCGGGACGCGGACCTACGACCCGAAGACGCACAGCGTCACGCGGCTGAAGAAGACTGAGTCGGGGTCGACCGGCAGGACGCAGATCTACAACCAGAACGGTGTACGTCAGGCCAAGGTGTACGACAAATGCATCAACGGACGCATCGTCCGCCAGTTCATTCCGACGGTTTATAGGCACCGGTCCATCAAGGTGAGCTACATCTGTTACGCCGGTCGCTGCCGAATCACCAGCACCCTCTACGGCAGCTGGCTGAGCGGGACAGCCGACCCGCGGTAGCGAATCATCCGCCCTCTCGCCGCCGCGGGTCAGCGGACGGTGCGGAGGCGGCTGGCGTTGGCGCGGTCCACCAGGTCGTTGCGCTTTTCCTGGGTGGCGGCGAGCCAGGCCAGGGTGCGGTAGCAGCTTTCCAGCCCGAATCGCACGTCGCGCTCGGTCACGGTCCCTTGCACCGCGCCGCCCCCGCCGGCATGGGCGCAATCGGTGCGGTTGAGGAGAGCTCCGTCGCGCTCTCCTCTGCGGCCGGATTTACTGCTCGGGCCACGGCATCTGATCGGCGGCCAGTCCCAATGGCAGGAGTTGAGCGTTCGTGATCTTGTCTTTGCTGGTCATGTGGCTCGTGGTTGGGCCGTTCGGGGGACCGGCGGGTGCGGGATGATCCTGTGGGCCACGCGGTAGGTGGTCCTGGAGTTTCACGCGGGGGATGGCACCGCCGACCGTCAGTTGGCGGTCGTTAACGGCGACGTGTCGCCGAACAGCCAGGCTGCCCTTCACGCGCGAGCCGGTCGTCCAGCGTTCTCGCGTCGTTCTCGTGCGAGATCCCGCGAAACAGTTCGCGGGCTTCTGTCCAAATGGTTGTGGCCGTCTGATGGTCGCCGGCGGCGTCGTGGGCGTCGCCGAGGGCGCGGAGCGTCCGCGCCAGGTAGGGGATCGAGCCGCGGGTCCGCCACACCTGGACCGAGCGTTCGAGGGTGGCGATGGCGGCGGGCAGGTCTCCTTCGGCCAGGTCCAACTGCCCGAGAACGCTGAGCGCGTCGGCGAGATAATGGCCGAAGTTGCCGTCCTCGCTGTAAGCCAGCGTCAGTTCGGCGGTCGCCCTTGCCCGCTCGTCCCCGACCGTGGCGAACAGCTTCGAGAGGTAGAGCAGCGAGAACGTCTCCAGATAGCGGTAGTTCAACCGCCGTGCCATTTCCAGGGACCTCTCCAGCAGTTCCTGGCCGCCCGCGATGTCACCACAGAACGATTTCGCCGCGCCGAGGAACTGGGTGATCGTCGTGGTGTAGTGAGGGTTGCCGAGCGCCTCGGCGACCTTCGTCGCCTCCTCCAGGACCGAGAGCGCCCCTTGAGGGTCGTCCTCGCCGTAGATGATCGCCATCACGTGATAGGCCCGCGCCTGGCCGCCGAGGTAGTCCGCGTCAGCGGCCGTCCGCAGAGCGCGCTCCGCCAGGGCGAGCGCTTGTGCACCACCGTTCCCGTCGGCCGTCATGCTCCAGGCCAGGGTCGCCAAGGCGTCGGCCATTCCGACCGGATCGTTCAGCATGGTGAACAGACCGAGGAGCTGCGAAGCGCCTGCCCGCATCCGTGTCATCGCCGGTCCGGGGCCCGGCGGTGAGTTCCAGGTGGTGACCTCCAGGAGGCCGCGCATCAGCACGGCCTCGCCGCGCTTGTCGCCGGTTTCACGGCAGAGCGCGAGCGCCTGCTCGTGCATGCGCTGCCAGCCGTCATACACGCCGCGCACGTTGAGGTACGTCTCGGTGGACCCCGCGAGGTCCCATGCGAGTTGGGTCAGGCGCGCCTCGCATGCTTGGGCGACCCCCGCCATCAGCGCGGCGTGCTCCGCGCCGAACCAGGCCATCGGGTCGGCCAGCAGCGGGCCGGAGACCGCCGCGGGCAGCCGCCATCGCGGCGCACGGCTGTGCATGCGTGCGTAGCAGGGGCCCGGTACGTGCTCCACCGCGACCTCCGCCAGCGCCAGCCACGCACCCAGGGCCCGCTGGAGCGCGGCCTGGCGCTCGGGTTCCGAATCCTCGCGCTGCGCCCGCTCACGCGCGTACAACCGGATCAGGTCGTGGAACCGATACCTGAGCCTGCCCGTCTCGTCCGTCCCGGTGAGGTTCAGCAGATGAGCATCGACCAGGGTTTCGATCTCGTGTTCCGCCTGCCGTACCGGCACGTCCAGGAGGGCCGCCATCGCCCAGGAGGCGAAATCGGGCGCGTCGAGCAGTCCGGCCAGCCGGAAGGCCCGCTGCGCGCCCGCGGTAAGCGTCCGGTAGCTCATCTCGAATCCTGCGCGGATGTCGAGGTCGCCCGCCACAAGTTCGTCCAGCCGGTGCCGTTCCTCCCCGAGGACGCCGGCGAGGTGGGACAGACTCCACTGCCTTCTGCCGAGGAGCCTGGCCGCCGCGATGCGGACCGCCAGCGGGACCCGGCCGCACAACCGGGTGATCTCCAGAGCGGCGTCCGGGTGGTCCTGGACGCGTTCGTCGCCGATGATCCTTCTCAGCAGGTCCATGGCCTGGGCCGACGGCAGGACGTCGAGTTCCAGCAGGCTCGTGCCCTCGAGACCGACCAGCCGGACACGTCCGGTGAGGAGCACGGCCGTGCCGGGAGCTCCGGGCAGGAGCGGCCGTACCTGCTCCTCCCCGGCGACATTGTCGAGCAGGATGAGAATTCTGCGTCCAGCCAGGCAACTCCGGTAGAAGGCTATGCGTTCTTCGAGGGATTCGGGTATGCCGGTGGTGCTGATGCCCAGTGCGAACAGGAACCGGCTGAGCACGTCCTCTGGGCGGGCAGGGTCGGCGGAGGCGCCGCGCAGGTCCGCGTAGAGCTGGCCGTCGGGAAAATGACCCGCGATCCGGTGCGCGACGTGCACGGCGAGCGTGGTTTTGCCCAGGCCTCCCATACCCGCGATGCTGGCCATGGCGACGGTGCCCGGCCGCGGTTTGGTGAGGGCCTCGGTGAGGTCTGCCACCTCGTCGTCTCTGCCCGTGAACTCCGCGATGTCCGGCGGCAGCTCGGCGGGGGTGGGGGCCGCTTGAGGTTCAGGCATTGGGGCCGTGGCATGGACGGGACGGTCGGCGGACAGGGCACGCATGTGGGCGTGCTGCACGTTCTCGCTCGGCTCGATGCCCAGTTCCTCCGACAGACGCGCGGCAAGGTCACGGCGGGCCCGTGTGGCCTCCGCAGGGGAGCCCGTGATCGTCGCCATGACGCGAGGAACGAGGTCGAGTGAGGGGTCCTGAGTGAGGATTCTCTGATGCATGTCGTGCAGCTCTTCGGCCGGGTCCAGACCGGTCTCCTCGATCAGGGTCTTGCGGGCACGCGTGTATTCGGCGAGCGCGTCCGCCCGTCGGCCACAGCGGTACAGCGCCAGCATCAGCTGCGCGCGCAGCCGCTCCCGCAGTGGGTACTGCCTGGTGAGCGTGGTCAGCTCGCCTAACAGGCCGGCGTGGCGTCCCAGCCTCAGGTCCATGGCGATCCGCGACTGCAGGACCGACAGGCGGACCTCGTCCAGCCGCGCGGCCTCCGCGGCCAGCATCGGGACATCGGTCATGCCGGCGAACGCGGGCCCGCGCCAGAGACTCAGCGCTTCGTGCAGGCGGCGGGTCGCCTCCTCCGGCTCGCCGGCGGCCTCCACCGCCTGGCCTGAGCCGGCCAAGTTCTCGAACTTCGCCGCGTCCAGCTCGTCCCAGGCCACCCGTACCAGATAGCCGGGGCCCTGCCGCACGACGCGAGCCGGGTCGCCCAGGTGCCGCCGGAGCCGGTGGACGTAGGTTTGCACATTCTTGGTGGCGCTCTTCGGAGGGGTGTTCCCCCACAGCGCCACGGCCAGTTGATCTTCCGAAACCGGGTTACCCGCTCGGCACAGCAGAACCGCTAACAGCACCCGCGCCTTGGGCGTGCCGAGATCGAGCTGTTCACGCTCTCGCCACACCGCCAGTGGACCTAGTATCCCAAACTTCATCGTGCCCCCTCGGCTGGGACGCACTGTAAACCTGGACGGCCTGATTTGTCGGTCCACTGGGTCAAGAAACGATTGCGAACTCTTCCCGCCCGGCCCTCGATCCACCGACGGCATCGGCGTCGAACGCGCCTGGCCTGACCGAACCTTCGCGTCTCGATGACCGGACTGCTCGGCGGCTCTACCTGCACATCGGGGCAGATGACCTACGACCTGCGGCGGCTGCGTCTCAACTGGCTCATCCGCCGCCTACACCAAGGTCGACAGACGGCTGCTCGTCCCACTCACCGCTGCCAACCAGCCCCAGGCACCGCCCGAACTCCGAGCCGCACTAAAGGCCATCACCCGCCACGTCGATGACTACGTCGCCCACGCCCGGCTTCCCCGGGAGTCCTGAAACTTGACACCAACGTCCAGAAGCTCATGACCAAAGATCGTTAGGCCCCTCGGAAGACCGGAAAGGCTCGGTGACCACGGGATATTCCCGACGTATTCCAAGCTGCCACCGGCGTACGCAAGGATCCAGCCAGGAGTTGTGAGCAACGGCCGCACGAACGCCTGTTGTCGCGACGGCCGACATTACCACTCAGAACTCACAAATCGGCTTAGATTGATCCGCCAGCAAAAAATGATCTGGTTCGGAAGGGACAGAAAGCCCATGAACAAGCTGGCCAAATTCGCCGCGGTAGGCCTTGGCGCCGTGACTGCGAGCGTTGTTCTCGCACAACCGGCCTTCGCTGTGAATTTCATCCGAGACATCGGCGACGGGACCGTCCGCTACACCGACGACACCAATCAGATGTGCCTCCAGGCTGACAACACCTTTGGGACGGCCTGGGTGGAAGTGGCCGTGTCCCGCCAGGGCGGGAGCGGATCACCCATCGTCATCAGAGACGACAACGTCGGTCATCCGGGCGCCACCTGCAGGGTCCTGAACGTTCCCGAGAACGCCACCTACCAGGCCGAATACCGGAGCTACTGGGAAGGGCGGGGCACCCTAATACGTGGGGTATTCCACTTCACTACCTGACCGTCCCGGCAAGGCACGTCGGCCGACGGTAGATCACCGCGCCGCAACCAGCGACACACGTGTAGCACCTGCTTGACGGCGTGTTGGTGCCGAGAACTGTGCCGCTGGCGCTGAGGGGGCTAAGTGCCTCTCCGTCTTAATCCACCAAGATGACGAGATTTCGCATGTCCACCCCCGATCGCAAAGGGTTTTCCATGAACAAATGCATGAGGGTCGCCCTCGTGGCAATGGTCGCCACAGGATCCTTGCTCGTCGCAGCGGCATGAGAACTGGTTTTCTCAGGGGTCGTGCGGGTGTGGCGCGGACCTGGGCGAGGCCAGGGATCTGGGTGTGGTGGATCGCTACCAGCAGCACGAGATCCCGCTGATCGCGGTGACGGTCACCCAGTACGACCAGCACGCGGTGCTGTGCCGGTGTAGGGCCACACATGTCGCCGAGCGGCCTGAGGGCGCGCCCGCCGGGCGGAGCGCCACTGGGGTCGGGTACGGGCCGAACCAGCAGGCCTGGGCGGCGTATTTGATGGTGGCGCACTTCATCCCGGCCCGCCGGGTGGCCGGCATTTTGGAGTCGATGACCGGCAGCAAGCCGTCGCTGGGGTTCGTGCACCGGATCCTGCGAACTGCCCGCCACAGGCTGACACAGCATCCTCGCGCACCCGCACCCGGCTACACACAGCGACCGGAAGCTTTCTCAACGATCACCTGCTGAACGTTTGCAATGTGAGGCGGTGCACTACTGACAAATTTCCCCGCACGAATGACAAAGTCCGACGCCCACGACGACCCTAAGGTCTATGGGCGAGGTCAGAGAAAGAGGAGTCACATGTTCCGCACCACCGGCGCGTTGGTCGCTGCGGCGCTTGGCGCGTCGATCCTCATCACCCCATCGTCCGCATCCGCAGCAATCGATTGGAAGTGCTACGGCACCGAGGTCAAGCGCTGCGCCACCGTCGTGTGGGACCAGACCGCCGACACCTTCCGAGCGCGGGCGAAAATCACTGACGTCGCCGGTGGCGGCAGCTTCCAGGTCAAGGTCACCAACGTGAAGCTCCTGCGCACCAACAAGAGCGACTATGTGACGGTGCGCTCCGCGAAGGACTACGACGGGTGGCATGACACCGAGGACTCGGCCGCCACCGTCACCGTCGACCCCTGCTCTCCAGGGCAGAGTTACACAGTGGTGGCGACGTTCAGTTGGAAGGGTGCGTCCTCCGGCGAGAAGACCTGGCGTCCCAACTGGGCGATAGGCAATGTCTGCGACTGACCCGCCGACGCGTCCGTCCCACACTGACCGGTGCGGGGCACACCAGAGCCTCCATCAGACCCGGAGCGGTTCACAGCACGTGATCAACTCCATGCTCCAAGCCATCGTCTTGGCCGACCACGCGCCGGACCTGTCCACCGCACTGGAACGCGCGGTCGCCGCCGGATACACCCACCTCAACCTGGACGGCACGGTCATCCGCACCGACCGCGTCGCCACCCCCGACCCCAACGGCGCGGACCTGTGGTGGTCCGGCAAACACAAGCACCACGGAGGAAACGTGCAGGTCATCGCCGCCCCGGACGGCTGGCCGCTGTGACGTCCGCGCCTGGAAGGAAACCCGTGCGTCTCGCTCGCCCTCTCGCCGCCACCATGCTCGTGGCCGCCGCCTTATCCGCCCCGCAGCCCGCGCAGGCGGCCGCGTTCAAACATCCCGGCGTCCTGGTCAGCCGCGCTCAGCTCGACTTCGTCAGAGCCAACCTCGGCAACGAACCGTGGAAGTCTGCCTGGGAAGCCCTGCAACGTAGCTCCTATGCCTCGCTGTCCTACACGGCCGAGCCCCGCGCCGTCGTGGAGTGCGGTATGTATGGGAACCCCGACCACGGCTGCTCGGACGAGCGTGAGGACGCCAATGCGGCCTACACGCACGCCCTGCGGTGGTACCTCACCAAGGACTCCCGCTACGCCAAGAAGGCGATCCAGATCATGGACGCCTGGTCGGCCGTGATCACCGAACACACCGGGAGCAACGCGCCGCTGCAGACTGGCTTTGCGGGCGCCAACTTCTCCCGCGCCGCCGAACTCATCAAGCACACCTACACCGGCTGGACCCAGGCCGGCCGGTTCGCCGGCAAGCTGCGCACCGTGTACCTCCCGACCGTGATCGCCGGAAAGCCCAACAACCAAGGCAACTGGGAACTGATCATGACCGATGCCGCCATCGGCATCGCCGTGCACCTGGACGACCGCGCCTCCTTCGACCGAGCGGTCACGACCTGGCGCGGCAGGCTGCCCGCCTACATCTACCTCAAGACGGACGGCTCGCTGCCCAAGGCGCCGCCGAACAGCAAGCACGACACCAAAGCCGAGATCATCGACTACTGGCACGGGCAGACCACGTTCGTGAACGGCCTGGCCCAGGAAACCTGCCGTGACTTCGGGCACACCGGATGGGGTCTCGCGGCCATCTCCCACGTCGCAGAGACGGCCCGTCACCAGGGCGTGGACCTGTACGCCGAGGCCAAGCACCGGCTGCGATTCGCGATGGAGTTCCACGCTCGCCTGCAACTGGGCGCGACGGAGCCCTCATGGCTGTGCGGTGGAAAGGTCACCCCCGGCCTCGGGCCGAACCTCGAAGTCGGCTACAACGCGCTGCACCAGCGTTTCGGATACGACATGCCCCATGCCGAGAAGTGGGTGAAGCAGAAGCGCCCGGTCGGTGCCTCGCGCTTCCTGGCCTGGGAGACCCTCACCCACGCGAAGAACCCGCGCTAAGCCGCGATGAGTGGATCGGCCACGCCGGACTTCAACTCCGACGGCGTGGCCGACATCTTCTCGGCCGCCACCGGAACGCTGACGGTCCGCAACAGCGAAGGCGGCAACAAGTTGCTCCGGCTGGACGGTCTTGGCTGTTCTACGGAGGCATCGGGCGTACCGATGTCCGGCGAATGTCTACCACGAGGTCCCCCGTCTGGTTGAGCTCGGCCAGGCGCCCCACGCCGCGAGCGTGAGCGCGTCAGCCGGCTCGGGGTGTGCTCGGCCGCGCCCTTGACGGCGGAGCTCACCGAAACCGGAGAACTGGCGCTGGCCGCCTAAAACCCAGCCTCAGACCGAGCGTCTGTCAACGGCCAAGTGCGTGTGGGTCTGGCCCACTTTTCGTGATCAGTAGCCGTGCAGGACACGGATGCGGAGCAGGTCGGGGTTGGCTCGCCCGTACATGATCCGTTTGATCATCTTAGAAGTTACGTGGAATCTGGCCGTGGGGTGATCATGTCTCCTCGGTCCTGACCACGGAACAGGGGAGATGGCTTGAGCGGCACGGTGGTGCTGGAGGAGAAGTGGCCGGTGCTGGGCCGGCATGCGCGGGCGGCCGAGTGGCTGCGGATCTGGCGGGATCTGGGAAGGGTGTAGCTCTTCCTCAGTGGTGCGACACGAAGTCGCGCATATCGAGTGAACTCGCAGATTGGAGGCCGGTCATGCCGGATGCGTAGTTCCTGATCAGTGTTCGAGATTAGTCCCCGCCCCGACGTGCGTCGGTGGGTCTTGCTCA
>NZ_JBEFAK010000010.1:0-295401 GCF_040137845.1 Nonomuraea sp. B19D2 | reverse complement strand
AAGGGCGGATGTCCGCTCACGCCCGGCCGCGCGATTTGAAACCGTGGACGTCTCGCTGGTACCGTTCACGACATGCCGCTGATCAGTCGATTTTCGCGCTATGTGCGGGCTCCGGGTGAGGCCGAGGCCGGGTCCAGCCGCCCGTCGACCACCGCCGTGACGACCCGCCTCGTCAGCGTGCTCTCCAGCACCAGCGGCCGGTCCCAGGCCAGTGCCTGCCCCACCCCCGGATAGTGCTCCACCCGCACGAACCACGGATCGTCGGCCGTCTGAGCGAAGACGAGCGTCCAGTCCCGGCCCTCGGGCGTGCTGCCCGTCATGGCCACCCACGGGGAGCGGCTGCCGTGCACGGCCTGCTCGTCCCCCGGGAAGGTGGCCCGGCCGGTGGAGGTGCCGGGCGCGCGCCAGAAGAACCCGCCGTAGCCCGCGCCCTCCCGGCCCTTGGTGGCTGAGCTCTGGATCTCCAGGGGAGAGCCGGTGAGGTTCGTGAGCGTGAACGTGAAGTCCAGCGCCCAGAAGCCGTCGAGCGGCAGGGCCGTGACCGCGCGTTCCTCGCGCGCCATGAGCCGCCCCTTGGGCCCGACCCACTCCAGGTGCTCGACGAAACCGCAGTCATCGAGCCGCGAGAACGCCACGTGCCGCTGAACGCCATGATCGTCCAGCCAGGTCGGGCCCTGGTCCTTGACGTAGGTGCGGCCGCCCCAGAAGTTCGCGCCGCCCAGGTCGGAGATCGCGACTCCCACGCCGAGATGGTGCACGTGGTCCTCGGGGCGCAGCTGGGTGACCGCCACGCCGCCGAGCGTGCGCACCGGATGCAGGTAGGGGCGCGGCGAGTCGGTGACCGGCAGGTCGGGCCGCCACTCGTACGAGGCCACCGCCGTGTCCGCGACGTGTAGCTCCACCGTCGTCCACGGCACGCCCAGCTCCGAATACACCGCCAGCTCCGCGGCGCTGCGGGCGGTCAGGTCGTCGACGCCGGGCAGGGTCCGGCGCGTGACCTCGCCGGAGGCGGGGTCACGCTCGACGACCTGGTGCCGATCGGGGATCGGCAGCGGCTCGGGCGCCAGCCGCACCGCGTCCAGCACCTGCGTGAACGACTCCGTGGCCGACAGCGGCACCAGCAGGCCGGCGCCCGCGCGGACGTGGTCGATGAGGTTCTCCAGCAGGTCGGTGCGCTCGTGCACCGTGGTCGTGACCGAGCCGTCCGGGAGCTCGACCTTGAGCACGTCCTTCGTGTAGAAGAGCGTGGCCCGGCCCGCGTCGCCGTGCACGACCAGGTACGGGTCGTGCGTTTCCGCCGCGCACAGCGTGACCGCGATCGTGATCACCTGGCCGTCGTCGAGCCGGATCCGCACGCAGGACGTGTCGTCCGCCTCGATCGGGTGGGCGTGGTAGAGCTCGGTCTCGATCCCCGTGATCCGGCCGTCCACGAGGGCGAGAGCGGTCGCGACGGCATGCGCGAACGGGTTCGTGAGCGCGCCGTCCACCACGTCGACGCCGGCCAGCCGGCGTCTGCCCGACCAGGGGGACCTGGTGAAGTAGGAGGAGGGCCGCACCCAGGCGCCCGCGCCGCCGATGCCGCGGACCCGGCCGAGCGCGCCGCCGGCGATCAGCGAGCGCAGCGCGGGGACCGCCGCCGAGCCGAGCGACTGGAAGCCGACCTGGCAGGCCAGCCCCGTCTCCGCCACCGCGGCGGCGATCCGCTCGTGCGCCGACCCGCTGGCCGCGGGCGGCTTCTCCAGCAGCACGTGGGAGCCGGCGTGCAGCGCGGTCACGGCGAGGTCGGCGTGCGTCTGGATCGGCGTGCAGATGATCGTGATCTCCGCGCCGCTCTTGGCGATCAGCTGGCCCAGATCGGGCGACTGCAGGGGCGAGGCGAAGTCCACTTCGACCGGGCGCACGTCGCAGATCCCGGCGAGCTCGACCAGCCCCTGGTGGCTGAGCCCGCGCAGGATGTCCAGGTGGTGCCGCCCGTGCCCGTGCGCACCGGCGAGTACGATCTTCACCGCGACCACCTCAGCCCCAGGCCCGCGTGCTCGCCCGCCCGCAGCACACCGTCGGAGACCCGCACCGGGTACGGCTCCTCCAGCAGCCCGAGCGTCGCGAACGACGCGTCCTCCACGTCCTCCGCCATGACCGGCAGCGGCAGCGCCAGCGCGAGCTGCCCGGAGATCTCGCTCAGCAGGTGCGGGTAGACCGGCACGTCGTACGTCCTGGCCAGCTCCACGATCCGCAGGAACGGCGTGATCCCGCCGACCCGCACCACGTTCGGCTGGATGACGTCGCACGCGCCCGCGGCCAGCAGGTCGCGGAACCCGTACGTGGTGTAGACGTTCTCCCCGACCGCGACGGGCACGTCGATGGAGCGCCGCAGCTCCACATGGGCGGCCACGTCGTCGGCGGGCAGCGGCTCCTCGATCCAGTGCAGCCCGAACTCCCGCAACGCGGCAATGGCCCGCCTGGCCCGGTGCAGGTCCCACCGCTGGTTCGCGTCGATCATCAGCAGCCGGTCGGGCCCGATCATCTCGCGAACGGCGGCCACCCGGGCCACGTCCTCCGCCAGGTCGGGCCGCCCCACCTTGATCTTGACGCCCCGGTACCCGGCCGCCATCCAGCGCCGGGCCTGCTCCACCAGCTCCTCCAGCGGGTAGTGCAGGTTGACGCCGCTGCCGTAGACGGGCACCTCGTCGCGCCGCCGCCCCAGCACGTCGGCCAGGCCGCTGTCGCCGCAGCGCAGGTCCCACAGCGCCAGGTCGATCCCGGCCAGCGCGATCGTGGTGATCCCACCGGGCCCCGCCTCGCGCAGGTGGCGCCAGAGCCGGTCCCACACCACCTCCGGGTGCGCGGGCAGCCCGATCAGCGCCTCGCGCAGGTCGTGGTCGAGCAGAGCCTGTACGGCGTGCGCCCCGATCTGCGGCGTCCACGAGAACCCGGTGCCGGTCCGCCCGTCCTTCAGCGTGACCTCGCACACGACCACGTGGTTGGCGGGCACGTCCGCGCCCCAGGGCCGCGGCAACGCGACCGTTCGCAGCGAGGTACGAAGGTCGGCGATCGTCATGACTTCGCCAGCTCCAGCCCTGTCTTGATCAGCGCCTCCAGCTCCTCCAGGTGTTCCTCGGTCAGCTCGACCAGCGGCGGGCGGACGGCGCCCACGTCCAGGCCGCGCAGCCGTACCCCGGCCTTGACCAGGGAGACCGGGTAACCGGGGACCTTGCCGCGCAGCCGTACGAGCGGGGCGTAGAACCCGGTGAGCAGTCGCTCGTCACCGTTCAGATAGGCCAGCGCGATCTCCGGTGCGAACGCGAAGACCGCGCTCGAGTACAGCTCCACGCCGATGCCCCGGTAGGCGGGCATGGTCAGCTCGGCCGTCGGCAGCCCGTTGAAGAAGAGAAAGTCCGGGTACGACTCCCGCACCGCCAGCACGATCCGCTGCATCCTGTCGATGTCGCCCACGCCGTCCTTGAGCCCGATCACGCCGGGGATCCCGGCCAGCTCGACCACGGCCTCCGGCTCCAGCACCACCGAGGCCCGCTGGTAGACGATCACCGGCAGCTCGGCGGCCACCGCCGCCACGTAGGCGGCGAAGCCGTGTCCCGGCCCCTGCGCCAGGTACGGCGGCATGAGCAGCAGCCCGTCGGCGCCCGCCGCGCGCGCGGCCCGCGCCTGGTTCAGCGCCGCGCCGAGCGGGCCGCCCGCGCCCGCGAACACCGGCACCCGCCCGCCCACGACCTCGACCGCCACCCGCACCGCCCGCGCGTGCTCCGACTCCGACAGCGCGGAGAACTCCCCGGTGCCGCACGCCACGAACACGCCGCCGGGACCGTGCTCCATGCCCTGCCGGATGTGCTCGGCCAGCACCTCTTCTGCGAGCCTCCCGTCGCCGTCGAAGGGGGTCACGGGGAAGAACAGCACACCGCTCAGATTCATGCAGATTCCTTCAGTTCAGTGCGCCAGCTCCGCTTGGGCTGCCAGCCGAGCAGGCGCTGTGCCTTGGTCGTCGAGAAAGCGGGGGTGGTGCCGGTGAGCCCGGCCGCGAACGGCTCAGTTCCCGGCACGACCTGGGGCAGCAGGTCGGCGAGCGGCTTCCTGGCCAGGGCGTCGGCGGCCCCGGCGAAGAACACCTCGCCGTTGGGCAGCTCGGGCAGCGCCTCGGCCAGCACGGCGATCATTTCGGCGGCGTCGCGGGAGTCGATGTAGTTGAACAGCGAGACCCCGCCCAGCTCGGGCCGGTCCAGCCGCTCCTTCACGGTGTGCCCCGACTGCGTGGGCGCGCCCGCCCACTCCTCGGGCGGAATGACGAAGCACGGCCGCACCGCGGCCATCCGGGTCGTCCCGGCCACCGCGAACGCCTTCATGGTCTGCTCGGCCACGACCTTGGACAGGTTGTACGCGTTCCACGGCCGTACCGGGTGCTCTTCGTCGATCGGCAGGTAGCCGGGCGCCCAGCCGCCCGGGGCGCCGTACCCGATCACCGTCGGGCTGCTGGCCACCACCACGCCCCGCACGCCCAGCGCCACGGACGCCTCGCAGACGTTGAACGCCAGCTGCGTGTTGACCTTGTAGATCACTGACTCCGGATAGCTGAACGGCGTCGCGATGGCCGCCAGATGGATCACGGACTCGGGCCGGAACCTGGCGATCACCTCGAACGCCTCGCCCGTGTCCGTGAGGTCGGCCGGTAAGGCGAGCGCGGCCTCGGATGGCGTGCCCGGCGCTCGGTCCACGCCGATGACCTCGTGCCCGGCCGCCGCGAGCGTGCTGACCACGCTGCGGCCCAGGCGTCCTGCGCTTCCGGTGACGAGGACTCTGCTCACCCTGGGAGGCTCCTTCAAGACTGCAAACAGTTGCACTAAACCTTCGTGTCACCGAGGGCAAGGCGTCAAGTAGTGATTTCGTTGCCCCCGGCACGAGCAGGGGTTTCCCGGCGAGTTCGCTCGGCAAGCGCTTTCATGGTACTCGGGGATTCTGCAAGCGGTTGCGTTATGGTGGGCGACTGTGACAGTGACGATTCGTGATGTGGCCCGGGCCTCCGGCGTGCATGTATCGACCGTGTCGCGGACGTTCTCCGCGCCGCACATGGTGAACGCGGCCACCCGCACCAGGGTGCTGACCGTGGCCGAGGAGCTGGGATACCGCCCCAACCGGGCGGCCAGGGCGCTCACGACCGGCCGCACCCACAACCTCGGCCTGATCGTGGCCGACATCGCCAATCCGTTCTTCCCTCCGCTGATCAAGGCGGCCCACGCGGCGGCCAGGCAGCGCGACTACCACCTGTTCGTGGCCGACACCGACGAGGAGGCGGCCGCCGAGGAGGAGCTGGTGCAGGCGTTCTCCAAACAGGTGGACGGTCTGGTGCTGTGCAGCCCCCGGTCGTCCAACAAGGCGCTGGAACGGCTGGCCCAGCGGGTGCCGTTCGTGGTGATCAACCGGCGGCTGCGCGGCGCCGCCACGGTGCTGATGGACGTGGGCAGCGGCGCCAGGCTGGCGGTCGAGCACCTGGCCGGGCTCGGGCACCGCCGCGTGGCGCTGGTGTCGGGGCCGGCCGGCTCGTGGACGAGCGCGGAGATCCGTACGGCCGCCGAACAGGTGGACGGTGTCGAGCTGGTCGTCATCGGCCCCAACGCGCCCACCGAGCGGGGCGGGTTCGCGGCGGCGGGCAGGGTGCGCGACTCCGGGGCGACCGGCGCGCTCGCCTACAACGACCTGGTGGCGATCGGGCTCATCGAGGGCCTCGGCGACCTCGGGCTGGGCGTGCCGGAGGACGTCAGCGTCGTGGGGATCGACGACATCGTCCCTGGACGGCTGAGCCGGCCCAAGCTCACGACGGTCGCCATGCCCACGGCCGCGGCAGGCCGGCTCGCGGTGGACCTCCTCATCCAGGAGGTGACGGCCACCACGTCACTGGAGACGCGCCTGGTCATCAGGGACTCCACCGCGCCACCACGATAGCCTGCCTGCTGCAAACGGTTGTACAAATCGCGCAGCAAATTCGTCTGACTTCTCCGTTGGGCAGGCGCTCTAGCTGGGAAAACGCCGTAACGATATATCGGTAACGGCTATGTAACGGCTGCAAAGGGTTGACGCAACTTTCCCGCCAGCTATAGGAAAGCGCTATCCATTCACATCTCGCCGGAAGGTCCGTGAATGACGAATGAGTTCCGTCATGGCTGACATGGTCAGAGGCGGGCCCCGCTCCCTACGTGCCCGCCGCGAGGCGAGGGCCGCCTATCTGTTCCTGGCGCCCTGGTTCGTCGGCCTGCTCGTCATCACGATCGGCCCGATCTTCGCCTCGCTCTACCTGTCCTTCACCGACTACAGCCTCCTCAAGGAGGCCAAGTGGGTCGGGCTCGAGAACTACGTCAAGATGTTCACCGAGGACGAGAGGTTTCTCTCCTCGTTGAAGGTGACCACGATCTACGTGGTCGTATCGGTCCCGCTGCAGCTGGCCTTCGCGCTGGCGCTGGCGCTGGTGCTCGACAGAGGGCTGCGCGGGCTGTCGTTCTACCGCTCGATCTTCTACCTGCCCTCGCTGCTGGGCGGCAGCGTCGCGATCGCGATCCTCTGGCGCAAGGTCTTCGGCGCCGACGGTCTGGTCAACGCGGTGCTGTCGATCTTCGGGATCCAGGGTCCCGGCTGGATCGGCGACCCGGACACGGCGCTGGGCACGCTGATCCTCCTGCACGTGTGGACGTTCGGCGCCCCCATGATCATCTTCTTGGCCGGCCTGCGGCAGATCCCCAGCAGCTACTACGAGGCGGCCTCGGTGGATGGCGCCGGGTCCCTCCGCCAGTTCCGCTCGATCACGCTGCCGCTGCTGACGCCGATCATCTTCTTCAACCTCGTGCTGGAGCTGATCAAGTCGTTCCAGTCGTTCACGCAGGCCTTCATCGTCAGCAACGGCAAGGGCGGCCCGGCCGACTCCACCCTCTTCTACACGCTCTACCTCTACCTGCAGGGGTTCAAGAACTTTGACATGGGCTACGCCGCGGCGATGGCGTGGGTCCTGATGGTCATCATCGCCGCCCTGACCGGAGTGAACTTCCTCGCGTCTAAGTATTGGGTCTTCTATGGCGACACCAAGTAGGCCGGTCCCGGTGCTGTTCCGCCCCCTCAGGGGCGGGCCGGTGGTCAAGCACATCCTGCTGATCGGCTTCGGCCTGGTCATGCTCTATCCGCTGCTCTGGATGATCTCCAGCTCGCTCAAGCCGGAGGAGCTGATCTTCCGGGAGCCCGGACTGTGGCCCAGCAAGATCACGTTCGAGAACTACACCGAGGGCTGGACCGCGCTGAAGCACCCCTTCGGCTACTACCTGTGGAACTCCGCGGTCGTCACGGCGTTGTCGGTGGTGGCGAACCTGGTGGCCTGCTCGCTGGCGGCCTACGCCTTCGCGCGGCTGAACTTCCCGCTGAAGAAGTTCTGGTTCGCGATCATGCTGGGCACGATCATGCTGCCGCACCACGTGACGATCGTGCCGCAGTACATCATGTTCTCGAAGCTCGACCTGATCAACACGATCTGGCCGCTGGTGATGCCCAAGGTGCTGGCGACGGACGCGTTCTTCGTCTTCCTTATGGTGCAGTTCATCCGTACGCTGCCGAGGGAGCTGGACGAGGCGGCCGAGATCGACGGAGCGGGCTATTGGCGCATCTTCATCAGAGTGGTCATGCCGCTCTGCCTGCCCGCGCTGGCCACCACCGCGATCTTCACGTTCATCTGGACCTGGAACGACTTCCTCAGCCAGCTCCTTTACCTCAACAACCCGAACAACTTCACCGTCCCGGTGGCTTTGCGCACGTTCCTCGACTCCAGCGGAGAGTCGTCGTGGGGCCCGATGTTCGCCATGTCGATCATCGCCCTCGGCCCGATCTTCGGCTTCTTCCTGGCCGGCCAGAAGTACCTGATCCGTGGCGTGGCCACCACGGGACTGAAGTAGCTCCATCCACCCCCCGACAAGAGGAAACCCATAGGAGGTAGAGCCGTGAGCTCTGGCAAGAAGATGTGGTCGGCGGCACTGCTCGCCACCGCAATGCTGGCGGTCACCGCGGCCTGCGGCAGCGGCAGCGGCGGCGAGAGCGCCGACGGCAAGGTCAAGCTGCGCTTCTCCTACTGGGGCAGCGACGCGCGACAGAAGATGACCGAAGAGGCGATCAAGAAGTTCGAGGCGAAGAACCCGACCATCGACGTCGAGGGCGAGTTCTCCGACTTCGGCAGCTATTACGAGTCGTTGTCCACCAAGGTCGCGGCCAACGACTCGCCCGACGTCATCACCCTCGAGATCCGCGGCCTGCGCGAGTACGCCGACCGCGGCACGCTGGCCGACCTGGCCAGCAAGGTCAACACCGCCGACATCGACGCGAAGGTGCTGGGCACCGGCGCCATCGACGGCAAGCAGTTCGCCATCCCCACCGGCGTCAACGCCTGGTCCCTGGTCGTGGACCCGGCCGCGGTCGAGAGCGCGGGGCAGAAACTGCCCGACGACACCAAGTGGACCTGGGACGACTGGGTCGACCTGTCAGCGAAGATCACCGACAAGAGCGGTGGGAAGGTCTTCGGCACGCAGCAGGCCTTCAACCCCGCCTTCCTGCAGATCTTCGCCGCGCAGCGGGGCGAGCCGTTCTACAACGGCAACAAGGTCGGCGTCTCGCCCGACACGCTCAAGGCGTGGTGGGCCATCATGCAGAACCTGATCAAGACCAAGGGCTCTCCTGACGCCGCGAAGAGCGCCGAGATCGGCGCCCAGAGCATTGACCAGTCGCTGTTCGCCACCGGCACCGGCGCGATGGGCATGTGGTGGAGCAACCAGCTCGGCGCGATCAACAAGGCGTCGGGCAAGGAGGTGGACCTGCTCCGGATGCCTAAGGCGCAGGGCGCGACCACCGGAGGCATGTTCCTGCAGCCCGCGATGTTCTACACCGCCTCGTCGAAGTCCGAGCACGCGACCGAGGCCGCCAAGTTCATCGACTTCATGATCAACGACCCGGAGGCGGGCCAGATCATCCTCAGCGACCGGGGCCTGCCGGCCAGCTCCAAGGTGCTGGCGGCGGTCAGGGAGAAGCTGCCCGCCACGGACAAGAAGACGCTGGACTTCCTCGACAAGGTCAAGGGCGAGCTGGCCGACCCGCCGGCCGCTCCGCCGAAGGGCGCCAGCGCCATGGAGGACATCCTCACGCGGTACTCGGAGGAGGTCCTGTTCGGCAGGATGACCCCCGACGACGCCGCGCAGAAGTTCATCACCGAAGCCAACGCCGCGATCGCCGGCTAAAAGGAGAGAAATGAAGTACGCGTTCGTCGGGCTCGGGCACCGCGCGCAGATGTACGTCGACGCGCTGCTCGGCGAGTGGCGCGACGCCGGCACCATCGTCGCTCTGTGCGACACGAACCGGACCCGCATGGACTACTACGTCGAGCGGATCGGTCACGAGGTGCCGCGCTTCACGCCAGATGAGTTCGGCAAGGTGCTCGAGCTCGCCGACGCGGTCATCGTCACCACCGTGGATGCCACCCACGCCCGGTACGTGTGCGCGGCGCTCGACGCCGGGCGCGACGTCATCGTGGAGAAGCCGCTCACCATCGACGCCGAGGGCTGCGCGGCCATCGCGGAGGCGGCCGAGCGCAGCACCGGCAAGCTGATCGTGACCTTCAACTACCGGTACTCGCCGCGTAACTCGGCCGTGCGCCGCCTGCTGCAGGAGGGCGCGATCGGCCGGGTGACGTCCGTGCACTTCGAGTGGACGCTCGACACCATCCACGGCGCCGACTACTTCCGCCGCTGGCACCGCGAGCGGATCAACTCGGGCGGGCTGCTCGTCCACAAGTCCACCCACCACTTCGACCTGGTCAACTGGTGGCTCGCCGCCGCTCCCCAGACCGTCTTCGCCCAGGCCGACCTGCGCTTCTACGGCTCGGAGAACGCCCGCGAGCGCGGCGTGACCGACCGTCCCACGCGTGGCCAGGGCGCCCCGGGCCTCGGTACGGACCCGTTCATCCTGGACATCTCCCAGGACGAGCGGCTCAAGCGGCTCTACCTGGACGCGGAGCACGAGGACGGCTATATCCGCGACCAGGACGTCTTCGGCGACGGGATCACCATCGACGACACCATGTCGGTGATGGTCCGCTACACCGACGGCGCCGTGCTCACCTATTCGCTCAACGCCTACGCCCCCTTCGAGGGCTACCGGGTGGCGTTCAACGGCACGGCCGGGCGGCTGGAGCTGGAGGTGGTCGAGCGGGCGTGGACCCCGCCGCACGCGGCCGTCGACCCGAGTGCCGCCTCCAAGCAGCACAAGGCCGACTCGTGGGAGAAGCTCACCCTGCACCGCCAGTGGAGCGAGGCGGAGGAGGTGCCGATCGAGAGCGGGGCCGGCGGGCACGGCGGCGGCGACCGCCTGCTGCTGAACGACGTCTTCCGCGGGCCCGGCGACGACCCGCTGAAGCGGCAGGCCGGCTACCGCGACGGCATCCGCAGCGTGCTGACGGGCCACGCGGCCAACGTCTCGGCCGCGACCGGCGAGCCCGTGCACCTCGCGGACGAGGGCACGCGTGTTCGCTGAGCTGGCCGGCATCGCCGCCGCCCAGCTCGGGGTCTATCCGTCTCTTCCGGGCTCCGAGCTGCGCTCGGCCGCGCGTGCCGCCATGGGGGTGCTCGACCTGACCGCTCAGGACGTGCGGGTCGAGTGCTCGTGGACGGACGGCGACCTCGCCGGGGAGGAGCTCTCCTGGTCGGTGGGGTTCGGGCCACGCACCCACGCGTACCTGCTGCGCCCTCGGGACGCGGCCGGCCCGCTGCCCGGGGTGGTGGCGCTGCACTGCCACGGCGGGATGAAGTGGGTCGGCAAGGAGAAGATCGCCGACGGCCCCTCCGCACCTTCTCCCGAGGTGCTGAGGGTGCGCGAGCGGATCTACGGCGGTCGCGCGTACGCGAACGAGCTGGCCCGGCGCGGCTTCGTGGTGCTGGTCCCCGACGTGCTCACCTGGGGCAGCCGCCGCTTCCCGCTCGGTGTCGATGAGCCCGCCCGTTACGACGCGGCGGCCAAGGACCACGAGCACGTGGTCGCCAAGTACTGCGCCGCGCTCGGCACGTCCTTCGCGGGCGTGACGGCGGGCGAGGACCTGGCCGCGGCGGCTTATCTCCGGTCAAGGCCCGACGTGGGCCCCGTCGGATGCGCCGGGCTCTCCGGAGGCGGCCTGCGGGCCGCCCTCCTCGGCGCGTTCGACCCGGACATCCGGGCCGTGGTCGTCGCCGCGATGGTCTCGTCCTACCGCGACATGCTCAACGGGTACGTCGAGAAGCACACGTGGCTGCTCTGGCCGCCGGGGCTGCCGCGCCTGGGCGACTGGCCCGACCTGGTGGCCGCCCGCGCGCCCGAGCCGCTCATGGTGCAGTACGCCCTGCGTGACGAGCTGTTCCCCGAGCCGGGCATGCGCCGGGCGCACGCCATGATCGAGGAGCGTTACCGGGAGGCCCCCGACGCCTACGAGGCGGTGTGGGCCGACGTGCCGCATAGTTTCGACGTGCCCAGGCAGGAGCGGGCCTTCGACTGGCTGGCCCGTAACCTGAAGAAATAGGAGAGACGGCCGCCGCCCGGACCTGCCCCGGGCGGCGGCGCTCAGCGCTTTATGGCCGAGCTTCCGCTCAACTAGCTGCGCTGGATGTCCTCGCTTCGCTGCGGATCCAGCGCAGCTAGTTGCCCGACTTCCACGTGGCGATCAGCTTGTCGTAGTCGAGCGTCTCGGGCTTGCCGCGCTCGTCGGCCAGCTTCGGCGCGGGCGCGCCCGGCTGGTCGAGCCAGTACTGGGCGGGGCGCTCGGGGTTCAGCTTCGGCGCGCAGTTCCCGCCGTAGCCGCGCCGCTCCAGCCGGGCCAGGATGTCGTCCTGCTGCTTGGCCAGGTTGTCCATGGACTGCTGGGCCGTCGTCTCGCCGGTCACCGCGGTGGCCACGTTCTGCCACCAGAGCTGAGCGAGCTTGGGATAGTCGGGCACGTTCGTCCCGGTCGGTGTCCACTGCTTGCGGGCCGGCGAGGCGTAGAACTCGATGAGCCCGCCGTACTTCTTGGAGTTCTCCGAGAAGTAGTCGCTCCTGATGTCGGAGTCGCGGATGAACGTCAGCCCCTTGATCGACTTCTTCAGCGACACCGATTTCGACGTGACGAACTGCGCGTACAGCCAGGCCGCGGCCCGGCGGTCCTGCGGCGTGTTCCGGAGCAGCGTCCACGAGCCGGCGTCCTGGTAGCCGAGCTTGTTGCCCTGCTTCCAGTACGCGCCGTGCGGGCTCGGCGCGATGCGCCACTTGGGCGTGCCGTCGCTGTTGACGACCGACAGCCCCGGCTTGGTCATGTCGGCCGTGAACGACGTGTACCAGAAGATCTGCTGGGCGATGTTGCCCTGCGCCGGCACCGGGCCCGCCTCGCTGAAGTTCATGCCCGCGGCCTCCCGGGGGGCGTACTTCTTCAGCCAGTCCACGTACTTGGTGAGCGCGTAGACCGAGGCGGGGCCGTTGACGTCGCCGCCGCGGGTGACCGACGAGCCGACCGGGCGGCAGTTCTCGACCCTGATGCCCCATTCGTCCACCGGCAGGCCGTTGGGGATGCCGGGGTCGCCGTTGCCCGCCATGGACAGCCAGGCGTCGGTGAAGCGCCAGCCCAGCGACGGGTCCTTCCTGCCGTAGTCCATGTGGCCGTAGACCTTCTTGCCGTCCATGGTCCCGTTGCCGTTGACCTTGCTGGTGAAGAAGTCGGCGATGTCCTCATATGCCGCCCAGTTGACCGGGACGCCCAGGTCGTACCCGTAGGCGTCCTTGAACTGCTTCTTGATCTTCGGGTCGGTGAACCAGTCGTAGCGGAACCAGTACAGGTTCGCGAACTGCTGGTCGGGGAGCTGGTAGATCTTCTTGTCCGGGCCGGTGGTGAAGCTGATGCCGATGAAGTCGTCCAGGTCGAGCGTGGGCGAGGTGACGTTCTTGCCCTCGCCCGCCATGTAGTCGGACAGCGGGAAGACGTAGTCGCCGCGGGAGTGGGTGCCGATGAGGTCGGAGTCGTTGACGTACGCGTCGTAGATGTTCTGGTTGCCCTGGATCTGGGTCTGGAGCTTCTCGATGACGTCACCTTCCTGGATCAGATCGTGCTTGATCTTGATCCCGGTGATCTCGGTGAACGCCTTGGCCAGCGTCTGGGCCTCGTACTCGTGGGTGGTGATCGTCTCGGAGACCACGTTGATCTGCATGCCCCGGTACGGCGCCGCGGCCTTGATGAACCAGTCCATCTCCGCCAGCTGCTGGTCCTTGGACAGGGTGCTCGGCGTGAACTCGTCCGTCACCCACCGCTGCGCCGCGGCCTTGCCGTCGGACTCCTTGAAGTCGCTCGTGGGCTTCTTCTCGCCCTGCGTGCAACCGGCCACTATCAGGACGACCGCGGCCAGACCCACCACCGCGGACCTGCCTGCCCGATGCCTCATCGCTTGGCTCCTCCTCTGTTAACCCCATATCCCGATCACGACCGCCACCAGCAGCGCGCACCCGAGTGCGAGCCACATGGACAGGTCGGTGACTGCTATCCAGCCCGCCAGCACGACGGCGGCGCTGATCAGGCCGATGTAGAGCCGGTCGCCACGGTCGGTCTCGATGCGCAGGAAGCCGCGCCGGGCCACGGGCGGGGAGATGCGGGCCCAGACCGCCATGACGACCAGAAGGAGGGCGAGCCCGGCGAAGACCAGGGCGGTGGGGACGGTCCAGACCATCCACTCGAGCATCCCTAGACCCTCCCCATGGTGAATCCCTTGGCTATGTAGTTGCGGACGAACCAGATGACGATCGCGCCCGGGACGATGGTGAGCACCCCCGCCGTGGCCAGCAGGCCCCAGTCCACCCCGGCCGCGCTCACCGTCCTGGTCATGGTCGCGGCGATCGGCTTCGCGTTCACCGAGGTGATGGTCCTGGCGATCAGCAGCTCGACCCAGCTGAACATGAAGCAGAAGAACAGCGTGACGCCGATCGCGGAGCGGATCATCGGCAGGAATATGCGGATGAAGAAACGGGGCAGCGAATAGCCGTCTATCGCAGCCGTCTCGTCGATTTCCCGGGGGATTCCTGACATGAAGCCCTCGAGTATCCACACGGCGAGCGGCACGTTGAAGAGCATGTGCGCAAGGGCGACACCGAGATGCGTGTCGAAGAGCCCGACGCTCTGATAAATCTGGAAAAACGGCAGCAGGAACACCGCCGGCGGCGCCATGCGGTTCGTCAGCAACCAGAAGAACAGGTGCTTGTCCCCGGCGAAACGGAACCGCGAGAACGCGTACGCCGCCGGCAACGCCACGACGAGCGACATCACGGCGTTCATCGAGGTGTAGACGATGGAGTTCAGATAGCTCGAATACCAGGCGGAGTCGGAGAAGAAGGTGGCGTAGTTGTCGAACGTCACGCGCTGCGGGATGAGCGAGAAGCTGCCGAGGATGTCCTCGTTCGGCCGGATCGACATGAGGAACATCCACAGCACCGGCAGCATCAGCGTCGCCACATACAGCCAGAAGACCGTCCGCGCCCAGGGCAGCCGCCGCCCCGTGCCCCTGGTCAAAGCGGCCATCAGGTCACCTCCCCGACCTGGTCAGCACGGTGAAGAACACGTAGCAGAGGATCTGCACGAACAGGAAGTAGAGCAGCGAGAACGCGCCCGCCGGGCCCAGGTCGAACTGCCCGACCGCGATCTTCGACAGCAGGATGCTGAGGAACGACGTCGCGTTGCCCGGCCCGCCGCCCGTCACCACGAACGGCTCGGTGTAGATCATGAAGCTGTCCATGAACCTGAGCAGGATCGCGATCGTCAGCACCCCGCGCAGCCGGGGCAGCTGGATGTGGCGGAACGTGGCCCAGGCGGACGCGCCGTCGATCTGCGCGGCCCGGAAGTACGGATCGGGGATCGAGCGCAGCCCCGCGTACGCCAGCAGCACCACCAGCGGCGTCCAGTGCCAGACGTCCATGAGCAGGACCGTGACCCAGGCGTCCGTGGAGTCCAGCGTGTAGTTGAAGTTGATGCCCAGGATGTTGTTGATCGTCCAGCCGCCCAGGCCGATGTCGCCGCGGGCGAAGATCTGCCAGATCGTGCCCACCACGTTCCACGGGATGAGCAGCGGCAGCGCCACCAGCACCAGCGCCACCGACACCCACACGCCGCGGCGCGGCATCGACACCGCAATCGCCACTCCGAGTGGGATCTCCAGCAGCAGCACCTGCGCCGAGAACAGCAGCGTGCGCACGAACGCCGAGCGCACCTCGGGGTCGCGCGCGATCGAGCGGAACCACTCCAGGCCGACGAAGATGCGGTCGCTGGGGCTGAAGACGTCCTGGACGGAGAAGTTGACCACGGTCATCAGCGGGATCACGGCCGTGAACGCCACGGACACGACCACCGGCAGCACCAGCCACCAGGCCCGGTTGTTCTTCCGCTTCAGGTCCGCCCGCGGCTCCTCCTGGACCTCGGTCACGTCGTGCCCCTTCCGTTCAGCGGCGCGAGCGAACCGCACCTGACCTGGTCGCGGAACAGGAACGTGCGCTCCGCGGGGAAGTGCAGGAACTCCACCGACTCCGGCGCGTACGGCGAGCCCGCCTCGGCCTTGGCGGTCAAGGTGTGCTCGCCGACCTGGGCGTGCACGAGGTCGTAGGCCCCCATGCGGTCGATCCCGGTCACCCGGGCCGCCACCCCCGGCGAGTTGCGGGCGCTGCTGATCTGCACGAACTCGGGACGCACCCCGATCCTGACCGGCCCGGGCGGCAGGTCGCCTGCGGCCAGGCCCACGTCCGCCTGCCCGACGCGTACGACACCGTCGACGATCTCGGCGGGCAGCATGTTCATGCCCGGGGAGCCGATGAAGTGCCCCACGAACTCGTGCTCCGGCGACAGGAACAGCTCGGCCGGCTCGCCCGACTGCACGATCGCCCCGTCGTTGACCACCACGACCTCGTCGGCGAACGTCAGCGCCTCGGTCTGATCGTGCGTGACGTAGATCAGCGTGTGGCCCGTGTCGCGGTGGATCTCCTTGAGCTTGCTGCGCAGCGTCCACTTCAGCGCCGGGTCGACCACGGTGAGCGGCTCGTCCAGCAGCACCGCCGCCACCTGGGAGCGCACCAGGCCGCGGCCCAGGCTGACGATCTGCTGGCGGCCCGGGTCCAGGCGGCGTGACCTGCGGCGGAGGAGGTCCTCGAGGCCGAGGAGCCGCGAGACCTGGCGGACGCGCTCGTCGATCTCCTTCGCCGGATATTTCCGGTTACGGAGGGGGAAGGCCAGGTTGTCGTATACCGACATCTCCTCGTACAGGACCGGGAACTGGAAGACCTGCGCGATGTTGCGGCCCGCGGTGGGCACGTCGGTGACGTCGCGGTCGTCGAAGAAGATCCGGCCCACCGTGGGCGTGATCAGGCCGGAGATGATGTTCAGGAGTGTGGTCTTGCCGCAGCCGCTCGGGCCCAGGAGCGCGTACGCCCTTGCGCTCTGCCAGGTCCAGGTCATCGGCTTGAGCGCCCACGTCTGGCCGCCGTCGTAGCTGTGACCCACTCCTTCCAGCCGGATGTCAGCCATGCAGGTCGACCTCCGCGGCGCTCGTGGCGAGCAGGCGCCCGCCGTCCTCGTCGAAGACGAAGACGTGTGCCGGGTCCACGTACGCGACCGTGGTCTCGCCCGGGGTGAACAGCTGGGTGCCCGGCAGGTGGGCGACCAGGTGGACCCGCCCCTGCAGGAGCAGGTGCAGGAACGTCGCGCTGCCCGTCACCTCGGCCAGCCTGATCTCGGCGGGCAGCTCCAGCGCGCCGGGGCCGCCCCGTTCGATGCTGACCTGGTGAGGACGGATGCCGAGCATGACGTCGCGCCCGGACGCGTGCGCGCGGGGCGCGGGGAACGACGTGCCGAGGCATTCGATCCTGCCGTCGCGCACGACGCCGGGCAGCAGGTTGAGCGGCGGGTCGCTGAGCGTGGCGGCGACGGCGAGCGTGGGCGGGTGGGCGTACATCTCGGCCACGTCGCCGACGTGCTGGACCCGGCCTTCGCCCAGGACCACGGTCGGCGCGGCGAACGTGAGCGCCTCGTTCGGGTCGGCGGTGGAGTAGAGGACCACGCCGGCGGAGTTCGCGAACATGGTCTTCAGGTCGGCGCGCAACTGCTCGCGGAGCTTGAAGTCGAGGTTGGCCAGGGGTTCGTCGAGGAGCAGCACGTCCACGGGACGGGCCAGCGCCCGGGCGATGGCGGTGCGCTGCTGCTGGCCGCCCGACAGCTCGGCGGGCCTGCGGTCGAGGAACGCCGCGATGCCCATGAGCTCGGCCACCTCGCGCACCCGCCGGTCGATCCCGTCACGGCGGAACCGCGGGTCGAGCCGGAGGGGGGAGGCGATGTTCTCGTAGACGGTCAGCGACGGGTAATTGATGAATTGCTGGTAGACGAAGCCGACCGAGCGTTTTCGCACCGAAATGTCGGTGACGTCTTTTCCGTTGACAAGGATGCGGCCCGAATCCGGTGGTAACAATCCGGCGACGACGCGCATCAATGTCGTCTTTCCGGCGGTCATCGGGCCGATTAAGGTGGTCATTCCATCGGATAATTCCAGGCGAACGTCGTCAAGCCAGGTCTCCCCGCGCCGCCGTACGAAGACGCCATCGAGAATCAGCGTCACTGTGCCGGTCCTCTCTGCTCGCCTCCATCTAACATGATCTGCAACTGTGTGCAAAGAGGGCAGGTGGTGCAGGAGCGAAAATTGTGACAGCTGGGTTAATTACCACCCTTGTGCGCGGCCTGTCCTGATCAGTTGGTGAAGACCTTCGCCACCAGCTCGTGCAGCCGCTTCCGCTCGTCCGCCGTCAGCGGCGCCGGCGTCTCCCGCTCCACGCGCTCCATCCCGGCCAGCGCCCGGTCCAGCGCGTCGCGACCCGCGGGCGACAGCGAGATGCGGTAGCGCCGCCGGTCGGCCGGGTCGCGGGCTGCGTACCGCGCATCTCCGTGACCCGGAGGGCAACCTCATCCAGTTGCAGTCGTACTGAGCTGAGTGTGGACCGGGAGCTCGGTCGAGGTCGGCACCGGCACTCCGGGGCAGGTGGCGGTGAGCCGCCCGGTCTCGAAGTAGTCGACCACCTTCGTGACGCAGCCCGGCACCCTGAGCGCGGAGCCGTGCACGTCGTCGTCGACGGTCACCACGTGCCCGCCGACGGCCGCCCTGGTGTCCAGCGTCCACTCGTACGGTGACGGGCTCTCGTGCAGGTGCCCCGACAGCACCAGCGAGCCGCCGGGCCGCAGGCGCGTGGTCTGCACGGGCAGCGGCCACCCGGCGCACGCAGGGAAGAACGAGGTGGCCTCGCCGGTCACCGGATAGCGCTCGAGGCGCTCGCGGTAGGCGTTCCAGGCCGAGTCGAACGTGCGCGCGCCCTGGTCCTCGTTGCAGAAGAACGCGACGCGCGCCGTGCCGTTGCCCCGCTCGGGCACGCCGGCGGGCGGGGGCGGCGGCCGGTCGCCGAAGAGCTTCCTGATCGTCGGGGGCGCGGTGGGGCCGGTCGCGCCCACCAGCTCCTTCAGCACCTGGGCGACCTCCGGCCAGACGGGGCTCGGCTGGCCCGCCGCCTCCGCGATCATCCGGCCGTCCACGGTGAGGTCGATGTCCGTGAAGGTCACTGGCTTGGCGTCGTACGCCTTGCGCAGATCGGTCAGCGCCGACACCACCTGGCTCTTCGTGCTGCCGAACCCGTACACGTCGTCCCGCTCCGCGATCCACTTGGCCATCCGCTGGAAGTCGCGGTCGGCGGCCCTGGCGCGTACCTCCGTGAAGACGTCCATCTTCGGCACCGGCAGCGCCACGCTGTCCAGCCACATGCGGTGCACTTTGGCCGGGAACAGGCTGCGCAGGACCGTGCCGAGCCAGGTGCCCCACGAGACGCCGAGGAAGCTGATCTTCGGCTCGCCCAGCGCGAAGCGGATTCTGTCGATGTCGCGGGCCACGTTGGCGGTCGTGAGCTGGCCGATGAAGCCGGGGTCCGACTGGCCGCAGGCCTGGTTGTCCTTGACCGTCTGGTCGTAGACCTGCCTGGCCAGCTCCTTGCTGACGGGTCCCGGCGGCGTCGGCCCCGGCCTGCCGCCGGAGCACTTGGCCTTCGTGCTGTAGCCGACGCCGCGCGGGTCGAAGCCGATCAGGTCGTAGCGGGCGTTCAGCCTCGCGTCGGTCATGGTGAGATCGAGCGGCATCAGGTAGCCGCTGCCGCCCGGGCCTCCGGGGTTGACCGCCAGGCTGCCCAGGCGATGTTCCCGGTCGGTGGCCTTGAGCCTGGTCAGGGCGATGGTGATCTGCTTTCCGCGGGGGTCGGCGTAGTTCTGGGGGACGGTGAGCGTCCCGCACTCCGTCCTGCCGAGCAGGCGTCTGAACTCGGGGAGCCGCTTGTCGTCGAGGCCCATCCAGCGCAGCACGTCGTCGGAGTAGGACGGGCAGTCCTGCCAGGTGATGGCCGGTCGCTCGGCGGCCCCGGCCGCGTACGCGGGTGCGGGCGCGGCCAGCAGGCCCGCCGTGAGCAGAGTTCGTAAGATCATGCCCCCAGGTTCGCGGCGGCCCGGCCCGGCGACATCCCCCGGCAGAGGGGGCCACGAGCCCACCTTCAGGGGATGATCGAGTCCACGTACCCGCCGTCGACCCGCACCGCCGCGCCCGTGGTCGCGGAGGCGAAGGGCGAGCTGAGATAGACGACCATGTTCGCGATCTCCTCGGGCTCGATCAGGCGCTGCAGCAACGACTGGGAACGGTGCTGGAGCATGAACGCCCGCTGCGCCTCCTCCCACGGCAGTTCCGTGCCCATGAGCTCGTACACGAACTTCTCGACGCCCCCGGTGCGCGTCGGCCCCGCGATCACCGAGTTGACCGTCACCCCGCTGCCCGCCGCCTCCTTGGCGAACCCCCTGGACACGGCCAGCAGCGCGGTCTTCGTCATGCCGTAATGGATCATCTCGATGGGGATGACCACGGCGGAGTCGCTGGCGATGTACTGGATCCGGCCCCAGCCGCGCTCGACCATGCCGGGCAGGTAGGCGCGCGTGAGCCGGACCGCGGCCAGCACGTTGACGTCGAAGTAGCGCCGCCACTCGTCGTCGGTGATCTCGAGTGCGGGTTTGGCGCCGAAGATGCCCAGGTTGTTGACGAGGATGTCCACCTGGGGCAGCGTGCGCAGCACCGCCGCGCAGCCCTCGTCCGTGGTGACGTCGCCGGGCGCCGCGATCAGGTCGCCGACTTCTATCTGCTCGATGGCCATCGCGACGGTGCTTTCGCTGCGGCCGTTGATCGCGACGTGGGCCCCCGCCAGCGCCAGCCCTTCGGCGATGGCCGCCCCGATGCCCTGAGTCGAGCCGGTGACCAGCGCGGTCTTGCCGCTGAGATCGATACGCACGATGTCTACGCCCCCTGTCTACGCCCCCTGGCTACCCCCCTGCCCGCCATTGTCCGTGGTGCGGAAGCGGGAGGTCGCGCCGGGGGTGGCACTCGGCCCGCGTCGCTCGCGAAGAGGCCGGAGCGCCGGTCATGTGCGTAGGCTGGTGGTGGCGTGGAAGGGGCGTGGGTGCACCGGATCATCCTGTGGCTCGTCGTGGTGGTCGCCTTCATGGTGAGCCTGGTCGTGCCCGGCAAGCCCGAGATCGAGGCGTGCCAGTCACGCGACACCAGAGTCGTCGCGCCGTACGCCGTCACCGGCTACTGGGTCATGCCCCGGGCCGATCCCTGCGTGACGCGGCGCATGGTCGAGGCGATCCACGCGATCGGCGGCGACACGATGATCACGTTCGGCCCGAGGTTCAGCGCCCGCGAGGACCCCGACTTCGCCGACTGCCTCGTGGACGGGCGGCCGTGCGCCGAGGTCCCCGGGGTCCGCCACGTCTACACCTACGTGACCAGCGAGGAGTTCGGGAAGGGGCTGCTGCGGTGCCCGGGGCTGGACCGGCGGATCGAGAGCCGGGGCCGGATCTTCTACCGGGTCTCGCTGGCCGGGTCCTGCCAGGACCCCGTACAGGATCTCGTGCTCATCGCCACGGACGGCGACGGGCTCGGCAACCTGATGACCGAGGCGGCCGCGTACGGGATGACGGTCTTCCCCGGGCTGCCCGCCGCGCCGCAGCTGGCCGGCAAGCCGTGGGAGCCCGACGCCGCGCACACCGCCGCACTGACCGCCTTCACCGCGCGGGTGCTCGCCGACTACCGGGAGCGGTTCTGGAGGTCTTCCGCGTTCGGCGGGGTGTACCAGTCGTTCGAGCTGGCCATGCGGACGCGGTCGGCCAAGGATCCGATCATCGAGCTGTACGCGGCCCAGCACAAGGTCGTCGCGGCCACCCTGCCGGGGAAGAAGATCGTGGTCAGCCCGTACATCGACGCCCGGAGAGGCCGCGGGTTCCCCCCGGATCAGGTGGAACAGGGGCTCGCCGACATCGCCGCGACCCGGGCGGGCCTGCCCATGGCCGTCGCCGTGCAGGACGGGCGGGGCACCGGGAAGGTGCCGGTCCACGGCATCCACGAGGCGGGGGCGGAGGTGGTGCCGCGCCTGGTGCCGGTCGTCGGGGACGTGAGCAACGCGCAGGCGTACTACGGCGCCACCCGCGACTACATCGAGGCGGCGGCGCGGCGGGTGCCGTCCGGGGTGGCGCTGTGGGTGAACGTGGAGGGGTTCGAGCCGACTCCCGTGGACGGGGAGTGCGGGCGGGTCGATCCGCTGCCGCTGCGCGGGCGTACCACGAAGAGCCGGATCGACCAGCAGGTGATGGCGGCCGGGACGCACGCCGCCAAGATCATCTCTTACGGGTGGGATCCCTTCTTCACCTGCCAGGCCCGCTACGACACGCCGTCGCTGGCCGACGACATCGTGAACGGCTGGCGGCAGCCGATCATCGTCGGCGCCTCGCGGAAGGAGCTGAACGGGCGGCCCGGCGTCCTCGTCGAGGGCTACAACCTGCGCGGCGGCACGCTCCGCTTCGACCCGCGGGGGGTGGTGGTCAAGCAGGAGTGGTACGGGAAGAGGCGGCTGGAGTCGGCGTGGGCCCCGTACGTTCCGTCAGGCCCCTGGACCTCGATCACCGCCACGAACGAGACCGGCCACTCCAGCACGAGCGGCTACGTGATCCGTTAGGCCAGCGCCGACACGAGGATGTCCGCCAGCAGGGCGGCCTGGCTGCCGTCCTCGTCCAGGTCGGGATCGAGGATCGTCACCTCCAGGCCCGCGGCGCCCGGGAGCTTCACCAGGCCGCGGATCAGCTCGGTGAGCTGCGCGGCGTCGAGCCCGCCCGGCGTGGGGGAGTCGACCGCGGACAGCACGGACGGGTCGAGCACGTCGGCGTCCACGTGGATCCAGAACCCGTCGAGCTCGTCCCGCACGAGCACCTTGCTCGCGTCGTCGAGAGAGATGTCCCTGCCGGGGACGCAGGCGATGCCGCTGTCCGAGAAGTCGTCGAGATCCTCCTCGTCCCGCACCCCCAGCACGATCACGTCCTCGTCCCTGACGTACGGCCGCAGCCCGTCGATGTCTGTCAGGTAGTCGTCACCCCGCCCGGTGACCAGGGCCAGGTCCTCCCCGGCCGCGGAGCCGACGTGCGGGGAGTTGCCGAGGTGCCGGAAGTCGGAGTGCGCGTCCAGGTACGCCAGCCCGTACCGTCCGCTCCTGCGCAGGTCGAGGGCCGGGCCGAGCAGGATCGAGCAGTCCCCGCCGAGCAGCACGGGGAACCCGCCCTCCGCCCTGATGGCGCCCACCCGGTCGGCCAGCCTGCGGGCGTAGGAGGCGATGGCGGGTCCGTTGCGCACGCCGCTCCCCGGCGTCCAGGTGGCCACGTAGCGGGGCGGGACGAGCGCGCCCGCGTCGGCCGCGCCCAGGCGCTGGACGAGACCGGTGTTCCGCAGCGCCCAGGGGGCCTTGTAGCAGCCGGGGATGGTGTCAGGGGCGGGCGGGCGCAGGCCGAGGTTGGAGGGCGCGTCGAGGACGACGATTTCTCTGTCAGGGGTTACTATGCTCATAGTCGTGACGGTAACAGGGGGTGGGCAGAATGCGCCAGTTCGTTGAGACGGGTCTTGTGGCACTCGACCTGGCCAACACGTGGGACGAGTACCTGGCGGATCCCGAGCGCCTGCCGGACGCGGAGGCCCTGCGCCGCTTCTGCCACGAGCTGGGGGAGCGCGGCGACCCCGGCGGTGCCGACCTCCGTGCGGTCCGCGCCGTCCGGGAGCGATTGCGCGCGGTGCTGTCCTGCGAGCCGGTGGAGCGAACGCGCGCCTTGGCTCAGTGGGCGGACGACCTCCCGATCCGGGTGATCGTGGAAGAAGCGGACGGGGTGCCGCGGCAACGGCTCCGCGCGCATGAAGAAGCCACCCTGGCCGAACGGCTCGCCGTGCGGTCCGTCGCCGAGCTGCTCGACATCGCCGCCTCGGGTGACTGGGACCGGCTCCGCCTCTGCGTGGCCGATCCCTGCAAGGACGCTTTCGTGGACCACAGCCGTCCGGGCAAGCGCCAGTTCTGCTCCACCCGCTGCGCCAACCGCGCCCACGCCGCGGCCTCCCGCGCCCGCCGCCGTTGAGGCTTCTGGACGGCCCTCGCAACGGAGATCACCGTGCTACGACGGCGGTCAGCCAGTTTTGCGCGGGACGGCTCAATGTGCTGTTGCGATCATGTCTGGGTCCTGGTGGTGGAGACGGCGCAGCCGTCGCACCAGAAACCGAAGAGCAGCCAGGGAAACTGCACCGGACCGAAGGGCGTGGGGCCGCTGTCGACGGCGGCAAGGAAGGGCATGAAGTTCCCGCACTCAGGGCAGATGGGATGCGTCTCGGGGGTTGGCCAGCGCGGTAGGCCGCCTACCTGATGGTGGGAGTTTCTGGTGACGCTTCCGGGGATGGCAGTCTTGCTGACACCCGTCTGGTTGGGGTGGGGCTCGAGGACCATGGACCGTTCGCCAGGTGTCAGTCGCGGCTCGCGGCTCGCGGGGCCTTGAGGGTTGAAGTAGACCTTCGTGCCCTGTCCGGTGAACCGCACGGTGATTACGTCAACTTCGTCGCAGTCGCACGAGAACCAGAAGAACGATGGATCGTGGCTCAGGTTGTGCGGCAGGTCGCCGGCCGACAGAGTGAGCACGCGTTCGGCCGGCGCCCCGCACTCTGCGCAGAGGGGAACCTGGTGCGGGTACGTGCCGCCCATGATGTGCTTGCTCGCACCTCTGTCCGCGACGAACCCCATGAACGCGGGGTGGAAGCCGGCCGCTCTCCCGGTGTCGGGTAGTCGGCCCGCGAGCGGCATCAGCCATTCCCAGTCCTCCGGGTTCGGCACCTCGTCGCGTACCGAGGCGATGAGTTCCGCGGCGTGTTCGGTGCGGATGAGGGCCAGCGCCCACAGGTGGTCCAGGTCGCCGTCGTTCTTCCACTCGGCCAACAGGGCGTCGGCCAGGTCGTCCGCGGCACCGGACAGCAAGCTCTCCTCGATGGACGGGCTGTCGATCCGGTCGGCGCAGTGGCGTAGGCGCTCCGGGAAGTAGATCCCAATATTGAAAAGGACGGCGGAGTATGGCGAATCCGGGTACGGGGCGGCCAGATAATCCTGGATGAACGCGTCCAGGGTGGCGGTCGGCAGCCACGGGACGAGCCGGGCCGCTGATCCGGCGAGCGGAACCGTACGACGCAGCCGTTCCGCTGCCCTGGTCTTCTCCGCCTGCGCACCTGGGATCATCTCGAGGTAGGCCGCCACATGCTCGGCGACCTGACTGTCCGATGTCTCCATGAGACAGGTGATCGCTGCGGCGATCCCCGCGGTGCCGGCCGAGGCAAGCAACGCCGTGACGCGCTCGCCCTTCGCCGCGACCGACAACTCCTCATCGAAGATGATCTCCTCGATACTCTGGATCATGATCAGACATGCCTCCATCTCGGCGGGTGAACACGACACGGTGCGCATACTGGCACGCCACCCCGATCCAGGCACCGGCCCGGGGACGAGCCTCGGGCAGAGCTACCTGCGTTGCACGGTTGCAGCGGCTGGATCGACAGTCAGGCCGCCATCGCCGCCCTTGTCCTCGTACACCGACCGCGGCTGCATAACCTGACTGCCATCAGTCAGTATCCGCCGCTACGTCGCAGTGCCCCCTCCCTGTTCTGCTGGGCGCACGATAGATCGAGGCTAGGAAATGCGCTTCCAGTAAGTGGAAATGAAGCCCCAAAGCAGTTGGCGGTCCACAGCCAGGCTCGCGTGTTTGTCATACCAGAAGCTTGTGAAGCCTCGCTGAACGTCATACGCGTGTGTCATCGGCTTGAGATTGAGCTCTACGGTCTTGTTGGCGAACGGGCCGATCCACCCGGGCTTTCCGGATAGATCCACTTCGTTCCAGCGTGGGCCCAGAACGGGGCCGAGGGCCGTTATTGTTCTCTGCCTGTCGCTCAGCAATAGCGGTCGGTTTTCCACGACAGACATGTTTGCTTTGATGAGGACGTTGTAGGCCATTTGCACGGTCTCGTCGAAGGTGGATTTCGCCCAAGCTCTGCCGACCTTCGTACGCTGCGGATCCGATGCGCCGAGGCTGCCTTTTTTACCGTCGGTCGTCTTCATCGAACGGCCCTTGGCCATGTCGAACTCGCGGCCGAACTGGCCAATCCGTTTCTGCAGGAAGAAGGGATTCTTTCCGTCCTCGGCGAACTTTGCGAGCGCGAAGAGGGCGTTCACCGGCGCGGTGACAATGAGAATCCCCAAAGCCCACTTGACATCATGCCACCGCTTGGCCGGACTCTGCTTCCAGCCTCTGCCCGTCAGGCTCGCATAGCTCGGGACAGGCCAGGATCGGGCGGCGAGTGCCGCGCCGGTGCTGAGAACGGCCATGCCGAATCCCAGCTTAGCGGCGTGCTCCCAATCCCAGCCGGCGCCGCTGGCCCATCCCGCGGTAGCCAGCACGGTTGTGCTCACCGCCCCGCCGGCCAGGATCCGGGAGAACGCCCGCTCCCAGGTGGCCGACTCCATGGCCTCGGCCAGACCGGTGAGCGCGGGTCCGCCTCGGCGCAGGAGCACGGGCAGCGCGGCGTGCGCACCGGCCATCAACCCGCCGGCGAGCGCTCCGTGAGACATATCCCGAACCAGTTCCCCCGCATCGATGGTGCCGGTGGTGAACAACTGATCGATCAGGCCCAGTCCGCCGGCGAACATCGCGCCCAGCGCGGCCTGACGGATGATCAGCAAGATGATCCGCAGTGCCTGGCCCTCCGCTCGGAGCAGCCTTTTCACCACGACGTCGAGGGTGGGGCCGAGCCGGCGGGCCAGTAGCTTTGCGAGGATCATCAATGCCACCACGAACGCCGCGGATGCCACGAATCGCCATCTGGCCTTGACAATCGCGTCATAGGCGATTTGAGCGCAGTCGGCGAGATGCTCGCACTGCTGCCGCAGGTACGCCAGCTGCCCCTGGTCTCCGTGCACCACTTGCGCGGCCCGTCCGAACGCGGCCGTGGCCGGCCCGCACCCGGCCCCGGCCGCACGACAGGCCTGCCCGGCGATCTGCCCCTGAACGTCGCCGACTACGCGTCCCATCGCCGTCGCGGCATCCCGCAGCCTCGTCACACCGTCGAGATCGCCATCCGGCCACGCGGCCCCGCATCCTACAGACTCGAGGAACCAGATCGCCTGGCTCACGAAGCCAGGCGGCGGCGTGGTCGTCGGAAGGCCGCCCGGCCCCAGCTCGGGCTTGTACTCCTCCGGATACTTCAGCCAACCCGGGCACGGCTGCTCACACGGGGTCCCACCGTTCGCCGCCTCGACTGTGGCATACCGGTCCCCCGTGACAACCAGCCCGGCCGCCATCCCGCGGAGCAGGTTCACCGCCACGACCAGGTTGTTCAGCAGCTCATCACGTATCTGGGCGAACCCCGGCACGCCCGCCTCGGGATCGCCCTCGAAAAGCCCCCGGCCCAGACCGTCCTGACCGAAGGGCCGCTCATCCATCGCCCGGCAGAACGCGTCCACGCCCCGGGCGAGATCATCAGCGGCCTCCCGGGTGCCTTTCCCCGCGCTGACCCAGCTCTCCGGATTGAATTGCAGGACCCCCGCAGGGGTCGAATCCTCGGCGGCGATAGCTCTTCAACTCCACGATCTACAGCAACCGCTCGCAACTGTAACGGATCAGCTACGCCGACGGAATATGTGGCCGCTTTTGAAGAGCACACGCCCCCAGCCGTCTCCCGCGCCCGCCGCTGCTGAAGAACCGGCTGGCAATCCAACGCGATATGCCGCTCCAGGCTCAGGCGCGACGCCAGGTTTGGCGCCGTGACTCCTTCCGCCACCCGTCAGCCGGCCACAATGGCTCACTGCAACAGTGCCGCTCGAGGAGGACGTCGTAGCCGAGGAGTTCCTCTGGCCCGCCTGGTTGCCCAAGACCGAGCGCCATGGGGTGCGTACGCCTTTCCTCTCCTCTTCCCACCACAACCGGGAGCTGAGTGACGACGCCGCAGGCTTCGCGTCAAGCCGCGGACCGCAGCAGCAGGCGTTCCTACAGGACCTTGTCGGCGAGTGTCTGAATGATGCCGGCGACCGTCTTGGGGGCTTTGAGGTCAGCGCCGTGATCCCGTTCGTGCATCACCACACGTTCTGCCCGGCGTAGAACGCGCTCGATGGCGTCCAACGGCGCAGTCTGCTGCGATGTGCTGCGGTCGCCGCTGAGTAGCACGGTGGGCGTGGTGATCCGGGAGTACGTGTCGAGGCGGCCGCCCAGCCGATCCACGGCTTCGAGATCGTCGATCTGGCACGGCACCAGCCTGCGGTAACGCGGGATGAGGGCGGTGAGCGCGGCTGCCGCCCATGCCTGCCAGGCCGGTAGGCCGATGGTCTGGCGGAAGAAGATCGCCATTGCCCGGCCTGGCTTGCCTGCGGCGCTCGCGGCCCGCGCGTGCGTGATGACCTCGCCGTCCTGGCCGGCCAATGGTGTGTCGATCACGGCGGCAGGTTCGAAGATCACCGCGCCGGTGAAGGTCGACGGTGATGCCGCCAGGGCTTCGAGGGCGACCACCCCGCCGGAGGAGTGGCCGTAGATGATCAACGGTTGACCGACTTGGCGGGCGATCGCCAGGATGTCGTCGACCTCCTGGGACACCGAACATGGTGTGCCGCCGATCTTGAGGTCCGGCCGGTACTGACGTCGGTGCAGGCGAAGGACGCGAAACCGCCGGGCGAGGATCGCGGCGAGCTTCTTGGTCCGCGTCCCGTCGTCCAACCCGGGGCCGATGATCAGGATGGCCGGCCCGTGCCCCTGGTCGTAGACGTGGATGTCAGTTCCGTCGGCTGCGATCACGGTGTCCATGCCGTCTCCTTCACGCTGCCTTAGCATTGCTAAGCTCGCCTTAGCAATGCTAAGGATGACTTAGCGCTGCTAAGGTGTCAACCGATGTGCGCGACCGCCCGCCCTGGCCTGACCAGACAGACGTTGATCGAGACGGCGCTGCGGCTTCTGGATGAGGTAGGGCTGGAGGGTCTGACGGTGCGCCGACTGGCCGCCGAGCTCGGCGTCCAGTCGCCGGCGCTGTACTGGCACATCCGCAGCAAGCAGGAACTGCTGGACGGCATGGCGGATGCGATCATCCTGGCTGCGGGGATGGGCCCGCCTCGCCACGGCGAGGCGTGGCAGGACTGGCTGGCCCGCCGGGCCCGTGCGTTCCGGCAGTCGCTGCTCGCCCACCGTGACGGCGCCCGCATCGTCGCCGATGCCGCCTGGCTCAGCCCCGCGACGGTCAGGGCGTTCAACGACGAACTGGCCGCCATGGTGGACCGCGGCTTCACCCCCGTGCTGGCACTGCGCACCATCACCGCCCTCTCTCAGTACGTCACCGGCTTCGTCCTGCAAGAACAGGCCCGGCCGCGCAAGCACGCCGAGGAGCCTGCGGACCCGATTGCCGCGCTGAGCGATCTACTGGACGGCGACACCTCCGCCCCCCTGCTTGCGGCGATCCGCGACGGCGGCACCACGACCGGCGACGACGCCTTCGAACATGGCCTGCAGGTACTCATCGACGGGACCATCGCCGCCCTCACCGCGCAGGCCACGTGACGGCTTGACGAACTTGCCGCCCGTTCATCACTCATGTGTCGCAACGTTGCCGTCATGCCAGAACAAGCAAGAACGCCCCAGTCGCGCTCGGCTCAGGGCACTCAGCGAGGAACCACCTGAGCGCGGACGCCGAGGAGATCGTCGAACGCTGCCGACGCGTCCATCGTGATCACCGTGCTCGCGGTGGCCGCGGCCGTCGCGGGGATCAGCAGTTCGTACGCGCCTCGCGACTCGCCTACTCGTCGGGACATGTGCCATGAGACGGTCATGGACCCCGGTGACGTTCGTTGTGCAATCCTCAGCGGGGATCCGTTGCGTACTCCTCAACGTGGATCAAGGAACCTCAACCGGAAGGCCGGGAAAATGTCCGATGCGCATGATGACGCCAAGCTGTCCGCAGTGCTGGTCCACGGTTTGCGTCCTACGAAGGTGACCATCGTCGACTACGATCCCGCCTGGCCGGCGCGCTACGAACGGCGAGCCGCCGAGTTGCGGGCGATCCTCGGCGAGCGTGCGCGGTTGATCGAACACATCGGCTCCACCTCGGTGCCCGGCCTCCCCGCGAAGCCCATCATCGACATCGTGGTCGGCATCGACGATCCGGACGACGAGCCTGCCTACCTGCCCGATCTCGAAGCGGCAGGCTACGACCTGCGTGTTCGGGAGCCGGAGCACCGCTGCCTGCGGATCGAGGAGCCCGGCGAGCCGGTGAATCTGCACTGTTACCCGCCCGATCACGTCGAGGTGCGCCGCTACCTCGCCTTTCGTGACCGACTGCGGGCCAGCGAGAGCGACCGGGACCTGTATGCGGCCACCAAGCGCGAACTGGCACAACGGGAGTGGCGTGACATCAACTACTACGCCGAAGCCAAGGGACCTGTGATCGGCGAAATCCTCACCCGCGCGGGATGGCGGGACTAGCGACGGGCTTTCACTCAGTTGACTGCACCAAGTTGCTCAACTTCGAGACGCGAAGCCTGTCGTCCGGCTGGACTCTCCCACGAGGGGAGGCCTCATGCTACTCCCAGCGGTCCCCAGTGGTCATGAAGGTATCAGGGACGGGGACGGGGACGGGGACGGCGTGACCGTTCGCCGCGTCAGCATGAGGAGAGCGACGCATGACCATAGTGAAGGACATCGAGGCTCGCGGCATGCACCACTGCGAGACGACGGCGCTGGGAGTGCTGTTGCGGCATGAGGGACTTGATCTGTCCGAGCCCATGCTGTTCGGCCTGGGCTCGGGCCTGTCCTTCATCTATTGGGACAGCAAGGCCATGGCGTTCCCTTTTCTCGGAGGCCGCGTCAAGCCTTTCGACCTCACCAGGAACCTGGCCGCCAGGCTGGGGCTGACGTTGACGACCGAGGAGACCACCTCACCGCGCAAGGCGTGGGAGAACGTAGCCGCCCCCATCGGCGCCGGTCGACCGGTCGGCCTCCAGCTCGACTGCTACCACCTGGATTATTTCCGCTCCAAGGTGCACTTCGGCGGTCATGTCGTCGCCATGTACGGCTACGACGAGCACGACGTCCACCTTGTGGACACCGATCAGCAGGGCGGAGCGGTGCGCACCAGCCGCGCCAGCCTCGCCACGGCGCGGGCCGAACGCGGCCCGATGACCGCCAGGAACCGCTCCTTCACCATCGCCCTGCCGGCTCACCCGCTTTCCTGGCAGGCCCAGATCATCCCCGCCATCAAAGCGTGCGCCGACACCTTCCTCGCCGCTCCCATCGCGAACCTGGGCCACCGCGGCATCGAGAAAGCCGGCAAACAGGTGCCCAGATGGCTGCTACGCGCCGGCGCGCCGCAGCAGGACCTGCCGCAGGCCGCCCTTCTCATGGAGAACGGCGGCACCGGCGGTGCCCTGTTCCGCGCCCTCTATCGCGACTTCCTCGACGAGTGCACCCGGCTGATCGACGACGGCAACCTCCGCGCCGGTCACAAGCTGTACGCCGAGGCCGCCGTCCTCTGGACGGACGTGTCCACCTTGATCACGAAGGCCGGAGAGAGCGGCGACGTGGGGTGCCTCGAGCAGGCCGGCGTCATCCTCCATGATCTTTCGCGCATCGAGAAGGACGCCATGCAGATGTTGCGTCAGTTGTAGCTCAAAGGGAAAGCCGGCTGTACGGGTACGGCCTGAGTCACGCGGTGGCCTCGTTTCAAACTCGTAGCTGATCACTCTGCTGGACCTGCTACTCGCGGAAGCGGACATCGCGCGCGCAGGACTGCCCGCACGCATCAACAGGGCCACGGCAAACGCTCGTCGTCCCATGCGATACGACCACACGGCGGCAGCTCGGTGGATCAGGGATGCTCTCTATTGCGGTAATGGTCGATACGTATTTTGCCCAGGGCGGATCGCAATTTCGCGAAAGGCGAGTGTAGTCAGTCCTCGATCGGCATGAGGGTTCCATCTGGGGCGTAGGTGTGGCGGACGAGGGAATGGGTCCGCTTGAATTCGCCGACATCTGCCTGTTCGGTTGCGCTGATGTCAGGTGTTTGGAAACCGGCGCGGTACCACCAATATCAGATCAGGCCGCCTTTGTATCGGTCATCGAGGTAAGCGCGTCCGGCTTCGGCGTCGCGCGGGGAGCAGAGATAGCGGATCCAGGCCTGCTGTTCGTGCAGGACGGCGCCCATCTCCCAGACGCAGTAGGTCCCCTTGGCCGTTTCCTCGAACGATATGAGCTCGAAGCCTGCTGCAACTTTGAGGTAGGCCGTCTCCCACAACTCGTTGTCGTTCAGCCACGTGCATACGAGCAGGAGATAGGCGTCGCCGACTCGGTGGAGGATGACGAAGCCGAGATCGCCCTTGGGAGTGATCCCGCCGATCTCCGTCCGCAGGAAATCACGTGCCTCCTTCCGTACATCCTCGCCGATCTCGCGGTCCTCCCGGTGGAGGTCGTACCACTTGAAGCGAACGCCCGGCAGTTCGAGACCTTCGCCCGCCGAGAGCCGCTTGCGCACATGGGTGTAGTCCGGGGAAACGCTCGTCATGGCTCAACACTAGGGGTGCAGCATGGCCCAGGGCGAGAGCCACTTTCGATCATTTACAGCAGACCACTCTGCCATTTCAGGCCGAGCGGCTCAGGCGCGCCCCGTCCCGTCAATTGACTGAGCGTTTCCAACTTGATGGCGCAGGCAGGCAAGAATATGTCCTCGCGCTGGTGGGATCATTTCGGCGCCGGCGGAAAGTTGAAGGGAAACGGATATAGGCGCGACGACGTGGCCGGCGTTGATTACCGCCTTCCAAGTTTGCGCGCCGTCAGGCGCGCCCGAGGAAGGCGCCCGAGCGGCAGCGAGGCCCGCTCGGGGTGGGGTCCAGCAGGCCCACCCGGTAACAGGGCAACGGGTGGGTGCACCCCGCGCGACCTACTCGAAGAGCGTGCGGCCCCAGTAGTCGCCGGCGTCCCGGACGCCGGGTGGGCAGGCGAACAGGCCGCTGGAGACGTGCTTGATGTATTCGTTGAGTACGTCGCTCTTGGCCAGGTTCATCTGGACGGGGACGAACTGCTTGCGCGGGTCCCGTTGGTAGGCGATGAAGAACAGGCCCGCGTCCAGGCGGCCGAGCCCGTCGGAGCCGTCCACGAAGTTGTAGCCGCGGCGGAGCAGGTGCGCGTTGTTGTTGGAGCTCGGGTGCGCCAGCCGCACGTGGGCGTCGGCCTTGATGTACGGCTGCCCGTCCGGCCCCTTGGCCGCGAAGTCCACCGTGTCGAACTCGGCCTTCTTGCCCAGCGGCGCGCCCTCGCCCTTGTCCCGGCCGAAGATCTGCTCCTGCTCGGTGAGCGAGGTGCGGTCCCAGGTCTCGATCGCCATGCGGATCTTCCTGGTCACCATGTACGTGCCGCCCGCCATCCAGGCGCTGCCGTCCTGCGCGGAGGCCCACAGCTGGCCGCGGAGCAGGTCGGCGTCCTCCAGCTTCATGTTGTTGGTGCCGTCCTTGAAGCCCATCAGGTTGCGCGGGGTCGCTTGAGCCCGGGACGTGGACGACGTACGGCCGAAGCCGAGCTGCGACCAGCGTACGGACACCTTGCCGAAGCCGATCCTGGCCAGGTTGCGGATGGCGTGCACGGCGACCTGCGGGTCGTGGGCGCACGCCTGCACGCAGATGTCCCCGCCGGAAATTTCCGGAATAAGCTGATCTCCGGGGAATTTCGGCAGATCAGCGAGGGCCGCGGGACGCCTGTCCGCCAGCCCGAACCGGTCGTCGAACAACGACGCCCCGAACCCGATCGTCAGCGTCAGCCCGGAGGCCGGCAGTCCGAGTGCCTCGCCCGTGTCGTCGGGGGCGGCCTCGGGCGCGCCGCCCACCGCCCCGAACGACCCCGCCTCCTTGCCCTGCGTCAGCCGCGCCGCCGCGGCCGTCCACTCCTGCAGCAGTTCGACCAGCTCGGCCCGGTTCTTCGTGATGACGTCGAACGCCACGAAGTGCAGCCGGTCCTGTGCGGGCGTGACGACGCCCGCCTGGTGCTCGCCGTAGAAGGGGAAGGGGTCGGAGATCGAGGAGGCGTGCGCGACCGGCGCCTCGTCGAGCAGCGTGTTCGAGACCACGACCCCGGCCCCGACCACCGCGGCTCCGGCCGCCCCCAGCCCGAACAGCCCCCTGCGGCTCATCCGCGTGCCGCGCGAAGCGCCCATCGCCGTCACCTTCCCGCTACTTCGCGATGACCGGAGCGATCTTGCTGATCGGCTCGGCCAGCGCGTTGATCGCATCCGACAAGGTCTTCAGCTCGGCCTTGGACAGCTCGTTGTGCAACTTCCAGCCGTCGTCCTTCTGGTGCACGCCGAGCGCCGTCTCGGCCGCGGCGAACTTCTGGTCCAGCGTCTTGACCAGGTCGGGAGCCCGCTCCTCCAGCACCGGCCGGAGCGCCTGCACGGCCGCCTTGGAGCCCTCGAGGTTGGCGTCGAAGTCCCACAGGTCGGTGTGCGACCAGATGTCCTCCTCGCCGGTGATCTTCCCGGTGGCCACCTCGTCGAGCAGTTCCTTGGCGCCGTTGGCCAGGTTCAGGGGGGTCAGCTCGGCGGCGTTCGACTTGGCCACGATCGTCTTGACGTCGGCGATCAGCTTGTCGGCGATCGGGCCGTCCTTGCTGACGTCCTTCTTGATCCACAGATCCTTCTCGATCCGGTGGAAGCCGGTCCACTCCTCGCCGTCGGCCAGATCCGCCTCGCGGGCGTCGATGGCCGGGTCGAGGTCGCCGAAGATCTCCGCCACCGGCTCGATGCGCTCCCAGTACGTCCGTGAGATCGGGTACAGCTCCTTGGCCTTGTCGATCTTCTCCGCCTTGACCGCGTCCACGAACTCCTGCGTCTTGACCAGCAGCGTGTCGCTCTGCGACTTGATGTACCGCTTGTAGCCGGCGACGGCCTCGGCGAGCTTGGCGTCCTCGTTGAGCGACTTGTGCTCGCCGGTCACCTTGAGCGCGTTGCGGATGCCCTTGCCGACCATGCCGGGCTTGCACGCCGTCTCGTACGCGCCCGCCGGCAACTCGGCGATGAGCTCCCTGGTCAGCCCGGGAACGATGTTCTCGACCTCGGCCATGACCCGGTCACCGGGGGCGTACACGTAGAACTCGGTCGCCTTGCTGCCGCCGTTCGTGATCGAGAAGGTCGTGGTGCCCGCGGCGACCTCGGACGCGGCGACCTTGCACTCGGTGTCGGTCGCCGCCACGGTGACCTTCCCGGGGGCGGCGGATCCGGAGGGGGCGGCGGCGGTGCCGTTCCCTGAGCCGCAGGCGGCCAGCGTCGTGAGGGCGAGCGCGCCGAAGGACAGGCGGATGGCGGTACGCATGATGCTCCTGTTCAGGCCGCGGAGGACGCGGGTGACGGCGTGGACTTCACCCGCGGGGCGCGCAGGAAGAAGAAGAGGGTGGGAACGAGGTAGCAGGCCCAGGCGATGACCTCGGCGATGCTCGGCTGAGGCGTGATGTTCAGCATCCCCGACAGCAGCGTGCCGTACCAGGAATCGGCGGGCATGACGGAGCTGATGTCGAAGGCGTAGGAGTTCAGGCCGGGCAGGAGGTTCGCCTCCTGCAGGTCGTGCACGCCGTACTTGAAGATGCCGGCGGCCACCAGGATCAGCAGCAGCCCCGTCCAGGTGAAGAACTTGGTCAGGTTGATCTTCACGGCGCTGCGGTAGAGGCCCCAGCCGATGAGCACGGAGGTGAGCAGCCCCAAGCTGATGCCGATCAGCGGCGCCGCCGACGTGGTGGCGCCCTGCACGGAGGCGAAGAAGAGGATCGCCGTCTCCAGCCCTTCGCGGGCGACGGCGAGGAAGGCCATCACGACGACCGCGAACGAGCCCATCTCCAGCGCGTTGGAGAGCTTGCCCCGCAGCTCACCGGAGAGCGCGCGGGCCGCCCGCCGCATCCAGAAGATCATCCAGGTGACGAACGCGACGGCGAGCAGCGAGGTGATGGCGTCGAACAGCTCCTGCCCCGTGTGTCCCAGGTTCGCCGCGGTGAACGTCAGCAGCGCCCCGAACCCCACGGACAGCGCGACGGCCGCACCGACCCCCGTCCAGACTTGCGGGAGCTTGTCCTTACGGTCACTCTTGACGAGGAAGGCGACCAGGACTGAGACAACGAGTGCCGCCTCGAGACCTTCGCGCAGTCCGATGAGGTAACTGGCGAACACCGTCACTCCCACTCGCTGAAGATTTGCTGAGGAAAGCCTTACCTAAATTAGGGCAGGCGAAGCATATCTAGCGCAAGAGCCGGAAGCGACAGTGTGCGGGGCATCACGTCTGGAGGCTGCCGGCCAGCAGGTCGAGCAGGGGCTGGCGGCGTACGCACTGCTCCAGGAGGAACGAGTCGGCCAGCGCGGTCAGCTCGCCGTCGTCGAGCCCGCGGAACAGCTCGGCGTACTCGGGCAGCAGCGCCTGTGCGATGAGGATGTGCCTGATCAGGTCGTCGGTCTGGTAGCGGGCGCCCCACGGGTACGGCTCCCAGCCGGGGGCCTCGGTCTCGATCAGCGTGTGCAGCGGAGTGAGCACGTCCGCGGACTCCTCCATGGTGGAGCCCCAGCGGTCCGCGCCGAGCCGCCGCTTCTTGGCGATGAAGCCGCCGAACCTGCGCAGGTACGGCCCCGCGGCGTGCACGAGCCCCTGCAGCCCCACGTCCTTGTACGTCCACAGCGACCAGCCGGCGCCCTCGGCGTCGTAGATCGACAGCTGGTCGCGCAGGATCTGGTAGCGCTGCTCGTCCAGGGCCGGATCCCCGGTGTAGACGGGGCCGAACTCGCCCACCCACAGCGGCGTGCCCGTCTCGCGCTGGAAGCGGGAGCGCCTGGCGAAGGTCCGCTCCAGCTCGTTCCTGTCACACCACTCGCCGCGGGTGTAGCCGGGGTACGGCCCGCCGTGGGCGAAGCCCGCCAGTGCGTAGTCGTGGAGGACGAAGACCGTGTTCTCATACATCTCACGAAATATCGAGAAATCGGTGGCGTACGTGTTGCCGTCCAGGAACAGGATGTGGTGCGGGTCGGCGGCCCGCACGACCTTCACCAGCCGGTCGTAGAACGGGCCGATGACCTTGCCCGTGAGGTCGCCGGGCTCGTTGACCGGGTTGTATCCCGCGACCCAGGGATTGTCGCGGTAGTGGTCCGCGATGGCCTCCCACAGGTGCACCACCCGGTCCTGGAAGTGCCGGTGCTGCCAGAACGCGGCGACGTGCGTGGGGTTGTCGGAGTGCCAGTGCTGGTTCTGGGAGCCGGGCAGCGCGTGCAGGTCGATCACGCTGTAGATGCCGTGCGCGCCGAGCAGCCCGATCACCCGGTCGAGGTGGCGGAAGCCGCGCGGGTCGATCTCGAAGGGCCGGTCGTCGGACTCCCAGTGGCGGTAGTTGACCGGGATGCGCACGCAGTTCATGCCCAGCCCGGCCAGCAGCGCCGCGTCGTCCTCGGTGAAGAACGAGGTCAGCAGGCGGTCGAAGAACAACTCCGCCCGCTCGTCGCCCAGCACGGTGCGCACGGCGTACCGCATGGAGCTCTCGTTGGCGGGATAGCCGGTGATGAAGTTCTCCATGTTCATCCAGCCCCCGAGACCCACCCCGCGTAGCCGTACCGGCGTGGCGCCGTCCTTGACGAGCTGGGCTCCGGATACTTGCAGCATGTAGGTCATCCCTTCGTCGCACCCGCGGTGAGACCACCGACCAGGTGACGTTCCGCAACGGCGTAGAACCCGAGCGCGGGCACCATGGCCAGGACGAGATAGGCCAGGATGCGGGCGGTATCGGAGGCGTACTGGCCCTGGAATTGCTGGATGCCCAGCGGCAGCGTCCAGCTTGACTCCTCGTTGAAGACCACGAGCGGCAGCATGAACTGGTTCCAGCTGCCCACGAGGGCGAGGACCGAGACGGTGGCGATGGCGGGCCTGGCCATCGGCAGCAGGATCCGCCAGAAGAACCCGAACGGGCTGCAGCCGTCGATGATGGCCGCCTCCTCCACCTCGCCCGGGATGCTACGGAAGAAGCCGCGCAGGATGATGATCGTCAACGGCAGGCCGAAGGCCGCCTGGGTGAGGATCACCCCGAACGGGTTGCCCAGCAGGCCGAACGAGCGCAGCAGCACGAAGATCGGCAGGATGGCCACCGCGAACGGGAACATCAGCCCCGCCGTGAACAACGTGAAGAACAACTCCCTGCCGCGGAAGGCGAACCTGGCGAAGACGAACCCCGCCAGCGCCGACACCCCGACGGTCAGCACGGTCGTCAGGACCGCGATGAACGTGCTGTTCCAGAGCTGCAGCCAGAACGAGCCCGAGCCGAGCACGTCGGTGTAGTTGGCCGGCACCCACGTTTCGGGCAGCCCGAACGGGTTGGTGGACAGCTCGCTGGTGGACTTGAAGCCGCCGATCAGCGCGTAGATCACCGGGACGATGACGAACGCGCCGACGATCCACGCGACCGCGTGCAGCGGCAGGGTGTTGCGCCGCGGCGTGCGCTTCTTGCGATGGATCATCGGCGCTCTCCCATCGAGGTGGTCGCGCCCGCCAGGTCCCGGCGCATCACGAAACGCTGGTAGACGAGGGCGAAGACGAGGCTGAGCAGGAACATCACGACGCTGATCGCGCTGGCGTAGCCGACCTGGGAGCGCTTGAAACCCCAGTCCATCATGGTGACGGCCATCGTCTCGGAGGAGTGCGAAGGGCCGCCCTGGGTGAGGATCCAGACCAGGTCGAAGAGCTGGATGGTGTAGATGACGGACAGGAAGACGCTGATCCGGATCGTCGGCCCGAGCAGCGGCAGCGTGATGTGCCGGAACGTCTTCCAGCTCGTGGCGCCGTCGATCTGGGCGGCCTCGATGAGCTCGTTCGGGATGTTCTGCCGCCCGGCCAGATAGATCATCATGTGGAAGCCGAAATATTTCCACGTCATGACGAGGAAGAGCGACGGCATCACGGTGTCGGGGTTGGCCAGCCACTCCGAGTCGAGCCCGAACACCGACAGGAGCCGGTTCGCCATGCCCGACTCGGGCGAGAGGATCAGCGAGAACAGCACGCCCGTGATGACCTCGGAGAGCACGTACGGCGCGAAGAACACCACCCGGTAGAGCGCGCGCCCGCGGATCCGCTGGTTCAGCAGCATCGCGATGGCCAGCGAGAACGGCAGCTGGATGCAGACCGACAGCAGTACGAGGACCAGCAGGTGCCACAGGTCCTGCCCGAAAATTTCGGTGCCGAAGAGCCGGGTGAAGTTGTCCAGCCCGATGAAGTTGCTCGGCAGGCCGCCGAACCCGTTCCACCTGAACACGCTGGAGTAGAACGCCACCAGGATCGGCGCGACGACGAGCAGCAGGAAGAGGACCAGGGCGGGCAGCAGGAACAGGGCGATGGTCACCCAGCGGCCGCGCCGCCTGGCGGCAGGGGCGGGGGCCGGACGCTGAACCGCCTCCGGCCCTCTGATGAGTGTCGTCATCCTTCGCTCTTGGCCACTTCGGTGATGTCCTTGCCCGCTTCCTCCGGCGTCTTCGTACCGGCGATGAGCTCGGCCACGCTGTCGTTGACCTGCTGGCCGACGGCGGGCGGATAGGCCTGGTCCAGGTAGAGCTGGTAGCCGCCGGCCGCGGCGAGCAGGGTCGCCACCTGCTTGAGGTTGGCGTCCTTCACCGCGCTCTCCTCGCCCTTGAGCACCGGCAGCACGCCGCCGGACTCCACGGCCTTGGAGTGGTTGCCCATCTCGGTCATGAACTTCACGAAGTCCAGGGCCTCCGCAGGGGCGTCCGCGCCCACGGCCAGCCCGCCGCCACCGCCGAACGCGTCACTGATCGAGCCCTTGCCGCCCTCGACCGCGGGGAAGGGGAAGAAGCCCAGGTCGTCGCCGAGCCCCTTGCCGGAGTCCTTCTGCACGGCGGGCGCCCACTGGCCCATCAGCTCCATGGCGGCCTTGCCGTTCGAGACCGTGGCCGACTGGCCGTCGGGGGTGGAGTACGCCGCGCCGAGGAAGCCCTTCTGGAACGGCTGCAGGTCCGCGAGCGCCTTGACCTGCTGGCCGGCGGCCACGAAGTCGGGCTTGGTGAAGTCGTGGTCGGTGGCCGCCTGCTTGAGCGCGTCGAGGCCGGCGATGCGCATGGCGAGGTACGCCCAGTAGTAGTGGCCCGGCCACTTCTCCTTGCCGGCCAGGGCGATCGGGGTGACGCCCGCCGCCTTGAGCTTCTTGACGTCCTCGAGGAACGCCGACCACGTGGCGGGCGGCTCGGTGATGCCCGCCTTGGCGAAAAGTTTCTTGTTGTACCAGAAACCGACCAGGCCGATGTCGGTCGGCAGCCCGTACGTCTTGCCGTCGAACTGGTACGCGCTCAGCGCCGCCGGCGTGAAGGTGGGCAGGACGTCGGCGACGTCGCTGGAGATGTCCTTGACCAGCCCCGCGTCGATCTGCTGCCTGAGCACGCCGCCGCCCCAGGTCGCGAAGATGTCGGGCGCCTTGCCCGACTGCGTGATCGTGGTGAGCTTGGCCTTGTACGCGTCGTTCTCCAGGACCGTGGCCTTGATGGTGACGTCGGGATGCTTGGCCATGTACTCCTTGGCCCGCTGCGCCCAGAGCGACTTGAGCGGCTCGGCGGTCGACAGGTGCCACCATTCGAGCGTGACCTTGGCGGGCGAGCCACCCTGCTGAGGAGCCGTGCTGCTGCCCCCACCGCCGCCACCGCCGCAGCCGGCCATGAGCACTGCGGTCGCGATCAACACCAGACTGCGTTTCATCCAGGGGTCCCTTCCTCAGAAGTGGCCCGGCGCTCCTCCACGTGACTCATGGGGCACTGTGAGTCGCACCGGAAGAAAGTTTCGTAACTCCCCCGATAATTTCGCTGCCTGGATCGTAGGTAGACGGTATGGAAAGCGTCAACACCTCGAGTGGGAGCGATCCCAAACCGAAACTTTCGGCTAAACTCCCGAACGTGTCAGCGAAGCGGCGGGTGACGATCGCACTGATCGCGGAGGAGGCCGGAGTCTCCATCCCGACGGTGTCCAAGGTCATCAACGGACGTCCAGAGGTCGCTCCGGCGACCCGCCATCGAGTCGAACGACTCCTGCAGGAGCACGGTTACCAGCGGCGCATCAGCCAGGACGACACCCCGGCCGGCCTGGTCGACCTGGTGTTCGCCGAGATCGAGTCGCCATGGGCCATGGAGATCGTGCGCGGCGCGGAGGGCGCGGCCCACGAGGCCGGGGCCAGCGTGGTCATCTCCGTCCTGCACACCCATGCGGGCCCGGGCCGCGACTGGCTCGAACGCCTGGCCGCCCGCAGGACCGACGGCGTGGTCATCGTCGCCTCGCGCCTGTCCACCGGCATCCAGGCCCAGCTCAGCGCGCGCTCGCTGCCGTTCGCGGTGGTGGACCCGGAGGGCGAGCCCGCCCCCGGCGTCGTCTCGGTCGGGGCCACCAACTGGAACGGCGGCCTGGCCGCGACCCGCCACCTGCTGGAGCTCGGCCACCGCCGGATCGGCATGATCAGCGGCCCGACCGACATGCTCTGCAGCCAGGCCAGGGTGGACGGATACCGGGCGGCGCTGGAGACAGCGGGGGTGCCGATCGCGCCCGAGCTGATCCGGCGCGGCACGTTCCTGGTGGAGTCCGGCCACGACGAGGGCCACGCGCTCCTCTCGCTCGACAAGCCTCCGACGGCCATCTTCGCGGGCAGCGACCTGATGGCGTTCGGCGTGTTCGAGGCCGCCCGCCAGCGGGGGCTCCGCGTGCCGGAGGACTTGAGCGTGGTGGGCTTCGACGATCTGCCCCTGTCGAAGTCGGCCTGGCCGCCCTTGACGACGGTACGCCAGCCGCTGCAGGAGATGGCGGCGCTGGCCACGCGTACGGTGCTGGCGATGGGCCGGGGAGAGGCACCGGAGACGAAACGCGTGGAACTGGCCACGGAGCTGATCGTCCGAGACAGCACGGCCCGCTACGAGTAAGGGTTCGGGGTAGGTGGGTCGGGAGCACCCACCCGTTGCCCTGTTACCGGGTGGGCCTGCTGGACCCCGCCCCGATCCAAAGGTCGGGGAAGTGAGACGACGCCCTTGATGGGCCCGGCGAGTTCCTCCAACGTCTCGGGCACGATGTAAGGGCGGACTGCTCCGTATCCCCTGGCCTCCATGTCACCAGTGTGACCCAGCCGAGTCCTAATGCGCAGGTCGATCTTGCTAACGGATGTACTGACAACAGCTATGAAGAGCCATGGGTCTGTCGCCGATGAGCACTGGGCCGGTAGTGGTTGGTCTGTCAGCAGCGAAGGGCTGATCAGGCGTCCAGCGGTCTCTTGACAAGGCCCACGTCGGACTGTGATTCCCGCTCGACCACGGTCCGAGCGTGACTGCCAGCACAGGCGAGATGTGACCCCAAGGGTACGAGGTGATCCTGATCGCCCGTCCAGTCAGCGGCCAGCCGGAGGCCTACGACGAGGCCGGGCGATGTTCGCTGGGTCGACCCGGAGACCTTCAAACTCTGGACATTCACCCCACGCAATGGCGGCAGCTCAACGACTACCAAGAGCGCAGTTATCCCCACATCGATTGACCTGACGCCGTTGTGCCGGGGCTCACTTAGAGCGTGTCCCGTGATCATATGATGGCGGTGGGCAGGAGAGGTCCCCGCCAGCAAGGTCACCGATTTCGCCAGGGCTCCCTGGCGACTGCGCGATTACGGGGGCGGAAGTCGGAGCCGCATGGTGGAGCAAACACTGAGGAAACACGTCCCGCCCTAGAACTGTGGCTCGACATCTGATTTTTCGGACTTCCACAGAGGGAGACTTCATGGTTTCGCGTCGAGCGGTAGTGGCTCGCATCGCCTCGGTGGCATGCGCGGCGCTGGCTCTGAGCGTGGCCGCGCCCGCCACCGCCTCGATATCTGCCGACCCCGTCAAGGTCGGGGACGTGCAGAAGGCGATGGAAGACTTGGTGAAGACCGGCCACGTGGTGGGCGCCATCGGCGAGGTGTACGTGGACAGCAAGCGGGTCGGGGACGGATCGGCCGGGTCCCGCCTGCTCTACGGCAAGGACGGCGCGATCCCCTCGAACGCCCGCTACCGGATCGGCTCGCAGACCAAGGGCATGACCGCCACCGTGGTGCTGCAACTGGTCAAGGAAGGCAAGCTGAGCCTGGACGACAAACTCAGCGCGGTCCTGCCGGAGGTGGCGGAAAAGGACCTGGTGGAGCGGGCCGACGAGATCACGGTACGCAACCTGATCCAGTTGACCTCAGGCATCCCCGACTACATCGGCGCGGACAAGGATCCCTGGGACCCCACACACGAAACCGCCTGACCGACCTGCTGGCGGCCTCGCGCAAGAACCCCGGCCTGTGGAGGTCGGGACCTTCACCTACGCCAACACCAACTACATCCTGCTCGGCATGATCATCGAGAAACTGGCCGGAAGGTCACTGGCGGCCGAACTCAACCGCAGGCTCTTCGCCCCGCTCGGAATGCGCGATACCTACCTGCCCGCAAAGGCGCCCGAGGGCATCAAGGGCCCGCACGGGCACGGCTACGCCCCGGACAAGACGGGCACGCTGCGCGATGTCGACAAGCTCACGTCACCACCATGCTCGGCGCCGGCGGTGTGGTCTCCACCGCGCGCGACACGGGCGCCTTCCAGCGCGCCTCCGCCAGGGCAGGCTCCTGCCGGAGTCCTTGCGCAAAGTGATCATCGATCCGGCGCCGGGCATGCCGCCGCTGCCTTCGGGCGGCCCATGCGCCGGCAACCCCGAGTTCGCCCCAGGCGGCCGGGCAGCGCCCCCGGCTTCACCGCCGCGACCTACCCCTCCTCCGACGGCCGCCTACAGTTCGCCGTGTCCCTGACACCGGCCATGGACGATGCCGAGCGCAGCACCATGCCGCAACGCATCACCGAGGCCCTCAAATCGGTGTTCTGTCCGGCGACGCAGCCAAGATAACCGGTGTAGCGCTCGCTTTTACCGATTTGAACAGGTTGCATTTCGTCGGTGCTGCCGGGAGCGGCGGTCAGCGTGCGATGAATCGTGAGAAGAGCGCAGAAATCCGTCTGTGTTCACGTTCACTCGCACGGGCGATCTCGTCCCGGCAAGTCTTGTGGCCAGGCGAGCAGCTGCGAAAGGAGCGTCCTTAATTGGCGCCGTTGTTCTCCCGGAAAACGTCACGTAGGTTCCGGCTATGCGTCGTCGATAGCAAGGGAGAAATCGTGCCCGAACTCGTGGCACCCCAGCTCGTCGTCAACAGCCGGATGATCTACTTCGGGTGGGTGCCGGCCGAACCCGATGCCGTCGCGGCACTGGTGCCCGACGGTTTGAAGCCGATGGCCAACCGGCAGGTCTTCATGAACCAGTACGTCGTCGACCGGCCCGAGCAGACCTCCGGGTTCGGCGCGTACTCGCTGACGTATATCGGGCCCGACCTGGAGGATGCCTACGCGCCCGACGGCGTGACCCCCGGCCGCTGGTGGACACACTATTTCAACTCGAGTGCGGTGGTACGCGAGTACGCGGCCGCACGAGGAGTGCCAGCCACTCCCGGCCGTACCACGATCGAGGTCCAGGGGAAGACACTGGTCGCGACGACCGAGTCCGACGGTGTGCCGGTGATCCGCACAACCGCACGGGTCGGGCACACCGGTACAGCGGTCAACCGCGGGCAGCTGCGGTACATCACCGAGGTCGACGGGCAGAGGATCAGCGGACTCTATCCGTTCGTGGCGGAGCCGGTCGATCCGTTTGAGATCGTCTCGCTGGAGTTCCTGGAGCCGAGCCACTCCGTCTACGCGCTCCGACCCGCTGACCCGCTGCAGATCGTGTGGGGGTTCTACTCGCCCAGGTCTTCCTTCACCTACCCGGGCGGCGAGTCGGTGATGGACTGATCAGGCTCCCGGCAGAGTTCTGAGTCGTTGCCCCTTAGGGAGAGGGCGAGGGGCAACGACCACAGGGGCGTGACCTCGATCCTGCGCGCTACGCCGAGGCTCGCCAGCCCCACGAGCGGTGACTTCGGGCCGGTGCAGGTTTCGGCATGAGCCCGAAGCGCTGTGCGTCTGCTGGAGCCCGCCCCAAGCGGGCCTCGCTTCAGTGAGAGCCCTATGAGGGCGCGTGTCGGAGGTGCTGGGATTCTTCAGGCCATGACAGCTGGTTGGAACGGCATGGAGGTCGTCTTCCAGCGTGTCGGCGTCGACCGTATGAACGAAGTCCTGAGCGTGCTCGATGAGGCGGCGGGATGGCTCAACGCACGCGGGATCAGCCAGTGGCCTGCGCGTTTTGAGGCCGCATGGGTTGAGGAAGCCATCTGTCGAGGCGAGACGTGGCTGGTGGCTGCCGGGGGCAAGGTGGCGGGGACGGTCACCATGGACTGGTCGGATCCGCTGTGGGCGGATCTCGACGGCTCGGCGGGATATGTGCACCGCATGGCCGTGCGCCGATGGGCGGCGGGGCTCGGGGGCTGCATTCTCGACTGGGCGGCCGATGCCGCACGGCAGCGCGGCGCCAACGCCCTGCGGTTGGACTGCGTGAAGTCCAATGATCGGCTGCGTGCCTACTACGAGGCCCACGGCTTCGCGCACCGCGGAGACGTGCCGGTGGGTGGTGCTCCTGGTCAGCGGCTGCAGGAGGGGCCGGTCATCTGGGTCGGCCGCTATGAGCTGGCCCTCCGGCGCACGCCCTTGAGGGCCTGTCCCGTAGATCTCTGACGGGATGCCCGCCGATCTTGGCTTCCCAGATGTGGGAGGGTGGAAGATCGTGACCAGTTCCGATCAAACGCCACGTCCAGGCCGTGCTGCTGCCCGTCGCCTGATCCTTGTCTCGGGGCAAGAAGGCGCGGGTAAGACTACGATCGTCCGCGCCCTGTTGCCCCACACGCCGAACGGCGCACGGATCGATGCCGAAGACCTGGGCCAGGTCAATCCATGTCTCTTCGACGACGCGTTCTGGCAACTGCTTCGAGCCAACGTTGCCGCCCTCGTTCGCAACTACTGGAATGCCGGCTTCGAGAATGTCATCGCGGGGAGCTTCTTCAAAACACGCGATGACTTTCTGCGCTTTCGCGAGCTCGTCCCGGAGGCCGACGAGGTGTTCATGGTCCAGTTGCTCGTGCAGCCAGAGGAACGCCAGCACCGGCGCCTCACCCGCGCCAAGCAGACCACACAGGAGTGGCGTGACAGTGTGGATCAATTCGACACCGTCGACACGACGCTCGCGGTCAATCAGGACGGCTATCGCTACCTCGCTGTCGACGGCACAGGAATGACGCCCGAGCAGACGGTGGCCGTGATCGTGCGCGAGTTCCCAGAGATCTACGGCGCACGACTCTCAACCATCTAGCTGTAGGTCGTGAAAGCGCACCAGGGCCTGTCCCGTAGATTTTGTCGGCTGAAGAACGGCTTTGCCGGCAGATGGGAAGATTACGAAGGTCGTACCCGCTCAACGGAAGAGAATCCTCAGCATGGCCGTCATTCACCACACCGCACTCAAGCCGACCAAGCTGGAACTGCTCACCTCCTGGCTACCCTCCCGGCAGTGGTACCGCGGCGGCGCGGGCGAACCAAGCCTGGCCAAGGCCGGCGGCTTCCGGCTGGACGACCCGGAGGGTGCGGTCGGGATCGAGTTCATGGTGGTCACCGATGCCTCCGGCACTCACCCGACCCCCTACCTGGTGCCGCTCACCTATCGCGGTGCCCCGCTCGACGGGGCGGAGCACGCCCTCGTCGGCACCATGGAGCACGGTGTGCTGGGGCGGCGCTGGGCCTACGACGGCTGCCACGACCCGGTGCTGGTCGCCCAGTTGCTGGCCCTGATCGAGGGGCGGGTCCAGGCCCAGGACCAGAACACCAGCGACACTCCCGACCGGGAGGTCACCCGCTCCTACCTGGGTGACGGCCTCGCCCAGACGGACTTCACCACCACCACCGACGACCAAGAGGGCACTGAGCTGCCTGCGCCGCATGGTACGGCCCTCCGCTTGCACCGGGTCCTGCGCCCCGCCCCGGAGAGCGGGCCTCTCCTTCCATCGGAAGCGACCGGCCACGTCGCCGGCTCCTGGCACATGCCGGACGGCACCCGCGCGCGGGGGCTGTTCGTTGTCTTGCGCACCGGCCCTGGTGCCTAGTACCACAGCAGGCAACCGATGGTCCCAGGCGACGTGGCAGGGATGACGGTCAGATAGCGGAGCAGCTCCTCGACGGCGTTGGTGCAACTAATGGTTGCGCAATGTCGGCGTTCCGGATAGCCTCATGTGCAACCAAAGGTTGCAGGAGGGTGGCATGGAGTTCGGAACCATCGAGCGCGAGATCTACATCGAGGCGTCGCCTGAGATTGTCTTCGAGGTGGTGAGCAGTCCCGACCACCTCAAGGAGTGGTGGCCGGACGACGCCCGGTACGAGCCAATGCCCGGGTCGGCGGGAGAGATCGTCTTCGGTGACCGCGACGCCGGCGGGGCAGTGGTGTCGTTCACTGTTGTCGACGCGCGGCCGCCGCGGACGTTCTCGTTCCGCTGGACGCACCCGGCCGGCGAGGTCGCGACGGAGGGCAACTCCCTGCTGGTCACCTTCGACCTGACCCCGTCGGGCCGGGGGACGCTGCTCAAGATGACCGAGACCGGCTTCAGCGAGATGGGCTGGGAGATCGCCGTCCTCGAGCAGCAGTACCAGGAGCACGTCACCGGCTGGGACTTCTATCTGCCGCGGCTGGCACCGTACGTCGCGACGCTGGAGCTGCGGCCATGAGCACAGTGGTGGCCGAGAAGGTCGACGACGATCTCTGGTCCGCGATCGGGGACCCGACCCGGCGCCGAATGCTCGACCTGCTGCTCATCGAGGTCGACGGCACCGCGACCACGCTGGCCCAGCAGCTGCCGGTCACCCGTCAGGCGGTGGCCAAGCACCTCGGCGTCCTCGAGCGGGTCGGACTGGTCCGGGCGACTCCGGCGGGCCGGGAGAAGCGGTATCGGGTGGACGACGCCCAGCTCGCTCGCGCGGTGGCCCAGCTGTCGTCGGTCGGGGCGGCGTGGGACGCCCGGCTGCAGCGGATCAAGCGGATCGCCGAGGCGATCCAGCACGCCCAACAGGGCTGACAACAAAACTGGCGAGATCAAGGAGAGCCGAGATGGCGGACATTCTGCACAGGGTCGGGGTCAAGACCCCGACGCCGGAGAAGGTGTACGACGCGCTGACGACCGTCGAGGGCCTCGCCGGCTGGTGGACCGTCGACACGAAGGGGAGCGGCGACGTCGGCGGCGTGCTCGAGTTCCGGTTCCCGGTCGGTGGCTTCGACATGGAGGTCGTCGAGCTACGGCCGTCCGAGCGGGTGGCGTGGCGGGTGGTCGACGGTCCCGAGGAATGGATCGGGACGACGATCGACTGGGACCTCCGCCAGGACGGCGACTACACGATCGTGCTGTTCAAGCACCAGGGCTGGAAGGAGCCGGTGGAGTTCATGCATCACTGCAGCACCAAGTGGGGCTCGTTCCTGATGAGCCTGAAGTCCCTGGTGGAGAACGGCGAAGGCGCGCCGGCGCCGCAGGACGTGCAGATCAGCGACTGGCACTGAGCCGGCCCCCGCGTTCATCCCTACACCGAAGCAGTCCATGGCCGGGCACACCGGCGATCCGCTCCGGGCGGCCTGACGTTCGTCCCCCGCTCGACGACCGCAGACGGCCTCGACCGGCTACTCGTGCCCGGTGTGGACGCCGCGCGGCGCCGGGTGCCCGGCGTCGGAGGTCGCGTCCTGCCGTAGTTCCTTGGTGGCCGACCGGTAGGCCACGGCGACGCGGGCGAACATGTCGAGGAGCAACGGCACCTGTTCCGGGCCGTAGTGCACGGCGAGCGCATCCAGGTGCCGCCGGGACGCGGCGCAGGCGGCGTCGTAATCGTCCATCCCGCCCTCGACCAGCTCCACGGTGACCATGCGCCGATCCCGTTCCCCCCGGACCCGTCGTACGTACCCCGCCTTCTCCAGCCTGTCGATCAGCCGGGTGGTGGAGGCGGACGGCAGCCCCAGCTCCTCCGCGATCGCTCCCACGGCGAGTGGCCCACGCGTCTCCAGCAGCATGGTGGCGGCGACGTCGACCGGCTGCAGGCCGAGCCGGTCGGCGACCGCCTCATTGTGCAGCAGGATCGCGACCAGGAACTCGCGGAAGACCGCCTCTTCTGGATGTTTGTGGGCCACTTTCCAAACCTACTCCACCGCAATGTAACTTCGAATCGAAGATACTCCGATTTGGAGGAGACATGGACGTTCTGGTCATCGGCGCCGGGGTGGGCGGCCTGGCCGTCGCGCGCCGGTTACTGGCCGCCGGTCACCGGGTGCGGGCTTACGATCAGGCTCCGGCCCGGCGGACAGGCGGTAAGGCGCTGCTCGTCTGGAGCAACGGCAATGCCGTGCTGAACGATCTCGGCGTCAGCCTGGACGGCGTCGGCGCCCGCATCGACCGGATCGACGCGCTGACCTCCGGCGGCCGGCTGCGCACCAGCATGGACATCGCCCACGCGGCCGACCGCTTCGGCTTCGTGACCAAGGCGATCCCCCGCCGCCACCTGATGGAACGCCTGGCCGACGGGCTGCCCGACGATGTCGTCCACTACGGCATGACCTGCCGGAGCGTCACGCAGGAGGGCAGCCGGGTCACGGCGACCTTCGCCGGCGGATCGACGGCCACGGGCGACGTGCTCATCGGAGCCGACGGTCACCACTCCGTCGTACGGCGCGCCCTGTGGGGCGAGAGCACCGTGCGACCGGCCACTTTCGGCACCTGGCAGGGCCTGAGCCCGATCGACATCGACATCACCGACACGACCCGCCACCTCATGATCTCGGGGCGGGAGGGCGCGTGCGGCCTCATGCCCGCCGGCGATGGCCTGCTGCAGTGGTGGTTCGACATGCCCTGGTCGCCCGCCGACCCGCGACCCGCCGCCCCGCTGGCCGAGCTGAGGCGCCGGTTCGGGCACTGGGCGTCGCCCGTCCCCGAGGTGCTCGCCGCCGCCTCCGAGGATGACCTCGAGTTCTTCGGCCACCACTGGAACAAGGTCCGCCGGGTGTGGGGGGAGGGCCGCATCACGCTGGTCGGCGACGCCGCCCACACCATGCCGCCCACTCTGGGGCAGGGTGCCAACCAGACCCTCGAGGACGCCTGGGTGCTCGGGCGAGAGCTCTCCAGGGACGGCGACGATCCGGCGGTATGGCTGCGCGCCTACGAGAAGGCCCGCTACCCGCACATCTCCCTGGTGTCCCGGCTGGCCAAGCGCAACCCCGCCAACTGGCGCGTCCCACCGCTGATCGCCCGGCTGTTCCCCGAGACGTCCCAGACCGCCATGCTCGCCCGCTTCAGCAACCGCCTCACCGCGCCCGCTGGTTAGGTTTCTGGGTTCGCGATTTCGACGATGTGCAGCGGCTCGTCAAAGGCATGGGTGGCTTTGTCCCAGTGGAGCTTGTTCAGGGTGAGCACCGGGCACACTGAGGCGTCGGCGATGGCGGCGACGTGGGCGTCTCCCCAGTCGAGGCCCGTGCGGTTGATCACTGAGGCGAGAGTGGTGCCGTGCTCAGGCTCGCGAGCTCCAGCAACGGTGATCTGCGGCAGGGTGGCGATGCCGAGCAGCAAGTCCGTCGCCTCTTTGGTGCCGCAGTCGAGTGAGGCACCGGTGATCGCCAGGACGGACATGACCATGGACTGGCCCTCGGCGTCGAATCGGGCGACCATCTCCATCAGGTCGCTGTCTCCTCGAGCCAGTTCGGCCAGAAAGCCCGTATCGAGGATGAGCGGGGGCAAAGTCACTGTCCGGCCTCGCCGCGGTAGCCGGGGAGATCGGCGAGCTGCTTTTTGACATTGGCCATCATCCGGTCGACCCGCGCATGGTCGGCACTTTCCCGGGCTCGCGTCAAATGCGCGTCCAGGATCGCCCGGCGACGCCGGTCTTCTCGGACTCGCGCAGCCAGAGCTTCGTTGACGTAGGCGGACAGGGACTTGACATCGTCGTCCCCTACGCGAGATTTCACGTATTCCACCAGGTCGGGATCCAGTGTGACAGCAATGCTGGGTTTTGCTCGGCTACTCATGACGCCATGCTAATACTTTCCTAAGATCTTTTCTTGCGGTCCGCATGTTTTCCATAGCTCTCAGTGACGATGGGCTCACCGTAATAGTCCGCCAACCGGGACCGGTCCCGGACCGCCCGGGTTAGGGTGCGGAGCCATGAAGTCACCGCTTGACGGGCCTACCCCGCCGACGCCCGTGGTCGGTGTCGTGGCGGTGGTCTGGGCCGTCGCGGCAGCGTCGTTCACCATGGCGGCCATCGCCATCGTCGGCCTCCTGCTGGCACAAGGCATCTGGTGGGCGATCCTCGGCCTCTTCGCCGTCGCGATAGCCCGAGGGTTGTGGCGGGGATGGCGCGGCCCGCGGCTGCTGGGGATCGCCCTGGGCGTGGTCATGCTGGTGCTGGGGGCCGGTCCATACGCCTGGGATCAGGTCTACCCGGTGCTCGGGGTGGTGATGGCCGTCATCCTGGCCCTGGCCGGCAGCGCGGTCATCGTGCTGCTCGTCGTGCCGCCGTCGTCCCGCGCCTGGTTCGCCCGTCATCGGCGCAGGCGCGGGAGTCGATGAGCGGCCTCATCCGCGCGGGCGGACGCGCCTGACCGCCCGGCTCAGGGGGTCAGGCGGTGGGAGAGCCAGGCCAGCGCCAGGGGGTAGCGGTACTCGATGGCGCCGTGGCCGGCGTCGAAGAGCTCGAAATAGATCTTCTCGTCCGGTACGCCCGCCGCCTCCAGCGCCCGCCGGAACGCCACCGCCCCGAAGTCCAGGAAGTACTCGTCCTTGTTCCCGGCATCCACCCAGATCGCGCGCATCGAGCGGAGCGCCTGCGCGTAGCGGGGCTCCTGGGCCATCACCACCGGATCGCACGCCAGCCAGCGCGACCACACCTCCGGCAGCACCGCGCCCGTGTCGTCGAAGGGCACGCGCACGGTCCCGTCCGGGTCCGCGGAATAGGCCGCCGAGTACGCGTACATCTCCAGCAGGTCCAGATCCCCCTCCTTGGTCCCGGCCAGGCGGCCGCGGAAGTCGGCGAGGAACTTGTCGTACGAGCCTTCGTACATGTCGCGCAGCCTGCGCGCCAGCTCGGGGAACGCCCTGCGGTTGCTGACCTCGAACAACGCGTCACCGGCATGCGTGGCCAGCGCCCCGAAGACGTCGGGCGCCAGCATGGCGGTCACCATGGCGCCGTAGCCGCCGCTGGACTTGCCGGTCACCGCCCGGTGGTCGCGGTCGGCGATCGTGCGGTAGCGGGCGTCCACCCACGGCACGACCTCGTCGCGCAGGTAGGAGTGGTAGCGGCCGGTGGCGGGGGAGTCGAGGTACTGGCTGCCGCCGAGGGAGGTCCACGCGTCCACGTACACGACGATCGCGGGCGGCGTGTCCCCGGCCGCGAACACGGCGTCGGCGAGCTCCGGGTACGGCTGGCGGAACGGCGCCCGGTTCAGCCACATGGCGACGTGGCCGGTGTAGCCGAGCAGCACGTAGATCGAAGGGTAGCGGCGGCCGGGCTCGTCGTCGTACCCCGGCGGGACGTACACCAGCAGCGGGCGCTCGTGCGGGTCCCCCAGGGGATTGCCGCGCAGCAGGGCGCTGTCGATGACGTCGTGGTCGAGGCGGCCGGCCAGCTCGGCGGACCAGGGCAGCATGGAGAATCCTTTCGATCGACTCAGCCGACGGACGGGGTCACCGTGTCCACGCCCGCCTGAGTGACGGAGCGGCCGGAGACCAGGACCAGTGCGAGGTTGCGCAGGTCGGCCAGGCGGGCGAGCGGGTCGCCCGCGACCGCGATAAGGTCGGCCCGCTTGCCGGCCTCCAGGCTGCCGGTCACCTCGCCCACCCCGCAGGCGTCGGCGGCGCGCACGGTGGCCAGCTCGACGATCTCCGCGTTGCCGTAGCCGACCTGCGCGAACACCTCCAGGCCGCCGATGTACCCGTCGGTGGGGTTGGCCACGCCGGCGGCGGCGAACCCGGCGTCGGTGCCCGCGATGAGCCGGATCCCGGCCTCCCGCATGGCGGCCACGCTGCTCAGCCAGGCGTCCACCATCTCGGGGCCATGGCGCTCGCGCATCCGCCAGAGCACGCCGTGCACGGTGGGGCACACGTACGTGCCGCTGGCCGCGACGAGATCGGCCAGCCCGGCGTCGAACTCGTGCCCCGACGGGGTGAAGAACGTGCAGTGCTCGATGGTCGTGACGCCCGCCTCCACGCAGCTGCGGATCGACGCGTGCGCGTGGGCGTGCGCCGCGACGCCCTTGCCGCGTGACGCGGCCTCCTCCACGACGACCCTGAGCAGATCGGCGCCGTACTGCTGCGCCCAGCTCGGCGGCGCGCCGGGCGTCATCAGCCCGCCGGAGGCCATCACCTTCAGGCAGTCGGCACCGGCCCGGAGGTTCTCCCTGGCGACGCGGCGGACGGCGGGCTCGTCGTCGGCCTCGCCGCCCATGTACCAGCAGTGGCCGCCCGTGATCGTGATGGGCCTGGTGGCGGCCACGATGTGCGGGCCGACCGCCAGACCCTCCTCGACGGCGTCGCGCAGCGCCAGGTTGAGGAAGCCGCGCGAGCCCAGGTCGCGGCAGGTCGTGACGCCTGCGGAGACGAGCTTGCGGGCGTTCTCCGCCATGCGTAACAGCAGGTGATGATCGCTCTCGGGGCTGCGCCGCGTCACCGGGTCGACCGCGGCGTCGAACCCCAGGTGCACATGCGCGTCGATCAGCCCCGGCAGCACCGTGTGGCCCGGCAGGTCGAGGACCTCGGCGGCGTCGCCCCCGCTGCCGCGCGGCCCCACGGAGACGATCTTGGAGCCGTCGATGAGAACCTCGCCGTCCGCGATCACCTCCCCGGGGTGCCCGGTGAGCACCTTCGCGGCGCGAATGATCCTCATGCACCGACCTTAAGACCATGAGAAGCGGATCTGAAGCCCGTCCCCGCACTCTGGGGACATGACGACGAACACCGCACAGTACGAGATCATCCGCCACTTCGACGCCCCCCGCGAGCTGGTATGGGCCGCCTGGACCGAGCCCGAGCGCTTCTCGCAGTGGTTCGGCCCCCGGACGCTGACCACGCCGGTCGGCCGGATCACCCTGGACGCCCGGCCCGGCGGCATCTGGCGGGCCACGCTGGTCGGGGAGGAGGGGTTCGAGGCGACGCTGGACGGCGCCTACCGCGAGGTGGCGGGGCCGGAGCGGCTGGTGTTCACCACGGGCGACCCGGACAATCCGGGCGACGGGCCGGCGTCGGTGGTCACGCTCCACTTCACCGAGGCGGACGGCAAGACGGAGATGCGCTTCCACCAGTACGGCGTCAACACCGACCCCGACCACGCCGAACAGGCCAAGGCAGGCTGGATCGAGTTCTTCGACCGGCTCGCCGAGCACCTTGCGTAGCCCTCACGGCAGCAGGTCCGCGGCCTCGTCGAGCTTGAGGGTGGCGCCTTCCCGGTACGCGGCGGCGAAGGCGTCCTCCCCGAGCGCGTCGCGCACCCTCGCCGCCACCCGCTCGTTGTCGGCCTGCTCGGCCGCCCCCGCGGGCGTCTGGTTGCGCTCCCTGGCCGCGGCTGCCAGCCCGAGCAGCTTGGCCGCCTTCTCGGTCGGCCCCGCGGCCGCCGCCGCGCCCTCGACGGCGAACGCCATCGACCTGGGGTCGCCGATCTTGCGGGCCGCGGCCAGCCCCTCCACGTGCAGGTCCATGGCGGCGGCCGGGTTTCCGCGCAGCTCCATGACGTAGCCCAGCTCGACCAGCGTGTCCGGCACGTGCAGAGAGGGCTCGGTGTCCGGGTCGCGCGGCTCGCCTTCGAGCAGCCGGAGCAGGTGCGTCTCGGCCAGGTCCAGCCGACCGGCCCGGCGCGCGGCGAAGGCGAGGCCCATCTCGCCCATGGTCGCGCCTTCCCGGTAGCCCTGGCTTTCCGCCAGCCTCATGCCCCGCTCGCAGAACTCCATGGCGCGCTCGTACTCGCCACTCTGCAACGCGATCCAGCCCAGCCAGGCGGTGCTCGTGGAGACCTCCGGCCACAGCCCCAGGTCCTCGGCCATCCGCAGCCCCTCGCCGAACAGCCGGTTGGCCCGCTCCGCGTCGGTCGCCATCTCGGCCAGCGAGGCCAGCCACGCCTTGGCCTGCAGCAGCCCCCAGCGGTCGCCCAGCTCGGTGAACAGCCGCGCGCTCTCCTCGCCGATCCGCTCGAGCGCCTCGATGTCCCGCGTCGTGAACGCGTCCCTGGCCTGCCTGGCGAGCGCCGCCGCGACGCCCCACCGGTCGCCGACCTCCCTGAACGTGGCCAGCGCCCGGCGCGTCAGCTCCTGACCCGTCGGCATGTCCTTGACGTGCATGCCCACGAACAGCGCGGCCCTGGCCCGTTCACCTGGATCCTCGACGGCCTCCAGCACGGGCTCCCACTCGACCTGCTCGCCCAGGATGAGCGCGAACCCGGCCTCCCACGCCGCCGCCCTGGCCCTGACGGGAGTGTGATCGCCCGCGACGGACAGCGCGGTCGCCAGCGACCGCCTGCCCTCGGCCAGCCTGCCCCGCAGGAACCAGTACCAGGCCAGCGCGTTGACCAGCCGGGCCGCGCTGCCGGCGTCCTTCTGTGCGACCGCCGTGTCGAGCGCGGCCCGCATGTTCGCGGCCTCCGCGTCCAGGCGCAACAGCCAGTCCCGCTGCTCGTGCCCGTACAGCTCCGGCTCAGCCCGTACGGCCAGCGCCAGGTAGTGGCGCAGGTGCGCGAGGCGGGTCCGATCGAGCTCGCCCGCGTCGGACAGCCGGTCCAGGCAGTACGCGGAGACCGATTCGAGCAGCCGGTACCTGACGCCCGCGGAGGCGTCGACGACGACCACGAGCGAGCGGTCGACCAGGCGGGCCAGCAGGTCGAGCACGTCGAGCTCGGGCGCGTCGCAGACGGACTCGGCCGCCTCCAGGGTGCAGCCGTCGGCGTGCACGGAGAGGCGGCGCAGGACGCGGCGCTCCTCGTCGGACAGCAGGTCCCAGCTCCAGTCGATCACCGCGGTCAGCGTCTGCTGGCGGGCGGGGGCGCCGCGCTGCCCCGAGGCCAGCAGCCGGAACCGGTCGTCCAGCCTGGCCACCACACCCTGGACGCCCAGCGCCCGCACCCGGGTCGCGGCCAGCTCCAGCGCCAGCGGGATGCCGTCCAGCCGCCTGCAGAGCTGCGCGACGGCCTGGGCGTTGCCCGCGTCGAGCACGAACCCGCGGGCGGAGGCGGCGGCCCTGGTCACGAACAACCTGACCGCGTCGGAACGCGCCATCACCGCCAGGTCGGCGCTGCCGGGCACGTCGAGCGGGGGCACGCTCCACAGCACCTCGCCGGCCACGGCCAGCGGCTCCCTGCTCGTGGCCAGGATCCGCAGCCCGGGACAGGCGTGCAGGAGCGACTCGGCCAGCTCGGCGACCTGCTCGACCACGTGCTCGCAGTTGTCCAGCACCAGCAGCATCCGCCGGGCCCTGAGCGCCGCGGCGAGCCGCTCCATCAGGGCCCGGCCGGCGTCGCCGGGGGAGGCGGCCGCCGTCGCGGCGGCGTCCTCCCGGATGTCCAGGGCGGCCATGACGGCCTCCGCGGGGGAGCGGGACGCCTGGTCGAGCGCGACCAGCCAGGCCCCGTCGGCGAACTCGTCCACCAGCCGGTTCGCGGCCTCCAGCGCCAGCCGGGTCTTGCCCACCCCGCCGCTGCCGGTGAGCGTCACCAGCCGCTCGTCGCCCACCAGCGCGCACACCTCGGCCAGCGCCTCGTCCCTGCCGATGAGCTTGCTGACGGAGGCGGGCAGGTTCGTGACGGGGCGGTCGGCGGGCACGCTCAGCGCCGGGTCCTGCCCGAGTATCGCCTGGTGGAGCGCGACCAGCTCGGGCCCGGGGTCGAGGCCGAGCTCGTCGGCCAGCCGGTCCCGCAGCTCGGCGTAGGACCCCAGCGCCTCGCTCTGGCGGCCCGCCCGGTAGAGGGCGCGCATGTGGACCGCGCGCAGCCGTTCCCTGAGCGGATGCCTGGCCACCAGGTCGCCCAGCTCGCCCACGAGCAGCCCGTGCTCGCCCAGCTCCAGCCGCGCCTCGGCGTGCTGCTCCAGCGCCGACAGCCGCTGCTCCTCCAGGCGGAGGATGGCCGACCTCGTGTACTCCTCGTCGGCGAAGTCGGCGTACGCGGGCCCCCGCCACAGCGCCAGCGCGTCGGCCAGCAGCCCCGCCCGGGTCCGCGGGCTGTCGGCGGCCTCGGCCTTGGCCAGCAGGCCGGCGAAGCGGGCCGCGTCCACGGCGCCGTCCTCGTGACGTAGCAGATAGCCCGGAGCGCGGGAGACGACGAGGTTCTTGCCGCCGGGCTCGGCGTCCTCGAACGCCTTGCGCAGCTGCGAGACCCGCACCTGCAGCGCCCCGGCCGGATTGCCCGGCGGCTCCGCGCCCCACAGGTCGTCGACCAGCCGGTCCACGGACACCGGATGGCCCTCGTGGACGAGCAGGTCCACGAGCAGCGCGCGTACCTTGAGCCCGGGAATCGTGACACTCTCGCCGGAGTCCGTCCACACGGCCAGCGGGCCCAGCACCCCAAAACGCATGCTCGTCACCTTATGTGCGGCCTCAAGCCCGCGGAAAGATTCATGACGCGGACGCGGCCACCGCCCGGCGCCGGGCGGCCAGCAGCATCGCGGCGGGCACCACGGCCAGGATGAACGGCGAGGGCTCGAACACTGCGGCCCCGGCCAGCGCCCAGAGCGCCACGCCGATCCCGAGATACGAGGGCGGCACCTCCCCGCGCCGCCCGAATCCCACGACCAGCGCCCCGATCAGCCCCAACGGCACCGCGAAGCTGCCCCAGACGAGCCAGAACGCGCCCACGTGCGGCGCGAGCTGCGACAGGTCGTCCGGTCCTGGCGGGAAGAACCACATTCCGCCGGCGAACCAGCTCGGGATGTGCTCGGCGCTCAGCACCCCGGTGAGCACCAGGTGCGCGCAGGCCAGGAACACCAGGATCCCGCCCGCCCGCTTTACGGAAACTGAAGTATCGGAACTCATGGTTCCGAATAATGCGCCTGGCCGGGCCGGGGCGCAACGTCGGCTACATCACATTACGGATCTGCTGGTTCCGTAATAGACTCGCCCGCATGACGCAACCGGTGGGCCGTCCCAGGGACGGGCGGGTGGACGGGGCCATCGCCGCGGCGGCCCGCGAGCTGCTGGCCGAGCAGGGGTACGCGCAGCTCACCGTGGACGCCGTGGCCTCCAGGGCGGGCGTCGGGAAGGCGGCCATCTACCGCCGCCACGCCACCAAGCAGGCGATGATCTTCGCGGCGGTCATGCACGACCTGGAGCTGGAGACGCCGCCCGACGCCGGCTCGCTGGCCGCCGACCTGGCGGCGGTCACCCGCGTCATCGTCACGAGCCTGGCCACGCCGCCGCCGGGAGTGGTGCCCGGGTTGCTGGCCGACGTTCACGCGGATGGGGGGATGGCGGCCATGTTCGCGGGGACGTTCGTCAAGGCCGAGCGTGACTGCGTGACCGAGGTGCTGGACCGGGCGGTGGGGCGGGGGGAGCTGGCGTGCCGGCCGGATCCGGCGCGGGTGCACGCCATGCTGCTGGGGCCGATCTTCGCCTGGCTGTTCCTGCTCTTCGAGGACCGCGCCCGGTTGTCCGGCTTCGCCGAAACGCTGGCCGCCGACGTCGCCCGCCTCCTGGCCGCCGAAACCGGCCCGGCAGGACGCCCCTGACCCAAAGGGATCTCAGCGGTGCCACTCGCCCCTTTCCTCCCTAAAAAGACCTCAGCCATGCGGCCAGGGGCGGTGGGTCCGATGGACGGGTCAGCCGTCGTGCGGCGACGGCGGCGCCTTCTCGGCCGAGCCGCGGTAGCGGTCGGCGGCGTAGCGCCGGTCGTTGTCCTCCAGCTTGGCCTGCGCCGCCTCCACCAGGTCCACGCCGAGCACGTCGGCCAGCCGGATCAGGTAGAGGGTCACGTCGCCCAGCTCGGTACGCATCCTGGCGAGCGCGTCGGGATCGGGGCTCCTGGACTCGTCGGCCGTCAGCCACTGGAACTCCGCCACCAGCTCCCCGACCTCGCCCGCCAGCGCCATCGCCAGATTCTTCGGCGTGTGGAACTGCTCCCAGTCCCTGACCCTCGCGAACTCCCGCAGTCGTACGGCGAGGTGCTGCAACTCCGTTGTCACGTCGCACGACCCTATCGAGCCGCGCCGGTATGTTGCTGGTCGTGAATGGGGTCGAGCTGTTCCTGTTGGGCCGGACACTGATGAAGATCGGCGAGGAGGCGATGCCGGCCGAGGGCATCGGCGAGCACTCCACGAGTGTGCGCACGGTCCTGATCGTGGTGAGTGATCTGCGCGGGCACCCGGACACCACCGTGGGCGAGATCGCCGCCCGTACCGGCCTGCCGCAGAGCGCCGTGTCGGCGGCCATCGCGCGGCTGCGCACCGCGGGCGCGGTGATCGCCGAGACGGACCCCGCGGACCGGCGGCGGACGATCATCCGCGAGGCCCCGGGGGTGTCTGACCGGGTGACCAGGGTCCGGGACACCCCGATCGACGCCGCGCTGGCCGCCGCCCTGGGTACGGACGATCCTCGGCGCGTGAGCGAGACCGTGGCGGCCCTGGAGGAGCTGGCGACCCGGCTGATCCCGGGGAAGATGCATCGAACTTGATGCATCAAATTTGATGGATTATCGTGGTCTGCATGACCGCGGAAATCTTGCACGTGCCCGGCGCCGATCTCTACTACGAGACCCGCGGCACCGGCCCGCTCCTGCTGATCTCCCAGAGCGGCGAAGGCGACGCGGGACGCAGCGTCGACCTGGCCGACCGGCTGGTGGACGAGTACACGGTGATCACGTACGACCGGCGCGGGCTCAGCCGCAGCACGATCCACGGCGCCCCGGCGACAGAGGTGAGCGTGCGGCAGCACGCCGATGACGTGCACCGGCTCCTGGCCCACCTCACGGGCCAGCCCGTGATCATGCTGGGCCAGAGCCTGGGCGCCTCCATCGGGCTCCACCTGGCCGTCGAGCACCCCGAACAGCTCAGCCTGCTCATCGCGCACGAGCCCGTCTCGCCCTGGCTGCTGCCTGAGGCCGAACGCGCCGGTCACCGGGCGGAGCTGACCGAGCTCCAGGCGCTCTACCTCGAAAGCGGCCTGCCCGCCGCGATCGGCCAGGTGAAGCGGGTGCTCGGCACCACCGAGGACGCGGAGACCGGCCTGACCCCGCAGCCCATGACGCCCCAGCGGCAGGCGAACTTCGACTTCTTCATCCGCCACGACTTCACGGCCGTCGTGGCGGACGAGCTGGACCTGAGCGGCTGCCGTACCCGCATCCTGCCCGCGGCCGGGCGCACCACCCCGCACCACGTCTTCGACCACCGGTGCGCGGTCGAGCTGGCCAAGCTGCTCGGCACCGAGCTGGTGGAGTTCCCGGGCGGCCACAACGGCAACACCAGCCATCCGCGCGCGTACGCGGCCCGGCTCCGCGAGGTACTCGAGTCCGTGAGCCGATGATCTCGTCCCGTGCGCGGGTCGAGCGACGCCGGGGCCGGGTGATATGTCCGAGCGCCCTGAAGGCCGGGCCCGCGAACCTGTACGCTTCCGCGCGTGTCCGAATTATCGGTGCCGGGCTACGAGATCAAGGGCGTTCTCGGCCAGGGCGGCTTCGGTGTGGTGTATCTCGCCCTGCAGTCTGCCGTGGGTCGTGAGGTCGCGCTCAAGGTAGACAACCGGGTGCTGCTGTCCGAGCGCGACAAGCGCCGTTTCATGCGCGAGGTCACGGCCGCCGGAGCCCTGTCCGCCCATCCGCACGTGGTGGCCGTCTACGACGCGGGGCTGCTGCCGGATGGGCGACCGTACATGGTGCTGGAGCTGTGCCCCGGCGGGTCGTTGTCGGGACGGAGGCTGTCTCCGGCCGAGGCGCGCGACGTGGGCGTGCGCATCGCCGACGCGCTGGCCGCCGCGCATGCGCAAGGGGTGCTCCACCGTGACGTGAAGCCGGGCAACATCCTGGTCAACCGGTACGGCCAGGTCGCCCTGTCCGACTTCGGCCTGGCCACCATGCCCGCGTCCGGGCCCGATGCCTCGGTGACACGCGAGTCCTTGACGCCCTCGTACGCCCCGCCTGAGGCGTTCGAGCTGGCCGAGCCCACGCCGGCCGGGGACGTGTACGCGCTGGCGGCCGCCGTCTACGCCCTGATGTCCGGCCGCCCGCCGCGCTTCCCGGAGAGCGGCGTGCCGAACCTGGCGATGATCCTGGCCCTGCACCGCCTGCCCGTTCCCGAGATCCCCGGCGTGCCGCCGGAGCTGACCGCCGTGCTGCGCCGCGCCCTGGCGAGCGATCCGCGCGAGCGCACGCCCAGTGCGGCGGCGTTCCGCGACGCCCTCGCCGCCGTCCCGCTCGGCCCATCCTCGGGGCCGGCAGCCGTACCGGCGCCTTCGCCGGCCGGACACCCCGCCGCGCCGCTGGGCCCGCCCGCATGGCCGGGCTCTTATGCCTCCTCCGGGCCGGGGCGGGAGCGGGGACGCGGCCCGATGCCGCCTCTGCCGCCGGTCGCGGGCCCACCGCCGGAGGCTCATCCGGACACCCGGCCATCCGCCCGGGACGGCACCTCGAAGGCGCTGGTCGCGATCGTCGCCGCCCTGGCCCTGGTCATCTCGGTGGGCGTCGGCGTGGTCGTCTACTCGTACGTCATCAAGGACTCGCGTGTCACCGAGGCATCGGGCCCGGCCGACACCCGGCAGGCCTCACCCGGCACCACGACCACCACCCAGCCCAAGGAGCAACCGGCCAAGACCGTGTTCGGAGCACTGGACACCTACACGGAGAACTGCCCGGCCGCCAAGGTGCGCGGCGCGGGCGCGGCCTGCGTGCGGGAGTCGGAGTGCTGGGGCGGACTGGTCATCATCGTGGGCGACACGAAGGCCAGACGGCTCGGGTGCGAGGAGAAGCACTCATGGGAGACGTTCGCGGTGGCCCCGATCCCGGCCGACGCCGACACGTACGTGCAGCAGGACCTCGCCAAGCACCCGACGGTGAAGCGGGTCTGCAGCCGGGCGATCCTCCTGGCCAGCAGGGTCGGCACGGCCAGGCGCACCGGGTCCGCCAGATGGCAGGCCGACGTCATGCCGCCGTCCCAGGCGCAGTTCGAGCAGGGCGTGCGCTTCTACCGCTGCATCGGCAACCTGACCGGCCAGGAGCCGCGCGGGTCCGCTTTTCACTAGACAGTTTGCCGGGATCTCCACATTTGGCGTGGCCGGGCTGGCGCGGCAGGGCCGGCTGGACTCCGACGAGTACTACGGCGCGCGGCTGCCCGGCGAGCTCTGCTTCGTCTCGGCGACCTGCACCGTGGTGACCTGGGAGGACGGCGCCTTTTCGTGCCGGACTGGGTGGGGATTCCGGATGATGCCGTCGGCTATGCGGGAGCGCCCGGCGGTCCGTACGACGGATTCGGGATGATGATCTGCCCCAGATTTGAGCTCGCCGACGGCTGGTGGTGGCTCGATGCGTGCCCTTGGCCCGGTTAGGCTGCCCGAATGGAGCTGAAGGATCAGGTGCGCGAGCTGCGGGCTCAGGGCCGTTCCCCGAAGGAGATCGCCAGGGCGCTGAAGGTGCCGCCGTCCGTGGTGGCGCCGCTGGTGCGGGCCATCGCCGCGGAGATTCCCGCCGTCGACCCCGAAGTGGTCGGGTGCTGGGTCAACGTCGGCTGGAGCGAGGGACTCATCGTCGACCCCGCCCGCGGATGGGTGGACGAGGCGCCGGAGTCGGGCACGGGCGGCATGGTGTGCGTGCTGGTCGCCCGGCGGCACACCTGGGACAAGATGACGGTCTGCGGCTACCTGGCGGACGTCTACTGCCTCGGGCTGAAGAACGCCATCGGCCCCGATGTGCTCGACGAGCGTGACCTGGTGCGCTTCCGCCAGTACTTCTTCGGCGAGTACGCGGGCTGGCAGGAGGCGCCGTTCGAGCTGGCCAAGAACATCGTGTTCGGGTCCATCGACCACGCCCGCACGCTCGGGTTCGAGGCGCACGAGGACTACGCGCCGCTGGCCGACGACATGCTGGGCAAGTGGGAAGGCGACTCGGCGATCACCTTCGGCCGTAACGGCAAGCCGTTCTATGTGCAGGGGCCGGACGACAAGCCGCAGCGGGTCCTGCAGATCTTGCGGCGCACGCTCACCGACGACGACTTCGACTACGTCCTCGTAGACCCGTGACGCGCATCGTGATGTTGAGGCGGCCATCCCCTCTTGGTCAGCGTGCGTCGTGGAAGACGAGCCCCAGCGTATGCCGCAGCCCCGACCGCACGGTGCTCACTCCGTGCCGCACGGGGGAGGCCGACCAGCCCCGCGACGACCGTACGGGCCGGTCCCGCGTGGTGAAGATCAGCCCGTGTCCCTGCGGCAACAGGGTCACCGTGCCCCGCGACTGGGCCCGCGGCCGCTGCTCCACCAGCAGGAACTCGCCACCGGTGTAATCCTCGCCCGGCCGGTCCAGGCCGATCACGACCTGCAACGGGAACACCAGGTCGCCGTAGAGGTCGCGGTGCAGCGCGTTCCAGTCGTCCCGCTCGTACCGCAGCAGGATGGGCGTCGGCTTGGTCTGCCCGGCTCTGTGGCACATGTCGAGCCACTCACCGAAGTCGTCCGGCCACGGAGCGGGCCAGCCCAGCTTGCCCGCCCAGTCGCGGGCGATCGGCAGCAGCCGCGGGTAGAGCTCCGCCCGCAGCCTCTCCACCAGCGGCGGGAACGGCCGGTCGAAGTACCGGTACTGCCCGGCCCCGAACCGGTACCGCTCCATGTCGATGGTGGACCGGAACAGCTCTGCCTCGTCGTACAGGCTGGAGATCTCCTTGCACTCCTCCGGGGTGAGCAGCGGCGGCGTGAGCGCGCACCCGTAGGCGTTGACCTCTTCCGTCAGCTTCGCCCAGTTCATGAGGCCGCGCTCCAGAGCCGCGGCTGCAGTGCGCCTTCGAGGGTGAGCAACCCGTGCTTGCGCTCGACGCCGCCCGCGTACCCGGTCAGCGTGCCGTCCGCGCCGACGACGCGGTGGCAGGGGCGGACGATGAGCAGCGGGTTCGCGCCGACAGCAGCGCCGACCGCGCGGATCGAATCACGTGGCGGGTCCACGTCGAACGACACGCGCGTCAGCGCCGAGCCGTCACCGGCGAGCAGCATCTCGCCCAGCGGGGTGTCGATCGTGGTGTCGATGTCCATACCTTCTACAACACCGGCGGGCACCCGGAAGTCGGCGGTTTTCGGACCTCGCACCCCCGAAGGCCGAACGGGACCGACGGCGCGCCGCAACTCTCGCGGTGAAGTACGGCAGGACAGGGGTACGGCGGGGTGTGAGGCGCTCGCGGCACCGGTGGACGGCACGGCGATGATCAGCGTAGCCTCGGTGACCATGGCCGAGTCGCGAGAGCACACCTTCACCGGCACCAAGGGCCCGAACACGGTCCGCGAATGGCCCAATGACCGCCCGCGATACGTCGCCGTCCTGATCCACGGATACGGCGAGCACATCGGCCGCTACGAGTACGTCGCGGACCGGCTCGTCCGGCACGGCGCCGCCGTCTACGGCCTCGACCACATGGGCCACGGCAAGTCGGCAGGCGACCGGGTGCTCGTCGCGGACTTCGAGGACGTGGTCACGGACGTGCACACCGTCGAGGAGCGCGCCAGGGCCGACCATCCCGGCGTTCCCGTCGTGGTGATCGGCCACTCGATGGGCGGCATGATCGCCGCCCGCTACGCCCAGCGCTACGGCGACGGCCTGGTTGCGCTCGTGCTGTCAGGGCCGGTGATCGGCGAATGGGAGGTCGTCCCGGCCCTGCTGGCCTACGAGGAGCCGCCGGACACCCCCATCGACCCGGCCACCCTCTCCCGCGACCTCTCGGTGGGCGAGGCGTACGCCGCCGACCCGCTCGTGTGGCACGGCCCGTTCAAGCGCCCCACCCTGGAGGCGTTCGCGACCACGCTGGCCACGATCGCCAAGGGCGGCACGCTGGGGTCGCTGCCCATGCTCTGGGTGCACGGGGCCGACGACGAGCTCGTCCCGCTGAGCGGCAGCCGCCCCGGCATCGAGGCGATCAGGGGTACGGACCTGACCGAGCGGATCTACGAGGGCGCCAGGCACGAGGTCTTCAACGAGACCAACAAGGACGGGGTGCTCGACGACGTGACGGCCTTCATCGACCGGGCTATTTGACGGACAGCCACACGTATCCCGAGCCCCGCGTGCGGCTGAGCTCGATCTTCCAGCAGCCGCGCTTCGGGAACACGAACCCCGTCCCCCACTCCTCGCCGGGCCGGTGCCAGTTCGATCCGTCGTGCTGCTCCGGACCCCAGGCGAGCCTGGCCGGCGTGCCGTCGGGAAGCGTCGCCCTGACCCGCAGCGGCCCCTCACCGGTCATCCGCCACACGATCTTGATCTCTTCGCGGCTGGCGAGCGGCGGGCCGGGGGCGAACAGCAGCCCCCACAACTCCGCGTCCTGAGCCGTCCCCCGCAGCTCCGGAAACCCTTCACTGAGGATCAGCGAAGTCCCGTTGCACACCGCCTGGGTAGCCGTCGGGCTCGGGCTGATGACCGAGATGCCGGGGCTCGGGGCGGCGGACCTCGCCACTGGGACAGGGGGGCGGGCCCCGGCCGAACACCCGGCGACCAGCAAGAGCAGCGCCACCATCAATCGATTCATCGAACCTCCTCGCCCTCTCTACTCGAGATCCAGGCAGGAGGTTCCCGCTGCGGAGCCTCGGCCAGCCACGTCCGTGTGGCCTGCCCCACCGTCTCGGCATGCCCATCGGCAGGGCCGATGAGTTTTCCCGAGAAGCGCGGTCTGAAATTGACGAGGAGGCGATATGGGCGAGCAGACATTGGCGCCGGCGGCAGGGGTGGCGCTGCTGGAGCGGGCAATCGACTACGCGCTGGGCAGCCTGCGCACCGTCACGACGGCGACCCTCTGCCGGGCGACACCCTGCGCGGGCTGGAACCTCCAACACCTGCTCGACCACATGGCCGACTCGCTGCAGACCCTGAACGACGTCGCCACGGGCCGCATCTCCCCGCCGCCGGTGGCCGGGATCTCGCGGGCTGCCTGCCGCAACCCGGCACTTCTCGTCCGGGACGGAGCCACCGAGGTGCTGGGCCTGTGGGCGGCGTCCCTGACCGGCAACCGGATCGTCGCCATGGCCGGCCACCACCTGACAAGCCCGATGGTGGCCGCGGTGGGCGCGATCGAGATCACCGCGCACGGCTGGGACGTGGCCAGAGCCTGCGGCGAGCATCGCCCGATCCCACCCTTGCTGGCCGAGGAGTTGCTGGACCTCGCCCAGTTGTTCGTCACCGGGGACGACCGGCCGCACAGGTTCGCCCCGCGGGTGACCGTGCCCTCGCACGCGCCTGCCGAGGACCGCCTGCTGGCCCACCTCGGCCGCGATCCGAACTGGCCAACAAGCCCCTGACCAGCCCAACAACCCCAACCGCAAGGACAGAACACCCAGCCCCGGGCACCATTTCCCGCTCACACGCCGTACGATCATCTTGTACGGCAAGTCAAAGGCGCTCGTAATCACGAGACCCGACACGCGTCCGGCCGGTTGTCAGCGGGGCGGCGAAGCTGATCGTCGCGACCAGGCCGACCAACGTGGTGGCGACGACCGTTCTTCGTGCGGCCGTCGCCACCACCACGCCCCGTCCGTCCGGCATCCTCGCGGAGGGCCACCACCACGCCCCGCCCGTGCGGCATCCGCGCTGAAGGCTGCCACCGTGCCGTGACCGTCAGGCGTCCTCTCGGAGGACCTCCAGCAGCTGCTCCCCGTATTTCGCCAGCTTGTTCTCCCCAACCCCGTTGATCTCGCTCAGCTCGGCGATCGAAGCCGGCCGGACGGTGGCGATCTCCCTCAACGTCGCGTCGTGGAAGATGACATAGGCGGGCACCCCCTGCTCCTTCGCCGTGGCCGCGCGCCACGAACGGAGCCGTTCGAAGAGCGGGGCGGCCTCGGCGGACAGCTCGACCACCGCCTGGGACTTGGACGAGGCGGCCACCTTGGCCCGGACCGGGCGCAGGGTGTCGCGGCGCAGCGGCACCTCGCGCTGCCCCCGCAGCACCGCCGCGCTGGCGTCCGTCAGCACCAGCGCCCCGTAGTCGGACTCCACTGCCAGCAGCCCCTGCGCCAGCAGTTGCCGCACCACGCCGTGCCACTCCGCGTTGCCCAGGTCGGCACCCACCCCGAACACGGACAGCGTCTCGTGGCCGTGCTGCAGCACCTTGGCCGTCTTCTTGCCGAGCAGGATGTCGACCACCTGTCCCACCCCGAACTTCTGCCGCCGCTCGCGCGCCAGCCGCAGCACGGTCGACAGCACCTTCTGGGCGGGGACCGTGCCGTCCCACGACTCCGGCGGCGTCTGGCAGGTGTCGCAGTTTCCGCACGGCTCGGCGCCCTTCTGCCCGAAGTAGTCGAGCAGCATCACCCGGCGGCAGCCCACGGTCTCGCACAGCGCCAGCATGGCGTCGAGATGGAGCACCTGGCGGCGGCGGTGCGCATCGTCGCCCTCCATGGCCATCCGCCGGTGCTGAACGACGTCCTGGAGGCCGTACGCCATCCATGCGGTGGCGGGCAGACCGTCGCGGCCCGCGCGCCCGGTCTCCTGGTAGTAGCCCTCGACCGACTTCGGCAGGTCGAGGTGGGCGACGAAGCGCACGTCGGGCTTGTCGATGCCCATGCCGAACGCGATCGTGGCCACCACGATAAGCCCGTCTTCCCGCAGGAAGCGGGCCTGGTGGGCGGCGCGGGTGCGGGCGTCGAGACCCGCGTGGTACGGCACCGCCGCGATGCCGTTGTCCGTCAGGAACTCGGCGATCTTCTCGACCGAGGAGCGCGACAGGCAGTAGACGATGCCGGAGTCGCCGGGATGCTCGGTGCGCAGGAACTCCAGCAGCTGCCGCTTGGGCTCGCTCTTGGGCGTGATGCGGTAGTGGATGTTGGGCCGGTCGAAGCCGGCCACGAAGTGGCGGGCCTGGTCGAGGCCGAGCCTGGAGGAGATCTCGGCGTGGGTGGCCGGGGTGGCGGTGGCGGTCAGCGCGATGCGCGGCACCTCCGGCCAGCGCTCGCGCAGCGTGGACAGCTCGAGGTAGTCGGGGCGGAAGTCGTGGCCCCACTGCGCCACGCAGTGGGCCTCGTCGATGGCGAACATCGAGATCTCGCCCTTGGCCAGCAGCCGCAGCGTGGCCTCGACCCGCAGCCGCTCCGGGGCGAGGTAGAGCAGGTCGAGCTCGCCGGCCAGGAACTCGGACTCGACCAGCTGCCGCTCGTCGAAGTCCTGTGTCGAGTTGAGGAACCCCGCCCGCACGCCGAGCGCGCGCAACGCGTCGACCTGGTCCTGCATCAGCGCGATCAGGGGCGAGATGACCACCCCCACGCCACGGCGCACCAGCGCGGGGATCTGGTAGCAGAGCGATTTGCCGCCGCCGGTGGGCATGAGGACGAGTGCGTCGCCGCCGGCCACGACATGGTCGATGATCTCCTGCTGTCCCGCCCTGAACGAGTCGTAGCCGAACACGCGGTGCAGAACCTCGGTGGGGGTATCCATGCGGCTACCTTACGTGTTCGGGGGCGAACGTTTGGTGAGTTCCGCCAACGGCGATCGCGGCCGCCTGCGGTGCCCGGGCGGCGTCCCACCAGTCTGCCCGAACCGCCAACCTGGTGGCTCCCATCAGGCGGGAGCGGTGCCGGGGCGGATGCCGCGGTGGTAGGCCACCAGGGCGAGGGCGCCGAGCGCGCACGCCGCCGCCACCGCCCCCATCACCGCCGGATACCCGGCGAACTGGGCGATCCCCGCCGCCAGCAGCGGCGCGACGGCCTTGGCCACCGTGACGGGCAGCGCGAGCGCCCCGCTCAGTGACGCGTACGCCCCCGTGCCGTACCGGTCGGCCAGCAGCGCGGGCCGGGCGATGGTCCCCACCCCGAACCCCAGCCCGAACAGCACGACAGAGGCCACCGTCCCCGCCACGCTCCGCCCCACCAGCGGCAGCAGCACCGCCGCCAGCCCTTGCAGGCCGAACATGACAGCCGTGATCAAGGCCACCGACCACCGGCCCTGCAGCCCCGTGGTGACCAGCCGCCCCGTCACCGACAGCACCCCGAGCAGCCCCGCCACACTGGCCGCGAACACGGGTGGATGTCCGAGGGCGATCAGGTACGTGACCAGTAGCACCCCCATGACCGACACCGCGCCCGTCTGGGTCAGGAAGGCCGCCGCCAGCAACCAGAAGGGCCGCTCGCGCAGCGCCGCCCCGACGATCTCGCGCCGATCGGCGCGCGGCGGCGCACCCCGGCTCCGCACGGCCAGCGCGTGCAGCGGCACGGAGGTCAGCGCGTATCCGACGGCCAGGATGACCAGCGCCTGCCGCCACCCGTACAGATCGACGAGAAGGCCCGTCAGCGGCAGGAAGATGGTGGACGCGAACCCCGCCACGACGGTCACCGCCAGTAACGCTCGCGCCCGCCTGGTCGCGTCGAACCAGGCCACGATCACCGCGAACGCCGCCTCGTACAGCACCATCGCCGACGCCACGCCCAGCACCCCGCACACCAGGTACAACTGCGCCACTGACCGCACCTGAGACCAGGCCAGCACCGCCAGCCCGCCCAGCACCGAGCCCACCGTCATCAGCCCGCGCCCGCCGTGCCGGTCCAGCCAGCGCCCGATGACCGGAGCCACCACCCCCGAAACCAGAACGGCCAGCGTGATCGCCCCGGTGAGCTGTGCGACCCCGGCGTGCAGCTCCCGGGACATCGGCGGGATGAACACAGAGAACGCGTAATAAAGCACACCGTAACCGGCGGTCTGCGTGATGGAGAGCGCGCCGATCATCCATACCTGGGACTTCGATCCGGCGGCGTCGATCACGCCGAGAATAGTTCCCGTTCATCGAGGGGAAATACGGTGATAAAAGTCACTTCGCTCGGCAGAGAACGACAGAACGTGAAATAGGAATAACGTCGAGTCATGAGCTTTTCCTACGTGGTTACCGGCGGCGGACGTGGAATTGGAAAGGCCGTGGTAGAGCGGCTGCTCGGCGAGAAGGACACCGTGGTGGCCGTCGAACGCGACCCCGACGCGCTCTCCTGGGCCGGCCCCAGGGTCGTCCCCGTGATCGGCGACGCGGCCGACGAGGAGGTCGCCGCCTGGGCCGCCGACCTGGCCCAGGAGTCGGGCACCCTGCGCGGCTGGGTCAACAACGCGGCCGTGTTCCGGGACGCCTCCGTGCACTCCTCCCCGATCTCCGAGGTCAGGGCCCTGATCGCGGCGAACCTCGACCTCGCCGTCGTGGGCTGCGCCACCGCCGTGCGCCACTTCCTCGCGGGCGGTACGCCCGGCGCCATCGTCAACATCACCTCGCACCAGGCCACCAGGCCGGTGCCCGGCAGCCTCCCGTACACGACCGCCAAGGCCGCCACCGAGGGTCTGACGAGGTCGCTGGCCGTGGAGTACGGCAGGCATGGCATCAGGGTCAACGCCGTGGCCCCTGGTTCGGTGGCCACGGAGCGGTACGAGGCGTTCCTGGCCTCCCGGACCCCCGAAGGGCGGCAGGCCGTCGAGGAGCAGCTGGCCAGGCTGCACCCCCTGGGCCGGGTCGCGGCCCCTGCTGAGGTGGCCTCGGTCGTGGCGCACCTCCTCTCGGACGAGGCCGCGTTCGTCAACGGCGCCACCGTGCCTGTGGACGGCGGGCGTACGGTGCTCGGGCTCGACCCGGAAGCGCGGGAATGAAAACCGTTGTCATGCGGTTGGGCGGGGCATGAAGAAGAACCTGCACCCCGCGTACCGTCCCGTCGTCTTCCGCGACCCCAGCGTCGGGTTCGCCTTCCTCACCCGCTCGACACTGACCGGCAACCAGACCGTCGAGTGGGCGGACGGCCGGACGTACCCCGTCGTCGACGTGGACGTGTCGTCCGCCAGCCACCCCTTCTACACCGGGCGTGGCCGCATCCTCGACTCCGCGGGCCGCGTCGAGCGTTTCAACCAGCGGTATGGGAGGAAGTGAAGTCTGCCTGGAAGAGGCGGGCATGCCTGCGCTACTGGTGGGTAAAAGGGGGTCACCGGCGTCGGAGCAGTGGTGATGGCGATGAGTCTCTCTGGAAAGGAACGCCGCATTCTCGCTGAGATCGAGCAGGCCCTTGAGCGAGAGGACCCCGAGCTGGCCAAGCGCGTCGCGGCAATCAACAAGATCGAGTCCGACGGGAACATCTTCCCTCAGGCGTACGGTGATCGCCTGCGCATGTGGGCGTTGGCGCACGTCTGGATGATCTTCACGGTGGGCGCACTGCTGATCGTGCTGCTACTGCTGGCCGTGCTGACCACCTGAGCCGCGTTGCCGTCGTCGTAGCACCGCCAGGTCGATGGCGGCGACGACGGCCACCGCGGCGGCGATCGCGGCCTCCCAGCGCCAGACCTCCGCCCCCGTGCTCTGGGCGCGCAGGGCGAAGAACACCGCCGCCGCGACGCCCAGCACGAGCGCCACCAGCGACAGGATGCGCCGGGCGCCGATCGGGCTGCGCGCGGTCAGTGGCTCCGTGCCCGCCCGGTTACGCAGCCACATGGTCGATCTCCTCTCCGGGCCCTTACGCCAGGCATCTCAGGGCCGAGACGATGCGCGGGTCGATCCCGTGCGAGGCGGGCAGGCGCCCCACCGCGGCCGCCACGAATTCTGGGTACGACAGCGAGGCGGTGACCCCGTCCACGGCCGCCCAGATCTCGTCGGCCGTCTGCTCCACCTGCACCTTGGCCTCCTGCTCCCGCAGGACGAACCGCCCGACGGCCACCCGCCACAACGTCCTGTCGTCGGCCTCGGAGTCGGAGACGGGCGCGCCGACGTCGTCGGCGTGGGTGGCGTACTCGGAGTCGTAGTGGAAGGCCTGCCAGCCGCACGGATAAGGCCCGGCCATCGTGTCGAGCAGCGCGTCGGGGCCGAGCTCCCGCATGCGCCGCCGCGTCTCGCCGTTCTTGCTCCGCCACTCCTCCAGCACGTCCGCCACGGGCATGCCGCGCCGCTGCCGCACCGACCACTCGTTGAAGTCGTTGAACCCGGACACGCCGGCCTTGGAGAGCCGGGTCAGCAGGTCCTGCACGGTCCCGTCGAGGCAGGCGTGGTTGTAGAGCTCCTCGCCCGCCAGGTGCCCCAGCACATCACGTACCGACCAGCCCGCGCACCGGGACGGCCGCTGCCAGCCGGCCTCGTCGAGCCCGCTGAAGAACCGGTCGAGCCGCGCCGCCTCCGCGTCGAAGATGTCGAACGGGTTGAAGTCTTTGAGCAGGTCCTCGGCCATACCCGGACGCTACCCGCTATGTGTCTGCTTTCACGGCCATGGAGCCGATGGCGGACCTGACCCGGTTGTACTCGTCCGCGCACGAAGGCACCCGCTCGGGCGGAACCCAGCCGCCCTGGGCGATGCGGTGATACTTGCCGGGGTCGGCGCCGTACAGCAGGCAGGAGAACGTGGCGGACTCGGCCGGCCCGGACAGCCCGTCGATGCCGGTGTGGCCGGCGAGCAGATGGCGGGCCTCGGCAGCGGCCACCACACGCTTGGAGGCGTCCGCGGGAAGCGTCAGCGCCGCGAACTGGTCGGCCTGCCCGTCGCTGTCGGGCAGGCCGTTGAGCGTGCTCAGGGCGTGGCCGAGCTGCTGGTGGAAGAGCACGGACAGCGCGGCGTCCATGCGGGCGGACCTGGTGCCGGCGTCGGTCTCCTCGGTCTCGGAGATGCCGTCCAGCACTTGCCGCGCCTTGTCGACCAGCTGGTAGCAGATGGTGATCCGGCGCTCGTCGTGGTCCCAGGTGGCCTCCGCCGAGTCGCAGTCACGCGCGACCACCTTGATCGGCGCGGGCAGCCGGATCCCGGTCTCCAGCGCGCCGCTGTCCTTGAGGAGCTTCCTGGCCTGCTCGGCGCGGGGCGAGTCCGGCTGCTCATAGCGTACGGACAGCTCTGATGAGGGGGCCGCTCCCAGCGTGCTCGTCATGCTGAGGACGAGGGCGATGAGGGGATGCGGCATGCGAGGCTCCTTCGGGGGTCGGTCAACGCAATGCGACTGTCCATGCGCGGGATGGGAGATCGCTAAACCTGCGCGCCGGTAAAGGAGCCGGAAAAGCCGGAGGCCCGGCCCCCGTGAGAGGGCCGGGCCTGCGGTGCCATGGAACTAGCGACGCCACCAGGGGCCGTAGACCCGCACGTAGTCCGTGCGGCTCTTGGCGCCCTCGAGCTCGTCGGTGCCGTTGAACACGGCCCTGAACGTGCCGCTCTTGTAGGCGCGCGTCTCGGCGTAGAACTTGCCGCCCCACCGGGTCTTGGCGGAGGCGACCCACTTCCAGCCGTTGGAGCCGTTCGCGCGGTAGTAGATGTTCACCTTCTCGCCGCGGACGCCCTCCCAGCCCTCGTCATCCACCTGGAGACGGCCGGAGAACTCGATCGTCCTGCCCTTGCGGACCTTGTACGGGTCGGCGCTGAAGCGCGAGATGCGCGTCTCGGCCTTGCCCTCCTCGAGCTCGACCGAGAAGAACGCCGTGTCCTTGGCGATCTCCTTGCCGGCGCTGTCGAAGGCCACCGCGGTGGCGCTCCACTTGCCGGTGGCGTCGCCCTCGGAGAAGCCGACGGCGAAGCGCCAGCCCTCGAGGTCCTTGACGTCCTTGGCGCGCAGCGTGCGGACGCTCTCGGGCGCGACGCTGAGCTCGACCTTCTTGACGTCGGAGCTGGCCCCGATGTCGAAGTAGGCGGTCGTCTCGGCCCCGGCCTTGACCACGACCGGGTTCGGCGAGATGTCGCGGATCTTGAGCTGGGTGTCGGTCTTGGTGGCCGCCGAGGCAGCGCCCGCGCCCGACACCAACATGGCCCCGCCCACAAGAGCGGAGACGATACCAAGTGCGATCTTTCTCATGAGGGTGCTGATTCCTCTCCCCGTATTGACTCGGAGCCGGCTCGGGGCGGCCGACCCCTTTACTACTTTGAGCCATGAGATGGGGGAAAAGTTGGCTAAAGTTGGAGAAAAAATTTGATCAAGGCTTTATCCAGGGGCTATGCGTGAAAAATCGCTCAGATCTACGTGACCAAGTACAGTCTGGCGCATGACCGACGTCTACACGCTCGGCGAGCCCCTGGGCGTCGTCTCCAGCGGAAGGGTCCGCCACGAGAGCGAGGCCCGGATGGACGTGTGCGGACCGGAGTTCACGCTGGCCATCGCGCTGGCCAGACTCGGGCACCGGTGCGCGTACCTGGGCAAGGTGGGCGACGACGAGCTGGGCGCGAGAGTGCTCACCGCGCTCAAGGGCGAGGACGTGGACGTCGCGGACATGCGCGTCTCCGAAGGGCTGCGTACCGGGCTGATCCTCAGGGAGATCCGCGTCGGCCGTGAACAGAGAGTGACGCAGTACCGCACCGGCTCGGCGGGCTCGCGGCTCACGCCGGGCAACGTGCCCATCGACCGGATCGCCGCCTCGAAGATGCTGCATGTCACCGGCCTCACGGCCGGCCTCGGCAGGGACGCGCTCGAGGCGGTGCGCACCGCCGTGAGCGCCGCGCGGAACGCCGAGGTGATGATCTCCTTCTCCGTCGAGTACGTCCCCGAGCTGTGGCCGTCGGTACGCGAGGCCGAGGAGGTGCTCGGCGAACTGGCCTGCGCCGCGCACCTGCTCTTCCTCCGCCAGGACGAGCTCGACCTGGTCAAGCCCGCGCTCACGCCGGAGCGCGAGGTCGTGGTGGACCGCGGCGCGAAGGGCGCGAGCGTGCGCGCCGACAGGATGCGGTACGACGTGCCGGGCTGGCAGGTCCCCATCGTGGACACGGCGGGCGCGGGGGAGGCGTTCGCGGCCGGCTACATCAGCGCCGCCCTCGACGGCCTCACCCCCCAGGAACGCCTGCACCGCGGGGCGCAGTTGAGCGCCGCCGCGGTGACCAGCGTCAGTGACTGGCAGGGGTTGCCCACCAGGTCAGATCTCTAGCCGGTGGTCAGGGTGAAGGTCGAGGTCGTGTTCTTGATGTTCTGGTAGTTGTCGCTGAACCTCAGGTTGTTGATCGTGGCCGCCCCGACGGCCGGGCCCTGCCCCGGCTCGGGCATCTCGTTCACCCAGATGCCGAACCCGGACTTGGCGTCGAAGGCGTCGCCGCTCTTCTGCGCCCCGCTGATCGACACGTTCGTCAGGACCGTGTCCTTGACCGGGTTCAGTGGCGCGCCGCCGGAGTAGCCGGTCTGGAACATGATCCCGCTGTACGTCGGGTCCACGATGTCCAGGTTGCTGACGCGGATGCCCTGGAACACCTTGGACGAGGAGAACAGCCACATCGCCGGGAACGTCTGCTGTCCCCAGAAGTGCCCGCCGGCCCGGACCAGCGAGATGTTGTCGAAGGTGGTGGGCGGGCTCGCGCCGAACCCGTGCATCGGGTACCCGAAGTCCAGCGAGCTGATCGTGACGCCCGAGTAGGTCAGCGTGTCCGCGACGTAGATGTTCCTGAAGGTGTTGTCGTAGCCGCCGTATACGGCCACGCCCGCGGCCCGCCAGGTGAGCAGCGAGGTCAGGTTCTCGTAGACGTTGCCGGTCTGCTCGCCCGGGTTGTTGTCGGTGGCCGAGAACAGCGCGAAGCTGTCGTCGCCGGTGGATCTGGCCTCGACGTTGGTGACGTGGTTGCCGGTGCTGCCGTTGGTCATGTTCAGGCCGTCGGCGAACAGGTCACGGATCCGCGAGTTCTTGATCGTGATGTTGTCCGTGTTGGAGCCCCAGTACAGGCACATCTGGTGCTCGACCCAGATGTTGTCGATCGTCATGTTCGCCACGTTCGAGAAGTCGAACACCTTGCCGGGGCCGTCGATGCGCGAGGTGTAGTTGCCGAAGTAGGCGAAGTTCGCGAACGTCGAGCCGTTGGCCGAGGCCTCCGTGCGGAAGCCCACGTCGGTGTTCTCCTGCCCGCTGGGGGAGTGGAACCTGGTGAACCAGGGGCCGGCACCGACGATCTTGACGGACCTGCCGTACACCTGGAACTTGCCGGACGTCTGGTAGTCGCCCTGGGGCAGGTAGACGCCGGCCAGGCCGGCGTCCATCCGGGCCTTGTCGAGCGCGTTCTGCACGTCCTGGTGGGTGAAACCGGTCGGTACGGCGTACTTCGCCGGGTCCGGGTTGGGGACCGGGGCCACTTGCTCGAAGTCCACGAAGTCGATCGCGTACGTCTGGCCGTTGGCCGCGTCCTTCTGCAGCCTGATCTTGCTCCCCTTCGGCACGGTGGCGCCGAGCAGCAGGCTCGCCTCGTCGTAGATGTGCCTGGGCGGGCCCGAGCCGGGCGAGTTGTTCGGGCTGGCCTCGGCGCCGTAGAGCCAGGCGTAGCGGGAGGTCAGGTTGATCGCCTTGAGGAAGGCGCCGTCGACGTAGACGTTGAGCGTCGAGTCGAGGCCGCCGCCGCCCGGGGCGTCGGGCATCGAGAAGCGGGTGACCAGGGTGTTCGTGTCCGCCCTGGTGGTGAACTCGACGTACGCGCCGGTCTGGTTGAGCGTCACCGCGCGCCGCCCCGAGGCCTCGCCGGCGAGCGTGCCGATCTCCCTGCTCGGGCCGACGCGGGCCGCGCCGCCGCCGATCACGGCGTCCTCGGCCTCGTACGTGTCGTACGGCATGTTCGCGCCGCGGCCGACGAAGAGCGGCAACTCGCTGGTGTTGTTGGCGCGCTTGACCGGCAGCTCGTCGGGGTCGTCGGCGAGCACGGTCTTGACCGTGTACCTGCCGTTCGCGGCCGTCCAGGTGCCGAGACCGACCGGGCTCGTGGTGGCGCCCGGCGCGATGGCGCCGCCGGTCGAGCCGGTCAGGGTCTTGACGACGGTGCCAGAGTCGTTCGTGACGGTGAGCGTGATGCCGTGGGAGCCGCCGCTGGAGGCCACTGTGCCCTGGTTCTTGATCGCCACGGAGAACGTCACCGGGTTGCCCGCGGCGGGGTTGCCGGGCGTCCAGGCGACGGGGGAGGCGACGAGGTCGGCCGTGTCGACCGGCTTCACGGTCAGCGTGCCGGTGGCGGTGTTGTTGGCCTCGTTCAGCTCGATGACCTTGTTGTCCTCATCCACCTTGGCGGAGACCTGGTACGTCCCGGCATCCCTGGTCCCGATATTTGCGGACACGGTGGTCGACGCCCCTGCGGCCAGCGCGCCCACGCCGGCGCTGCCGACCTTGGTCGTGCCCGCGTAGAAGTTCACGGAAGTGGCGGCCGAGCTCGCGGTCCCGGCGTTCTTGACCGTGGCGGAGAGGGTGACCGCGTCGGTCTCGACCGGCGCGGCCGGGCTCGACGTGAGATTGCTCGCGGTCAGGTCGGGGTTGGCGGACGGGGTGCCGAAGATCTGGAACTCGGCCACCTGCCCGCCCGGCGCGCCGGAGTTGGTGGTGATCTGCAGCCGGACGTCGGCGACCTTGGCGGTCACCGGGATGGTCACCGAGTTCCCGGTGGCCGGGTCGAAGGTGTACGTGGCGGACGAGACGAGGTTGGTGAAGCCCGTGGCGCTCTGCTCGCGGCCGAGGACCTGGATGGCCTGGGTGCGCTTGGCCCAGGCGGGGTCGGGGTTGAGCCTGAGCGTGATCGAGGTCAGGTCGGCGTTGCCGCCGAGCTGCACGGTGAGGGTGTCGGGGTAGGCGGCGCCTTCCCAGTAGGTCTGTAGGTTGTCGTCGTTGGCGTTGGCGGCCACGTACGTGTGGGTGTGCGAGGACTCGGTGATCGGCTTGCCGAGGGCCAGGTTGGCGCCCGGATTCCCGGTCGTGCCGCCCCAGACCTCGAACTCGGAGATCTGGCCCGCCGGCCAGCCGGTGTTCGCGGTGATCTGCAGCCGGACGTAACGGGCGGTCGTGGCGGCGAAGGTGATCGTCGCGGTCGGGTTGAACGTGTAGGGCGCCGAGGCGGCGATCGTGCTGAAGCCGGAGCCGTTCGTGCTGCCCTGGACGGTCAGCGTCTGGGTGCGGCCGGGCCAGCCGGAGGGGAGCTTGAGCACGAGCTTGTTGACGCTCGCGGCTGCGCCGAGATCGACCTGGACCCATTGCGGGAGGGCGTTGTTGGCCGACTCCCAGTAGGTGGCCTGGTTGCCGTCGGTGACGTTGGCGGCGGTGTAGACGTCGGTGAAGCTGCTCGCGGTGGCGGGCTTGCCGGCCGCGAGGTTGGTGTCGGCCGCCGCGTACGCGGGTGCGGCCAGGAGTCCGATGAGTAACGCAAGGGCGGCTAATAGTGCTCTCATGGGGGTGGCCCTTCGGGTAAGGCGGATGGCCGAACCATAGGATGATGAGCAGATGGCCGCAATATTTCGACGATATTTCGCAAGCATTTGACTGATCGAGGATTGCAGAGCGCAGCATCTCTCCGCTGGTCAGGAAGCGGCTGTGGGCAGGAAGACCGCCGTGAAGACGCTGCAAGGCCTGACGTCCTGTCCCGTAAGCCGTTGCAAGCGTTTGCGTCAAAGGTCGTATAGTTTGCGCATGACGCGACGACTCGCAGAGGTGGCCAAGAAGGTCGGGGTGAGCGAGGCGACCGTGAGCCGCGTGCTCAACGGCAAGCCCGGGGTGTCCGACGCGACCCGCGAGGCCGTGCTGACCGCCCTCGACGTGCTCGGCTACGAACGCCCGACCCAGCTGCGCGGCGACCGGGCCCGGCTGGTCGGCCTCGTGCTCCCGGAGCTGCAGAATCCGATCTTCCCCGCCTTCGCGGAAGTGGTCGGCGGGGCGCTGGCCCAGCAGGGGTTCACCTCGGTGCTGTGCACCCGCACGGTCGGCGGCGTCTCCGAGGCGGACTACGTGGACCTGCTGCTCCAGCAGCAGGTCAGCGGCGTGGTCTTCGCCGGCGGCCTCTACGCCCAGGCCGACGCCTCGCACGGGCACTACGAGCTGCTGCACGAGCGCAAGCTGCCCACCGTGCTGGTGAACGCGGCCGTCCGGCACCTCGACTTCCCGCAGGTCTCGTGCGACGACGCGGTGGCCGCCGAGATCGCCCTGGCCCACCTGCGCGCGCTCGGCCACGAGCGGGTCGGCATGGTGCTCGGGCCTAAGGACCACATGCCGTCGCGGCGCAAGCTGGAGACGTTCCAGGCGGAGGGCGGAGATCCCACGCTGGTCGAGCACACGATGTTCTCGCTGGAGGGCGGGCACGCGGCCGCGGCGCGGCTGGTCAGGCGCGGCGTGACCGGCGTGATCTGCGCCAGTGACCTGCTCGCGCTCGGCACCGTGCGGGCGGCCCGCCGCGCGGGGCTCGCCGTGCCCGGGGACATCTCGGTCATCGGCTTCGACGACTCGGCCCTGATGAACTGCACCGAGCCCCCGCTGACCACCGTCCGCCAGCCCATCGACGCCATGGGCCGCGCCGCCGTGGACCTGCTGGTCGCGCAGATCGACAAGGCTGTGGTGCCGGCCGACGAGCTCCTGTTCGAGCCGGAACTCGTGGTCCGCGCCTCCACCGCCCGCGCGCGGACGTGATCCAGTCGTTATCTTGCAATAGCTAGTCAAAATATTGCGCGCTTTGGTCCGCGATCCTATGGTGTGGGCACCTCGCATCAGAAGGGTCAGACCATGCGGAGATCCACCGGACTCTTGCTCGTATCCGCGCTCGGCATCTCGGCCACAGCCTGTGGCTCCGGCGAGCCCGCCACCTCGTCGGCGGGTGGCGCCAAGGCCGTGACGATCACGGTGGCGTGCCAGCCCGCCAAGTCCGCGCCGAAGGAGCGGCAGGCCTGGGACGACGACGTGGCCACGTTCATGAAGGCGCACCCCGGCGTGACGGTCAAGAGCACGGACCAGCAGCCGTGCTTCGACCCCAAGACGTTCGGCCCCAAGCTGGCCGGCGGCCAGATGGAGACCGTCTTCGTGGTGCCCGTGACCAACTACGGCGACGTCATCGGCCAGGGCCAGGCGCTCGACGTCACGCAGTACACCGGCGCCGTCAAGAACTGGAACGACCTGCGCTCCGACGTCCGCGAGCTGGTCACCAGGGACGGCAAGGTGTACGGCGTGCCGAACGTCCACTACAGCGTCGGCCTGGTCTACAACCGCGCCCTGTTCACCAAGGCCGGCCTCGACCCGAACACGCCGCCCAAGACGTGGGCCGAGGTCCGCGAGGCGGCCAAGAAGATCGCCGCGCTCGGCCCCGGCTACGTCGGCTACGGCGAGTACTCCGGCGGCAACACCGGCGGCTGGCACTTCACCCAGGCCATCTACGGCCGCGGCGGCGCCATCCTGACCCCCGACAACAAGAAGGCCGCGTTCAATTCGCCCGAGGGCAAGGCCGTGCTGCAGAACCTGCACGACATGCGCTGGATGGACAACAGCATGGGCAGCAAGCTCCTGGTCGGCTGGGAGTCGCTGATGATGGCGATGGGCAGCGGCAAGGTCGGCATGATGCTGGGCGCGCCCGACGTGGTCACCGACGTGGTCAACAAGTTCAAGGGCAACGTCGCCGACTACGGCATCACCGGCTTCCCCGAGGCCAGGGCGTCGTTGAGCGGCGGCGAGGCGTTCATGATCAACCCCAAGGCCACTCCTGAGGAGGCCAGGGCGGGGCTGGAGTGGGTCGACTTCCGCTTCAACACCGTCGGCAAGGGCCGCTTCGACTTCGCCCGCGGCAAGGCCGACGGCAACCCGGTCGGCGTGCCCGACAACGACGTCTACGGCGACTCCGCCACCGGCAAGGCCATCCAGGCCGACCGCGTGCAGAACGCCTCGTTGCCGGTCCAGAACTACGAGCCGTACGTCCAGGCCGCCGCGGCCATCCCGCCGAAGGCCGAGCCGGTCCACGCGCAGGAGCTGTACGCCATCCTCGACGTGGTCATGTCGGGCGTGCTGAGCCGCAAGGACGCGAGCATCGACCAGCTCCTGGCCGACGCCGAGACCAAGGCCAACTCCATGCTGGCGGCCAAGGGCTGACCTTATGGGGATCTTGAGGCGCAATCTGACGGCCTACGGGTTCCTCTGCGCGGCGCTGTTCTGCTTCACGGTGTTCGCCTGGTATCCGATGGTCAGGGAGTTCATTCTGAGCTTCCAGAAGACCGACCTGATCAACCCGCCCACCTGGGTGGGGCTGGACAACTTCAAGGCGGCCGTCCAGGATCCGGCCTTCGGCGAGGCCTGGCTGAACACCGTGGAGTTCACGCTGCTCGCGCTGCTGTGCGGCTATGCCGTGCCGTTCGTCGTCGCGCTCGTGCTCAACGAGCTGCGTCACGCCCGGGCCTACCTGCGGTTCGTGGTCTACCTGCCGGTCATGCTGCCGCCGATCGTCGCGGTGCTGCTGTTCAGGTGGTTCTACGACCCGGGGCCAGGGCTGTTCAACCAGGTCCTGGACTTCCTCCACCTGCCGCCGCTGGCCTGGCTGGACTCGTCGTCGACTGCCCTGGTCTCCCTGGTCCTCGTCTCGACCTGGATGAACATGGGCAGCGCGACGCTCATCTACCTGGCGGCGCTGCAGAACATCCCGCCCGAGCTGTACGAGGCCGCCGAGCTCGACGGGGCCGGGATCCTCAAGCGGATCAGGCACGTCACGATCCCGCAGACCAGGCTGATCCTGCTGCTCATGCTGATGCTGCAGATCGTGGCGACCATGCAGGTGTTCATCGAGCCGTACATGCTGACCGGCGGCGGCCCGGAGAACGCCACGGTCTCTGTGGCGTACCTGATGTACCAGTTCGCCTTCTCGCAGATGAACTACGGCCAGGCGGGCGCGCTCGGCATGCTGCTCATGCTCACGCTCCTCGTCTTCGCGGCCTTCCAGCTCAGGACGACCCGTGAGGACAAGGCATGATCGCCCGCGCCGCCGCTGGGCGGCGGCCGGAGCGGAAGCGATCGCCGAAACCGATCCAGGTGCAGTTCCGTACGATCGTCTCGCCGCACCAGCTCAACAGCAGATGGGGCAGGCGGATCTACTGGCTCGTGCTCGTCGCGGTCATCGTGACCTTCACCCTGGCCTTCGTCTTCCCGCTCTACTGGATGGTCACCGGCGCCATGAAGACGCCGGACGAGATCGCCCAGATGCCGCCGACCCTCGTCCCGGCCGATCCCACGCTGGAGGCGTTCTTCGAGGCGTGGGACCTGTTCGACATCGGCACGCTGCTGGCGAACACCGCGTACTACGCGCTGGGCGCCTGGTTGTTCTCCATGGCGGTGGACGTCACGGCGGCGTACGCGCTGTCGAAGCTGCGCCCGATGTTCGGCAACGTGATCCTCGGCGCGATGCTGGCCACGCTGATGATCCCGCCGATGGTCATCCTCATCCCGCTCTACGTCACGATCGTGGACCTGGGGCTGCTCAACAACGCCTGGGGCCTGTGGTTCCCCGCGGCGGCGAACGGCTTCAACATCTTCCTGCTCAAGCGGTTCTTCGACTCCATACCGCGGGAGCTGATCGAGGCGGCGCAGATCGACGGCGCGGGCCCGCTGAGGGTGCTGTGGTCGGTCGTGCTGCCGGTCTCCAGGCCGATCCTGGGCGTGGTCTCCATCTTCACGATCGTCACCGCGTTCAAGGACTTCGTCCTGCCGCTGCTGGTCATGACCGACAGCGACAAGATGACGATCAGCGTGGGCCTGTCGCAGACGGCGGGAGCGGTGACCCAGAACCAGGTCATGGGCGGCCTGGTCATCGCCGGCATCCCCATGATCATCGTCTTCTTCATCTTCCAACGTCACATCATGGCGGGGCTCACCGCCGGGAGCATCAAGGGATAAGCGCATGTCGCAAACGTGGTGGCGGGGGGCCGCGATCTACCAGGTCTACCTGCGTAGCTTCGCCGACGGGAACGGTGACGGGGTGGGCGACCTCGCCGGCCTGCGCTCCCGCCTGCCGTACCTGAAGGATCTCGGGATCGACGCCGTCTGGCTGAACCCGTGGTATCCGTCGCCGATGGCCGACGGCGGCTACGACGTGGCCGACTACCGCGGCATCGAGCCGGTCTTCGGCACGCTCTCCGAGGCGGAGCGGTTCATTGAGGAGGCGCACGGGCTCGGCATCAGGGTCATCATCGACGTGGTGCCGAACCACAGCTCCACGCAGAGCGCCTGGTTCAAGGAGGCCCTGGCGAATCCCGCCGCCAGGGACCGCTTCTGGTTCGCCGACGAGCCGCTCAACGACTGGCAGTCGATCTTCGGCGGCCCCGCCTGGACCCAGGTGCCCGACGGGCAGTGGTACCTGCACCTGTTCGCTCCGGAGCAGCCGGATTTCAACTGGGGCAATCCGGAGGTGCACCAGGAGTTCGAGGACGTGCTGCGCTTCTGGTTCGACCGGGGCGTGGACGGCGTACGGGTCGACTCCGCGGCCCTGCTGATCAAGTCGGACACGAAGTACGAAGACCTCGACGAGGTCCACGACGTCTACCGCCGGTGGCGCGAGGTGGCCGACGAGTACGGCGAGCGCGTCCTGATCGGGGAGGTCTGGCTCCCCGACCAGGAGCGTTTCGCGCGTTACCTCCGCCCCGACGAGCTCCACACGGCCTTCAACTTCGACTTCCTGTCCTGCCCGTGGGACCCGGCCGAGCTGCGCAGGGTCATCGACCTGACCCTCGCCACCCACACCCCCATCGGCGCCCCGCCGACGTGGGTCCTGTCGAACCACGACGTGACGCGCCCGGTCACCCGGTACGGCCGCGCCGACACGACGTTCGCGCACGGAGGCCGCCTCCACGGCACGCCGTCCGACCTGGAGCTCGGCCACCGCCGGGCCAGGGCGGCGGCCCTGCTCGCCATGGCGCTCCCCGGCTCGGTGTACGTCTACCAGGGCGAGGAACTGGGCCTCCCCGAGGTGGAGGACCTCCCGGACGAGCTCCGCCAGGACCCGATGCACGCCAGATCGGGCGGCACGAACCCGGGCCGCGACGGCTGCCGCATCCCGCTGCCGTGGTCGGGCGACGAGCCCCCGTTCGGCTTCGGCGCCGGCACGCCGTGGCTGCCGCAGCCGGCGAGCTGGCGCAAGCTGACGGCCGACGCGCAGCGCACGGACCTGGGCTCGATGCTCAACCTCTACCGCGACGCTCTGGGCCTGCGCCGGGACCTGCTGGGGGACGGCACCCTGACCTGGCTCCCGCTGGGGGACGAGGTCCTGGCCTTCACCCGCGACTCGGGCCTGATCTGCGTCACCAACCTGAGTCCTGATCCGGTGCCGCTACCCGCGGGACGGCTCCTCCTGGCCAGCGGCCCGCTGGCGGACGGCACCCTCCCCGCCGACACCACGGCCTGGCTCACGCGGGGCTGACCGCAGCGCCACCAGCCCGGCGGCGGCCAGCGCGAGGCAGAGCCAGGCGAACCAGTCGCCGAAACGGGCGTAGAAGGTGGGTCCGGGACCCGAGGGCACGTCGGCGAAGGCCGCGACGAACGGCTGCCGCGCGCTCTCGGTGTCCCGCTCCGCGAGCACGCGGCCCCACGGATCCGAGATCATCGGCGTGCCCCACTGCGCCGCCCAGGCCACCGAGAGGCCGGTCTCCACCCCGCGCAGCAGCCCCATCCGGCTGTGCTGCCAGCCGTTGCCGAACTCGTCCGCGGCCGGCACGGCCATCAGGCTGGACCCGGCCCTGGCGTAGTCGCGGATCGGCGTAGGGAAGTTGAGGTCCATGCAGTTGGCCAGGCCGACGCGGTCGCGTGCGAAGACCAGCTTGTCGCCGCGCCGGAACGGCTCCCCGGGCGCGAAGTGCCACTTCGTGTAGTAGAGCGGCGCGGAAGCGTCGGCCGGGAGGTCCACCGAGTAGTTGTACTTGATCTCCGGGGTCCTGTGGACGACCCCGATCACCACGTCGACGCCCCGATCGCGGGCGACCTCGCGCAGCGGCGCGAGCGCCCGCTCCAGGCTCGCCTCGTCGGTGCCCAGCGTGCCCTCGGGCAGCACCACCGTGTCGATCCCGGCGGGCAGCCCGGCGATCTCCTTCACGTACTCCCGGACCAGCGCCTGCGTGTCCGGCTTCGCCGCGTCGGGCGCCCACTGGTAACGGCTGGCCGATATCACCGCCACTCCCCGCCAGCCGGTCGAGTCCGCGCCGGCCAGCCGCACGGCCCCGAAGGCGAGTGCGAGCAGGCACACGGCCGCCCCCGCCACGCCGGCACGCAGCCGCGCCCCCACGGCCGCCCCCGGCCACAGCACCGCCGCCAGCGCGGTCGGAGCCAGCAGCACCATGAACTCGACTCCCCAGGCGCCCGTCACCGAGGCGACCTGGGTGACGGCCGGCACGTCGGCCACCGATGTGGCGAGCGGCCAGATGATGCCGGTCGGGTTGGTCAGCACGGTCACGTACATGAGCGACACCCACAGCGCGGGGGGAGCGCAGGCGGCGAGGAGGAGCAGCCCGCGCCGGCCGAGCGCCCGGAAGAGCCAGACCACCAGCCCGAACAGCAGCGAGGAGCCGATGATGATGCCGATTCCGATCGGCAACGGGACCGAGGGGGTGCGCAGGAAGAAGTTCACCTGGTTCGTCAGCCCCAGCAGGTACGCCAGGAAGGCGACGGTGAAGGTCGCCTTCCCGCTCACCCGCGGCGCCAGCAGCAGCACCGGCAGCGGAGCCAACCAGGTCAACGCCGGAACCGGCGCGAAACCCGTACCGAAATAGAAGAGCACCGCCGATAAAACCAGCGCCCCCAGTTTGATCGCCATGTATACACCGTAAACAGTGAGGTATACGGTGTCAACATAGGCCGCTCAGGTGGCGCACATGCACTTGACGAACGCCTCCACCAGCGTCCGCACGGCCTGCCGCCGGTCGCTCCGCCGCCAGACGATGGCGAGCCTGCTCGGCGGCAACCCCGCGACCGGCCTGCTGACCACGTCGTCGCGCCGGTAGAGCTCGGCGTTCCCGGCCGAGACCAGCACCACGGCCCGCCCGGCCGCGACCAGCTCGAACGCCTCCTCGGCCGTCTCCGCCTCCGCCCCCACGACCGCCGGCTCCGACCGCTGGTCGCCGGCCAGCCAGAAGTCCCGCATGGGCCCGGCCGAGGCCGGCATCGCCACGAACGGCTCCTCGGCCAGGTCGGCGAGCGTGATCTCGGGGCGCGCGGCCAGCGGATGGCCCGCGGGCAGCGCCACCCAGCGCGCCTCCGTGCTCACCACCGTCCACTCGTACTCGCCGTGGCCGGGCATGGGCAGCCACGCGACGGACACGTCGACCTGCCCGTCACCCAGCCCGACGGTGGGATCGCTCCACGCCACCTGACGGAAGCGCAGATCCCAGCCGGGCAGCGCACGCGAGATGGACGGCACGAGCCCGCGCCCGATGCGCGTCTGGAACCCGACCACCAGCGTCCGGTCCTCGCGTGCCGCCGCCACCGCCCGCTGCGCGCCCTCCCACTGCTCGATGATGCGCCGCGCCTCCGGCAGCAGCGCCGCCCCCGCCGCCGTCAACGTCACGGTACGGCGGTCGCGCTCGAACAGCCTGGTCCGCATGGACACCTCCAGCTGCCTGATCTGCCTGCTCAGCGATGGCTGCGAGATGAACAGCCGCTCCGCCGCCCGGGTGAAGCTCAGTTCCTCGGCGACCGCCACGAAATACCTGAGATCCCGAATATGGGCATCCATAGCAAAAAGCTATAACAACCGGTCTTGGACGGGCGGGAGAGCCGGGATCCAGGATGAAACGCATGAGAGATTTGTCAGGCAAGACCGCATTGGTAACCGGAGCCTCGCGCGGCATCGGACGCGCCGTCGCCGAGCGGCTGGCCGCCGACGGCGCCCGGGTGATCGTCCACTACGCCAGCAACGACGACCTGGCCAAGGAGACGGTAGCCGCGATCGAGGGCGCGGGCGGGCAGGCGTACGCGGTCAAGGCCGCGTTCGAGGACGGCGTGGACGCGTTGTTCGAGGGCATCCAGGGGGAGCGGCTGGACATCCTGGTCAACAACGCCGCCATCCTGGGCGGGGTGCTGGGCACGGTGACCGAGGAGCAGTTCGACCGGGTCTTCGCGGTGAACGTGCGGGCGCCGTACTTCATCATCGAGCGCGCCCTTCCGCAGCTGAACGACGGCGGCCGGATCATCAACATCTCCTCCGCCGTCGTCCGCATCGCCCTCCCCGACCTCGTCTACTCGATGACCAAGGGGGCGCTCGACACGCTGAGTTTCAGCCTGGCGCCCATCCTCGGCGACCGGAACATCACCGTGAACACCGTCTCCCCGGGCGTCACGGAGACGGACATGAACGCCTGGCTCCGCGAGGACGACGGCACCGGCGAGCGCTCGGTCACCGAGGTCACCGCGCTCGGCCGCATCGGCCGCCCCCAGGACATCGCGGACGCCGTGGCACTGATCGCGCGCGAGGAGTCCCGGTGGATCACCGGTCACGTCCTGGACGTCACCGGCGGCTACTTCCTCGGCCCGCGCGGCGGCGTGGTCCCGGTCTGACGACCACCGTCAGGCCGACTCCCGGAGCACGAGCTCCGTCGGCATGATCACCGGATCCGCCGGCCCGCCCTCGAACAGGCTGAGCAGGAGCCGGACCATGGCCGCCGCCTGCTCGGCCACCGGGTGCCGGAGCGTCGTCAGCGGCGGCTCGGTGTATTTCGCCGCCTCGATGTTGTCGAAGCCCACCACGGCCACGTCGTCGGGCACCCGGCGCCCGGCCTGGCGGAGCGACTGCAGGGCACCGACCGCCATCAGGTCGTTGGCCACGAAGACGGCGTCCAGGCCGGGATCGTCGCGGAGGAGCTGCCGCATCGCGACCGCGCCCGACTCCCTCGTGAAGTCGCCGACCGCGACGCTCGAGCGGAGGTCGGAGTCGCGCAGCACGTTGCGGTAGCCGGCCAGCCGGTCCTGGCCGCCGATCATGTCCTGCGGGCCCGCGATCGTGGCGATCCTCCGGCGTCCCGACTCCACCAGGTGCCGGACCCCGGTCTCCGCCCCGCCCACGTTGTCGTTGTCGACGTACGGGATGTCCACCGGGACGGCCGGCCGGCCGTACGAGACCACGGGGACGCGCAGGCGCGAGAGCGCGGACGGCAGGGGGTCGGCGCCGTGCATGGAGATCAGCATGACCCCGTCGACGTGGCCGCCCGCGATGTAGCGCTCCACGCGGGCGTGGCTGTCGGCGGAGGAGGCCAGCATCAGCACGACCTGCTTGTTCACCGTTTCGAGCTCCATCGACGCCGACCTGATCGCCGTGGAGAACATCGGGTCCTCGGAGAAGACCCGGGTGCCCGGCTCGCTGACGACCAGGGCGATCGAGTCGGTGCGCTGGGTGACCAGGCTGCGCGCGGCCGAGTTGGGCACGTAGCCCAGTTCGTCGATCGCGCGCTGCACGGCGTCGCGAATGTGGGGCGCCACCGTCGTCTGGCCGTTGACGACCCGGGATGCGGTGGCCCGCGAGACACCCGCCCGGGCGGCGACCGCCTCGAGGGTCGGGCGCCTCATGACATCACCAAGGGGGAGAGCACGGCAAAAATCTACCGGGGTTCCCGAAGAAACCTCAGGCGTTGAGCGCGCGGCCCGCCATGCGGGCGTACATGCGGCCAGGGCTCGGGGCCTCGGTGAGGAAACCGGGCAGCACGGGCAGCTCCACCGCGAGCGGGTCGAGCCGCTCGTACAGCTCGTTCGCGTCGGCGGGTCGGTCGTCCGGCAGCTTCTCCAGCAACTGCGACAGCAGCGCGCTCAGCTCGTTCGGCAGCCCCGGGATGGCCGGCGGGCGCTCCTTGACCTGCTTCTCGAAGACCACGTAGTCGGTGGGGCCGGTGAACAGCTGGCGGCCGGTCAGCATCTCGTGCAGGACGCAGCCCAGCGAGTAGAGGTCGCTGCGCGGCTCGGCGACGCCGTGCTGGATCTGCTCCGGAGCCATGTACGCGGGAGTGCCCAGGATCTGCCCGATCCTGGTGAACGTGGTGACGTCCGCGTCACGCAGCATGGCCAGCCCGAAGTCGAGCACCTTCACGCTGCCGTCCGGGCAGAGCATGAGGTTCGTCGGCTTGAGGTCGCGGTGACAGATCGCCAGCGTGTGGGCCGCCGACAGCACGGCACACGCTTGGGCGGCGATCGCGGCGGCCCACGACACGGGCAGCGGGCCGTGCTCGCTGACGACGTCGGCCACCGTGACGCCCTCGATGAACTGCATCACCTGGTAGAGCCGCTGCTCGTGCGTGCCGAAGTCGTAGAGGACCGGGGCGCCCGGATGCTCCAGCCTGGCCAGGATGCGGGCCTCGCGGATGAACCTGCGCTCCAGCTCGTGATCCGGCCCGCTCGGCAGCCTGAGCAGCTTCACCGCGACCCGGCGGTCGAGGTGGCGGTCGTGGCCCGCGTAGACGGCGCCCATGCCACCTTGCCCGAGGGGGAGGTCGTCGAGCTCATAGCGGTCGCCGATGACCATTCCGCCCCTCCCAGCAGCCTTCGGGAAAAAACTACACCGTCAGGCGAGGGAGTGCCGTCGCCTGCTCATGGCCTCATGGAGCAAGGCCATGAGCAGGCGGGTGCAGGTGGCCGTCGGCGAGGCCGTCGAGGCCCAGCCGGATCAGCGTCTGCCCCAGCGTCGAGGTCTCGCGGATGGCGTCCTCCAGGACGGCGAGCTGCCGGAAGGCCTCGCCGTACGCCTTCTGCTCCGTCAGCGACAGGCGCGGCAGCCGGGTGCGGCGCACGTCGAACCTGCTGGAGCCGGTGGTCACCCGGCCGCCCGCGGCCCGCAGGAAGCCGGCCAGGAAGTCGGGATCCAGCCTGCGCGCGTCCACCCGGTAGAGGGTCAGGTGGGGGCCGAGCATCGCGCCCCCGTCGGCCATCACCCGCACGCTGGAGTAGGAGGCCACCACGTCGCCAGGGTGGATCGCGATCAGGCCCTGCTGCATGGTGGTGAAGCCGGACGGCGGGGTGCCGTTGAGCACGTCGTCGGAGGTGAGCACCGGCACGTCGCCGCCGTCGGCGGCCATCTTGGGCGGGGCCTGCGACGTGGTCACCAGGCCCTCCTTGATGAGGTCGCCCAGCGTGGTGGCGGGCTGGTCGAGCGGCTGCTCCAGGACCTTCAGGTCGGGCGGCGCCGCCGCGGCGGCCAGGAAGCGGTCGCGGGCCTCGGCGTACGCCTTGCCGACGTCGTCGCGCCGCTGGTGGCGGGCCGGGGTCATGTCGACCTCGTCTGCCAGCAGGTCGATGATGCGTACGGTCTGGTCGGAACGGTCCTCCAGGTATGCCTGCCAGGCCGGCTCGACGCTCCCGAGGTCGTCGGTGGCGTCGAGGATGAGCACGTCGGACGGCGGCCGCTCGCCGGCCGCCGGGCGGCGCAGCAGCCAGAGGTCCGACCCCGGCAGCGCGATGACGGCACGCAGGGCGCCCGCGCGCAGGAGGTTGGCGCGGATGCGGCGGCCCGCCTTGCGGCTGGCCGCGGCCGGCGGCATGAGGATGGCGACCAGGCCGCGCGGCTTGACGTGGGTGAGGCAGTGCTGGACCCAGGCCAGCTCCGGCTCGCCGCGCGGCGGCAGGCCGTACTCCCAGCGCGGGTCGCCGGTCAGCTCCTCGTAGCCCCAGGCCCGCTCGTTGAACGGCGGGTCGCACACCACGCCGTCGGCCTTCTCGCCGGCGAAGGCGTCATGGCGCATCGAGTCGCCGGCCACGACCGTGGCCTCGACGCCGCGGAGCCGGAGCCTGGAGGCGGTGATGGCCGCCGAGGTCTCGCTGAGCTCCTGCCCGAGCACCTTGACCGTGCCCGGCTCCGCCTGGGCGGGAGCGAGGAGCAGCGTGCCGACGCCGCAGGCCGGGTCGAGGATCGTGGCGGAGCCCGGGCGTACGAGCTTGACCATGAGCCCGGCCACGTCCTCACGGGTCACGGAGAGTTGCCGGGAGTGCGCCTCGAGGTAACGCTCGCACAGGAACTCGTACGCGGTCAGCGCGCCATGCTGCTCGGCCAGCTCCAGCACGAGCTCCGCCAACTCCGGATCGAGGTCCTGCCCGGCCGCCTGCGCGCCTTCGCCCGGCTCACCCTCGCCAACGGACCGCGCCACGCCCGGGGTGCCTCCGTCGCCCATCCGCGCATCGGCGCGGATCGGCCCGCTGTTCAGAGCGTCAGCCTGGCTGGTCAGCAGGGCGCCTGCCCGGGCCACCAGCTCGCCCAGGCGCAAATCGCCCGCGGCTTTCATGCGTTGCCACACCCGATCTCCCAGGGAGACCTGGTAGGACTTCCCATAGCGGCGCAGCCAGGACTCGACCTGTCGCAGCGAGAAGAGCGGCTGGTTGGCCGTGCCGCCGATGGGGTCGGGAAAGTCGTCGTGGCGACGGCGCCAGTTGCTCACCGCGGCACGCCCGACGCCTGCGAGCCGGGCGATGTCCCCGGCGTTGACGGTCGGGTCGTGGCTCATGGAGCCCACAGTAGTTCACAGGAGTCTTCAGCGCATCTGCTTGTGAAGTCTTTCAACCAATGATTTACTGCAAGGTATGAAGCACAACATCCGCTATGCCGCCGGATCAGACGTGGGCCGCCGCAGGGAGCAGAACGAGGATTCCGGCTATGCGAGTGGCCGGTTGCTCGTGGTGGCTGACGGGATGGGCGGACACGCCGCCGGCGAGCTGGCGAGCTCGGCGGCGATCGCCGTCATGCGAGAGCTGGATGCCACGCTTCCCGAGACGGGCGCGGACCTCGAGGCGGCGCTGGAGGGCGCCGTGCACGAGGCGGCGCGTCGGCTGGTCGAGCTGGCCGACATCGACCCCGCGCGCAGGGGGATGGGGACCACGGTGACCGCCATGTTGTGGGACGGCTACCGGTTCGCCCTGGCTCATCTGGGTGACTCCCGCGGATATTTGCTTCGCGATGGCGCTCTCTACCAGATGACCAAGGATCACACACTTGTGCAGTCGATGGTGGACGAAGGCCGGATAACGGAGGATCAAGCCGCCGTGCACCCCCGGCGTTCGATGGTGCTGCGTGTGCTGGGCAGCGAGGGCAGGGCCGAGCCTGACATGGCGCTGCGCGAAGCCGAGCCTGACGATCGCTATCTCCTCTGCTCCGACGGCCTCACGACCGTGCTCGGTCCCGAAGTTCTGCATGAGGTGCTGACCACGGTTGCAGACCCGGGCGCGGCCGTCCAGCGGTTGATCGATCTGGCCAACGAGGGCGGCTCGCCGGACAACGTGACCGTGATCGTTGCCGACGTCGTCGCGCCGGGCGCAGGTGAGGCGGCCGTCTACAGGGTGGGCGCCGGCTCCTAACAAGCTTAGTAGTCAGTCCCGCCAGTCTCACCAGTCACAAACCCGAAATTTCAGCTCATACCACGACACTTTCTGGGTGATTCGCGCAATCCCGCGATGGCACTACTACAGTCCATCGTGATTCGTCGGTTATCTGGGAGGAGTCACCCTGGACCCGATCGCGGACGAGCTGCTGAAGACGGTGCGGCAGGAACTCGGCTACAAGGAGAAGAGCGGCCAGTTCACCAAGTTCGGCCAGTGGTACGCGGATCGCGTCCAAGACACCCAGTACCGCGACGCGCCGTGGTGCGACATGTTCATCGCCTGGGCCGCGGACAAGGCCGGCATCAGCCAGTACGTGGGCGAGTTCGCCTGGACGCCCTCCCATGCCGCCTGGTTCATCCAGCAGGGGGCGTGGACCCAGAAACCCGAGCCGGGAGCGCTGGTCTTCTTCGACTGGCGGGGCGGCAAGAGCTACAAGGGCATCGACCACGTCGGGATCGTGGAGCGCGTCAGCGGCTCGAAGATCCACACGATCGAGGCGAACGTGGACCGGATCCATCTCAAGCGCAAGACCAGGGAGACCGACAAGGTCGTGGGGTACGGCATCCCGCGCCTGGTCAAGGCCGAGGCTGACAGGCCGGACGAGATCCGCTCGACCGAATGGCCCTTCGTGCCGGCGCCGCGCTCGGAGCCGGGGCACGGGTCGCCGCTGGACTTCTTGGGCACGCCGCCCGCGCTGCTGACCGCGATGGTGCTCATGACCGTCGTCCTCTCCTTCCGCATCTCCGGCCGCCGCCGCGGCACCCACCGCCGCCTTTCCTGGCTGCCCTGGAACGCGCCAACCCGCCCGCGAACGCCCTCCGGCAACGACCGGGCAGCCGCCCGCGGCAGGCCGTCGCCCTCCGCGAACACGCGGGCCAAACCGCGCGCCACCCCGCCGCCCTCCGTGAACGCGCAGGCCAAGTCGCCTGCCACCCCGCCGCCCTCGGCCCGCCCTGCCAGAACACGCGTGCCGGCGGGCTCGGCCACCGCGGCGACCAGGCGTCCGACCCCGACGAGACGCAAGCCCTACGAGCCCGGCTGACGCGGGACAACTCAACGCTCCCGCGGCGAAGGCGGTCAGCTCGTGAGGTCGATGACCACCTTGACGTCGTCGCCGGGCTCGAAGGCCTCAGGGGCGCGGGACAGCGGGACCCGCCGGGTGATGAGCCGCTCCAGCCACCCGGAATCGGCCTTGGCCAGGGCGACGGCGGCGTCCCGGTAGTGCCGCAGGTTCGCGTTCACGGTGCCGAAGACCACGTCGTTCTCCAGCACGATGTCCCGGTTGATCACCCCCGCGTCCACCCGGTGCGTACGCCCGCCGGGTGCGAGGCCGGCCAGGCAGACGATGCCCGCGGCGGTCGTGCCGATCATGGCGTCGATGACGAGCGCACCGGCCCCCGTGCACTCGATGATGATGTCCGGCTTGTCGGAGCCGAACGCCTTCAGCGACGTCGCGGAGTGGTAGGTCCCCCCAAGGTCCTCCACCAGCTGGGACTTGAGCCCTTCCGGGGCGCGGTCGATCACGTGCACCTCCAGTCCCCGCTGCCGCCCCATCAGCGCCGCCAGCAGCCCGACCGGCCCCGCGCCGGTGACCAGCAGCGTCCGGGGCTCGAACCAGGTCCGCGACCCGATCCGCTCGATCTGCTCCCACGCCTTGGCGACCACGGAGGCGGGCTCGACCAGCATGCCGACGCTCTCCAGCGCACGATCCAGCCGCACGGCGTACCCGGCCTCGACGGTCCAGCGCTGGGAGGCGTACCCGTCGAGCTGCTTGATGCCCCGCTCGGTGTAGCGGCCGTTGCGGCACATGTCGAACTCGCCCCGCAAGCACGCCCCGCACGGCACGGGGTCGGGCCGTCGCACCACGCCCACGACCAGGTCGCCCGGTGAGAACGCGGACCCCTCCGGCACCTCCAGCACCCGGCCGAGCGACTCGTGCCCGATGACCATCCGCTCCCTGCCGGGCGGCGGCCAGCCGTACTCGGCCGTCGCCAGCTCCCTGTCGGTCCCGCAGACGCCCAGGGCGAGCCCCTGGACGAGCAGCTGGCCCTTGCCCGGCACAGGGTCGGGCACCTCCTCGACGGCGAGCGTCCCTTTCCTGCCCGGCGCGAACGTCAGCGCACGCATTCGGCCTCACCCCCTGGAGCTCCCTACCCCAGACGGACACGGCAAATAGTAGGACGTCATACTATCGAAATAGTTGGACGTCCTAGTATCTTCGAGGGAGAGCCCTCACGAAGGAGTGAAAAGGCGTGCACGTCCCGGAACACCCAGTGCGCTTCGTGACCGCCGCGGCCCTGTTCGACGGCCACGACGCGGCGATCAACATCATGCGGCGCATCCTCCAGTCGCAGGGCGCCGAGGTCATCCATCTCGGGCACAACCGCTCGGTCGACGAGATCGTCACCGCCGCCATCCAGGAGGACGTCCAGGGCGTGGCGATCAGCTCCTACCAGGGCGGGCACGTGGAGTTCTTCACGTATCTGGTGGAGCTGCTGCGCGAGCGCGGGGCCGGGCACGTCAAGGTGTACGGCGGCGGCGGGGGAGTGATCGTCCCCGAGGAGATCGAGCTGCTGCACTCTCGCGGCGTCACCCGCATCTTCTCGCCCGAGGACGGCCAGAAGTACGGGCTCCCCGGCATGATCAACCAGCTGATCGAGGACTGCGACATCGAGCTGGACGGCCCGCCGTCGGTCGAGGCCGTGGTCTCGGGTGACCAGACGGCGCTGGCCCGGGCGATCACCCTCATCGAGTCGGGCCGCGCGCCCGCCGAGCTGGTCGAGGGCCTCAGAGCCGCCGCCACCGAGAAGCGCGCCCCCGTGCTCGGCGTCACGGGCACCGGCGGCTCGGGCAAGTCCTCGCTGACCGACGAGCTCGTACGCAGGTTCCGCGTCGACAACGACGACAAGCTGCGCATCGCGATCATCGCGATCGACCCCACCCGCAGGCGCGGCGGCGGCGCGCTGCTCGGCGACCGCATCAGGATGAACAGCCTGGGCCCCCAGACCTACTTCCGCTCCCTGGCCACCAGGGGCGCCGCCAGCGAGGTGCCCGCCTGCCTCGACGACGTGATCATCGCCTGCCGGGCCGCGGGCCACGACCTGCTGATCGTCGAGACGCCCGGCATCGGCCAGGGCGACGCCGGGATCGTCCCCCACGTGGACGTGCCGGTATACGTGATGACGCCCGAGTTCGGCGCGGCCTCGCAGCTCGAGAAGATCGACATGCTCGACTTCGCCGAGGCCGTGGTGATCAACAAGTACGAGCGGCGCGGCGCGGAGGACGCCCTGCGTGACGTGCGCCGCCAGCTCGTACGCAACCGCGAGGCCTTCGGCGCCAGGCCGGAGGACATGCCGGTCTTCGGCACCATCGCCGCCCGCTACAACGACGCCGGGGTCACCGCCCTCTACCAGCACATCAAGCCCCTCCTGCTGGCCGACTCGGGGCCCGGCCTGCTGCCCAAGGTGTCCGGGCGCACCTCGCAGGCCTCGGCCGCCATCGTCCCGCCGGCCAGGGTCCGCTACCTGGCCGACATCGCCGAGACCGTGCGCGCGTATCACGCGGAGACGCTCGCCCAGGCCGAGATCGCCCGCCGCCGCCAGCAGCTCGCCGCCGTGCGCGCCCTCCTGGACGACGCACGGCTGGAGGAGCTGGAGTCACAGGCGGACCGGGAGCTCACCGACGAGAGCCGGGCCCTGCTCGACACCTGGCCGGCCGTCAAGGAGCGCTACACCGCCGACGAACTGGTGGTGAAGGTCCGCGACCGCGAGATCCACACCCCGCTCTGGCGCGAGACCCTGTCGGGGAACCGCATCCCGCGCGTGGCCCTGCCCCGCTACAGCGACCACGGCGACCTGCTGCGGTTCCTGCGCGGTGAGAACCTCCCGGGCACGTTCCCGTTCACCGCCGGGGTGTTCCCGTTCAAGCGTGAGGACGAGGACCCGACCAGGATGTTCGCGGGGGAGGGCGACCCGTTCCGCACCAACAGGCGCTTCAAGCTGCTGTCCGAGGGCCAGCCGGCGACCAGGCTGTCCACGGCGTTCGACTCGGTGACGCTGTACGGCCACGACCCGGACCTCCGGCCCGACATTTACGGAAAGGTCGGCACCTCAGGGGTCTCCATCGCGACGCTCGACGACATGAAGGTGCTCTATGACGGGTTCGACCTGTCGGCGCCCAACACGTCCGTGTCCATGACCATCAACGGCCCCGCGCCCACGATCCTGGCCTACTACCTCAACACCGCCGTCGACCAGGCCCTCGACCGCTTCCAGGCGGAGCAGGGGCGCGCGCCGTCGGCCGGGGAGGCCGCCGAGCTGCGCGCGAGGACGCTGGCCACGGTCAGGGGCACCGTCCAGGCCGACATCCTCAAGGAGGACCAGGGCCAGAACACCTGCATCTTCTCCACCGAGTTCTCGCTCAGGATGATGGCCGACATCCAGGAGTGGTTCATCAAGAACGGCGTGCGCAACTTCTACTCGGTCTCGATCTCCGGCTACCACATCGCCGAGGCGGGGGCCAACCCGATCAGCCAGCTCGCCTTCACCCTGGCCAACGGCTTCACGTACGTGGAGGCGTACCTGGCCAGGGGCATGAAGATCGACGACTTCGCCCCGAACCTGTCGTTCTTCTTCTCCAACGGCATGGACCCCGAGTACAGCGTGCTCGGGCGGGTGGCCCGCCGCATCTGGGCGGTGGCCATGAGGGAGCGGTACGGCGCCGGCGAGCGCTCGCAGAAGCTGAAGTACCACATCCAGACCTCGGGCAGGTCCCTGCACGCCCAGGAGATGAACTTCAACGACATCCGCACCACCCTCCAGGCCCTGATCGCCATCTACGACAACTGCAACAGCCTGCACACCAACGCCTTCGACGAGGCCGTGACCACTCCGTCGGCCGAGTCGGTGCGCAGGGCGATGGCGATCCAGCTCATCATCAACCGGGAATGGGGCCTGGCGAAGAACGAGAACCCGCTGCAGGGCTCGTTCATCGTCGAGGAGCTGACGGACCTGGTGGAGGAGGCGGTGCTCGGCGAGTTCGAACGGCTGTCGGACCGGGGCGGCGTGCTGGGCGCGATGGAGACCGGCTACCAGCGCGGCAAGATCCAGGACGAGTCCATGCTGTACGAGATGCGCAAGCACGACGGCTCGCTGCCCATCATCGGGGTCAACTCGTTCCGCAACGGGGACGAGCAGCAACCCGAGCGCAAGCTGGAGCTGGCCAGGGGCACCGAGGAGGAGAAGCGCTCCCAGCTGGACCGCCTGCAGGCCTTCCACGAGCGCAACCGCTCCGAGGCCCCCGCCCAGCTCGCCCGGCTGCGCGAGGTGGCGATGTCGGACGGGAACGCGTTCGAGGTGCTGATGGAGGCGGCCCGCCACTGCTCGCTCGGCCAGATCACCGAGGCGCTGTTCGAGGCGGGCGGCCAGTACCGCCGTAACGTCTGACGAGTCCCCCGCCAGGGCGTGCCGGGACACGCGGGCGGGCCGTGGGGTGGACGGGCGGCGCGGATAGGATCACGGGGCGGGAACATCGCTAACCAGGAGGCTTTCATGTCCGACGTCACTTTCAAGGGCAACCCCATCACCGTAGGCGGCACCTTCCCGAAGGCCGGCGACAGCGCGCCCGCGTTCAAGCTGGTGGGCGGCGACCTCGCCGAGCGGTCGCTGGCGGACTTCGGCCAGCAGACCAAGGTGCTCAACATCTTCCCGAGCGTCGACACCGGCGTCTGCGCCGCCTCCGTGCGCCGCTTCAACCAGGTGGCCGCCGAGCACCCCGACGTGGCCGTGCTCTGCGTCTCCGCCGACCTGCCGTTCGCGCAGAAGCGGTTCTGCGGCGCCGAGGGGCTCGACAACGTGACCATGCTCTCGCTCATGCGGGGCCGCGAGTTCCTGGCCGACTACGGTGTGGCGCAGGAGTCGGGGCCGCTGGCGGGGCTGGCCGCGCGTGCCGTGGTCGTGCTCGACGGTGACAACAACGTGGTCTACTCCGAGCTGGTGCCGGAGATCACGCAGGAGCCCGACTACGAGGCCGCGCTGGCCGCGCTCAAGTAGGTCACGGCGCGGCGCTCAAGCGAGTCTTGAAGTCGCCGGCCAGGTCCAGCAGGTGCTGGTCGCTCATGGCGGTGTGCTGGAGGTCCAGGATGATCTCGTGGACCCCGGCCTCCGCCGCGGCGGCGAGGTACGCGCTGATCTGGGCGACCGTGCCGCTCCTCGGCGGAGACCCCTGATCGGTGATGACCGGGTTGGCACGCAGCACCATGCGCAACCCGGCGGGATCGCGCCCGGCCTCCTCGGCGCTCCGGCAGACCGTCCGCCACATCGAGGTGAGCAGGGATAGCGGGAGCGTCGCCGTAAGCCAGCCGTCGGCCCGGCGGCCGATGCGGCGCAGCGCGGGCTCGGTGAACCCGGCCAGATAGAGCGGCGGCCGGCGGGCGGGCTTGGGCTCGATGTGGCTGGGCGCGATCGTCCACAACTCGTGCTCGAACGACACAGGGTCGGTGCCCCAGATCGCCTCCAGCGCGTCCAGGGTGGCGTCATAGCGTGCCCCCCGACCCCGCCACGGCACTCCTGCGGCGGCGTACTCGTCGGACGACCAGCCCAGCCCGAGGCCGGCGACGAGCCGCCCGCCGCTGAGGTGGTCGATCGTGCTGAGCGAGCGGGCCAGGACCACGGGGGGATACCAGCAGGCGTTCAGCGCGCTCGTGCCCAGCCGTACGGACGAGGTCGCCGAGGCGGCCACCGACAACACCGCGAACGGATCCAGGAACACCCGGTACGCCTCCGGGAATTCGCCCCCCGGATAACGGTCCTTCGGCCGCAGCGGCGTCATCAGCCGGTCGCCCGCCCACAGACCGGCGAACCCCATGGAGTCGGCCTCCCGCGCCACCCGCAACACGCTCGGCAGCGCGGCGAACCTGCCGAACTGGGGGACGGCCAGCCCGATGTCCATGAGCTCAGCCCTTCCTGCCGACGCCGCAGAAGATCAGCGACGACTCGGGGCCGTCCACGAAGTCGATCGTGTCGGCCTGGTCAGGACGCCATTCGGGCAGCCAGACGAGGCCCGGATCGACCAGCTCGAACCCTTCGAGCAGCCCCGCGATCCGCTCGCGGCTCCGGAACGTGAGCGGGATGTTGGTGCTCTCGTAGACCTCGGCGATCGTCTCCATCGCCTGGGCGCGGGCGTCGCTGGTGGCGTGGGACATGATGAGGTGGCTGCCGGGGGCCAGGGCGTCGCGCAGGCTCGCGACGATCTCGTGGGGCCGGTCGGAGTCGCTGACGTAATGCATGACCGCCGTCAGCAGCACGCCCACGGGGCGGTCGAAGTCGATCGCCTCCGTCACGTCATGATTTTTCAGGATCCTGTCGGGCTCGCGGAGATCGCCGTCCACCGCCGCCGTGCCGGACCGCCCGGCCAGCAGCGCCCTGGCGTGCACGAGCACCACGGGATCACGATCGACGTAGACCACCCTGGCCTCGGGGGCGATCTTCCTGGCCACCGCGTGCACGTTGTCCTGGGTCGGCAGCCCCGTGCCGATGTCGAGGAACTGCGTGATGCCGGACTCGGCGAGGAAACGCACCGCCCGCCGCACGAACGCCCGGTTGGCCCTGACCGCCGCTCGTAACTCGGGAGCCACCTCGAGGATCTTCGCCCCCACCGCCCGGTCGGCCGGGAAGTGGTTCTTGCCGCCCAGGAAGTAGTCGTAGAGCCGGGCAACGTTCGGCGTGCGCGGATCGAAGGCTGGTGACTCGCTCTCCAACCGTCATTCCCCCGATCAAGAGTTAACGATCTTCGACCTGGATTCTACGGATACCGGCCGACATTCGGTTGAATCTAGCTGTGGACGATACCGGTGTGCCTGTGAAGATTCCCGATACCGTGCGGCGGATCGTGTCTCTGGTGCCCTCGCTGACCGAGTCGGTGGCGGCGACCGTGCCGGAGGCGCTGGTGGGAGCGACCGACTGGTGCTCGCACCCCGCCGGACTCGACGTGGCCAGGGTCAAGGGCACCAAGAACCCGGACCTGGCCGCGATCAGGCGGCTCAGGCCCGACGTGGTCCTGGCCAACGCCGAGGAGAACCGGGCGCCCGACATCGAGGCCCTGCGCGAGTCGGGCATCGCGGTCTGGGTGACGAGGATCGAGACCCTCGAGGAGGCGTTCGCCTCGCTGGATCGCATGTTCCGGCTGGCGTGCCGTACCGGACGTCCTGGGTGGCTGGACGCGGCGGAGCAGGCGTGGCGCGCGCCTGTGGAAGGGCCGAGGAGGACGGCGATCGTCCCGATCTGGCGGCGGCCGTGGATGGTGGTGGGGCGCGACACGTTCACCGGCGACGTGCTCAGGAACCTCGGCGTGGACAACCTCTACGCCGGCCACGGGGAGCGCTACCCCAAGATCCCGCTGCCCGAGCTGGTCGAGCGGCGGCCCGACCTGGTGGTGCTGCCCGACGAGCCCTACGCGTTCTCGGAGACCGACGGCCCTGAGTGCTTCCCCGGGCTCGCCTGCGCGCTGGTCAGCGGGCGCCTGCTCACCTGGTACGGCCCCTCGCTCGTGCAGGCGCCGGAGATCCTGCGACGCGCACTCGGCTGACCGGTCAGCTCGCCGCGTCCGTACGGGCGGCCAGGGCGGCGTCCACGGAGGCGGGGGAGAGCACGTGCTCCATGACGATCACCGCCATCCCCACGATCCCCGCCCGGTCCCCCAGCGAGGTGGTGACGATCTCCAGATTCCTGGTCGTGTACGGCAGGCTGCGGCGGTAGACGATCTCCCTGATGCCCGTCAGGTAGTGCTCCCTGGTCTCCGCCATGTCCCCGGCCAGCACCAGCACGCCGGGGTTGAGCAGGCTGACCGCGGTGGCCAGCACGATGCCCAGCGTGCGGCCCGCTTCCTGGGTGCGCGCGATGGCCTCGGGGTCGCCCGCCTGCACGAGGCGCACCAGGTCGCGGCTGGACTCCTGGCCCAGGTCGACGGCGAGGGCGTGGCCGCTGGCCAGCGAGGCCACGCAACCGCGGGAACCGCACGTGCACACCCGGTCGTCGGTCTCGCGCAGCCGCACGTGCCCGATGTTTCCGGCGGCGTCCTCCACTCCCCGATAAATCTGCCCGTCGAGAACGATGCCGGTGCCGATGCCGGTCGACACCTTGATGAGGATCAGCGAGTCCGTGTCCCGCCACGACGACCACCACTCGCCCAGCGCCATCGCGTTGGCGTCGTTCTCGACCAGGATGGGCACGTCGTACGTCTCTCCGATCGCCCCGCCCAGCGGATAGTCGTCCCACCCCGGCATGAGGAACGACCTGATCACCCGCCCGGTGGCGTGGTCCACCGAGCCGGGCACGTCGAGCCCGATGCCGCACACCTCGCTCGCCGGCCGCCCGGTCCTGTCGAGCATCCGCTGGAACGCCTGCCGCACCCACGACAGGACGGCCTCGGGCCCGAGCTCGATGCGCATCTCGGTGCTCTCCTCGGCGATGGGCCGGGCGGCGAGGTCGGTGAGCGCGACCCTGGCGTGGGTGGCGCCCAGGTCGGCCACCAGCATCAGGCGCCTGGTGGCGTCCACGTCGAGCACCGAGGGCGGTCGCCCGCCCCCGGAGGTGCCGACGCCGGACTCGTGGATGTATCCGGCGTCGATGAGCCGGTCGACCCGATCGGTGATCGTCGATCGGGACAGCCCGGTGTACTCGATGAGCTCCTTGCGGGTACGGCAGGTGCCATTGCGGATGAGCTGGAGGATCTGCCCTGCCGTCAGCATGATCTATCCCTTCTCTGCTCCTGCCGTGAGGCCCTCCGTCAGCAGTCGCTCGCTGGCGAAGAACACGATCACGATGGGCAGCGTCAGCACCACCGATCCTGCCATCAGGACCGTTGTGGGGATCTCTATGCTGCCCGCCAGCTGAGAGAGCCCCAGGGAAACCGTCCAGCTCTCCCGCCTCTCCACGAGGAAGAGCAGGGCGAACAGGAACTCGTTCCACGCGATCATGAAGGCGTACAGACCGGTGGCCATCAGCGCGGGCTTGGACAGCGGCAGCACCACGCGCCAGATGGTCGACAGCCTCGTGCACCCGTCGATCGCGGCCGCTTCTTCCACGCTCTGCGGCACGGTCTCGAAGTAGTTGCGGAGCATGTATACCGTGACTGGCACGGTTTGCGCGATATACACGGCGATCAGCCCGAAAAGCGACCCTCGCAGTCCCAGCATCGTGAACAACACGAACAGCGGGATGGCCAGCACGATCGCCGGGAACAGGTACACCGCCAGGAATAGGAAGTGCACCTGCCGCCGCCCGAAGAACCGCAGCCGGGCGACCGCGTACGCGCCCGGGATCGAGATCAGCAGCGTGACCGCCACCGAGCCGACCGCCACGATCGCGCTGTTCCTGAGGAAGGTCAGGAAGCCCTGCCTGGTCAGCACGTCCACGTACGTGTCCAGGGTGAAGCTGCGCGGCCAGAGCGAGCCGGGGTCCAGGATGAGCTCCTGGATGTCGCGTACGGACAGCATCACCATGTAGCAGAAGGGGAACGCGGTCAGCAGGAAGAGCACCACGATGACCAGCGGCTTCAGCACCCGGAACAAGCCGCGCTCGAACCTATCTCTGCTCACCTTCACCCCCGCCGAAGAACCGCAGGTAGATGGCCAGGAACACGACCAGGAAGACCGCCAGCACGATCGCCTGCGCGGCCGAGGCGCCGATGTCGTCGCGCGCGGTGAGGAAGTTGTAGACCCGCACGCTGACCACCTCGGTGCCGGCCCCGCCGCCGGTCAGCAGGTAGACGTCGTCGAATTTGGTGAACGTGAACACGAACCGCAGCACCGACAGCAGCGCGATGATCCGCCAGAGCTGCGGCATGATCACGTACCGGAACCGCTGGGTCGGCGTGGCCCCGTCCACCACCGCCGCCTCGTCCAGCTCGGCGGGCAGCGCCTGCAGCCTGGCCAGGATGAACAGGAACGCGAACGGGAAATACCGCCACGCCTCGAACGCGATCACCGTGAACAGCGCGACCGGCACCTGCACGCCGAGGAGCTCGCCCTTCGCCTGGGTGAGGAACGCGATCGGCTCGCTGAGCCAGGTGTTGACGATGCCGTACTGGGGGTTGAGCATCGTCTCCCACAGGAACGCCACGGCCACGACCGGCGCCACGTACGGGATCAGGATCGAGGCCCTGACCAGGGTCCGCCCCTTGAACCTGTCCCGGAGGGCCAGCGCCGCCACCAGCCCGATCGCGATCGACAACGCGGTCCCCGCGACGGTGTAGACGAGCGTGTTGACCAGGGACGACCAGAAGCCCGGCTCGGAGACGACGTACGAGAAGTTCTCCAGCGTGTAGTGCCCGAAGATGCCCGCCCGCCTGATGTTGATCAGCCGCACGTCCTGGAACGCCAGAATGATCGCCCACAGCAGCGGCAGCACCACCACGACCAGCGTGATGACGAGCGTGGGCGAGATGAGCGCCAGCCCGGCCCGCCCCTCCTGCTGCCGAAGGGTGGGGGTCACTGGCGGATCCCGCGCTTGATCGTCTCGACGTCGGTCTTGGCCTGCGTGGCGGCGGCCTGCGGGGTCTGCGAGCCGTCCACGACCGCGCTCAGCGCCTTGGGCACGGGCAGCTCGCCCATGATGGCGCCGACCAGCTTGCCCTGGCCCTGCGGGATGCCCCAGCGGGCGAACGTGTCGGGGCTCTTGCGCAGGGCGTCGAGCACGTCGGCGGGGTAGATGTCGGCCAGCGGCTTCTTGGAGTCGACCCCGGCGGGCAGCTTGTTCCATTTGTCCTCGAAGCCCTTGCGGGTCGGGAACTTGCCCTCCGGCGCCATGCCGATCCAGCGCTCGTAACCCTCGTTCATCATGAAGGCCACGAACTTGGCCGCGGAGTCCTTGGCGGCGTCACGGGTGACCGCCCACGAGACGATCTCGCCGTACTGCGCGGGCGCGCTCCCGTCGGGCCCCTTCAGCGCCGTGACCACCCCGGTGTGCTCGGCCAGCCACTGCGGATCGGCGCGGCACTCCTGGCAGCTCGGCAGCGCGTCCTTACGCAGGCCGGCCATCTCGTCCAGGATGAACGACGACCAGATCGTCATGGCCGCCTTGCCGGAGAAGTAGGTGGCCCTGGTGGAGTCGACGTCCTGCTTGCCCTTGACGGAGTAGTCCTTCGCCAGCTTCGCGTAGAACTCGAACGCCCTCACGCACTGCGGGGAGTCGAGGGTGACATTTCCGGAATTGTCGACCAGCTGGCAGCCGTTCGCCAGCGCGACGTGCTCGAAGCTCTGCGCGGTGAACGAGTCCTTGGGGGCGATGGCCAGCGTGATGCCCGCGATCCCGCCCGTGTTGAGCTTGGCGGCCGCCGCCTCCAGCCGCACGTACGTGTCGGGCGGCTGCAGCCCGGCCTTCTCGAACAGGTCCTTGCGGTAGAGGATGAGCTGCGCCCACCCGTCACTGGGCACTGCGAGCAGCTTGCCCCCCGAGCTGTCGAGTTCCAGGGCCCGCGGCGAGAACGAGTCCCTGCCGAGCTGATCGACGACCTTGCCCGGCGTCTCGGTGTCGAGCAGGTCGTTGGCCTCCAGCTCGCGCACGGCCGACAGCGGCAGCGCGCCGATCACGTCCGGCAGGTCCCCGGCCGCGGCGGCGGCCGTCACGGTCTGGCTGAACTGGTCCTCGGCCACGCCGACCAGCTTGACCTTGATCCCGGTCTTCCTGGTGAACTCGGCGACGATCTGGTTCTGCACGGCCATCCGGTCATTGAGGTTCTCCTCGGTCCAGACGGTGATCTGGTTGCTCGCGGACGACTCGCGACCGCCGTCGCCGCACGCCGCCAGCGAAGCGGCTACCAGCAGTGCGACAGAGAGGACGGCGGTTACCTTCTTCGGCATGGCACGCTCCTCCGGTAGGGGATATGCCGCCCTTACCCTCGCCGAGATCCCGGCAACGTGCGGTAGTCGATAACGAGACCGGTCTGTACCCAGTCCGTGCCTACGCTCACAGATCAGGATCTTCTACTGCAAAAAGATCTACTTCGTGTGATTTCGGTCATCCGAAGGTCGCCTCACGCCCTAGAAAGCCCAGGTGTACGGCTAAGTCCGCTTTGCCGATAAGGTCGCTTTCCGGAAGACACGCTGGCAGAAACCCCAATTGCAGCAGCGCTTACCGGCTGAAGTCGTAGACTTATGAGTGTTACGAGCGCAACTATCGTATGCAAACAGGTACTAAAGCTTTGACTTTTGTTTGATCAATAAGCGTAAGTGTTGGGGAATGCGCGTCATCACCTTTGAAGAGCCAGGCCGTGTCCGCGTCAGCCTGGAGTCGCCCGCCGACCTGGTGCCGGGCACCGTACGAGTCCGTACGATCTATTCCGGCGTCTCGGCAGGCACCGAGCTCACCGCCTATCGCGGCACAAATCCATATCTCAACCGGCACTGGGACACCGAGCGCCGGCTCTTCGTCGACGGCCAGACGCACGCCTATCCGCTGACCGGCTGGGGCTACCAGGAGGTCGGCGAGGTGGTCGAGGCCGCGCCCGACGTCGCGGATCCCCCTGTCGGCAGCATCGTGTGGGGCATCTGGGGCCACCGCGCCGAGGCCGTCGTCCCGGCGGAGAAGCTCGTCGGCCACGTGATGCCGCCCGGCGCCGACCCGCTGACCGGGGTGTTCGCCCGTGTGGGCGCCATCGCGCTCAACGCCGTACACGCCGCCGACGTGCATCTGGGCGACCAGATCGCGATCTTCGGCCAGGGCGTCATCGGGCTGCTGGCCACCCGCCTGGCCGTGCTGAGCGGCGCCAGGGTGCTCGCGGCCGACGCCATTCCCGACCGGCTGGAGCTGGCCAGGAAGTTCGGCGCGGCCGAGGTGATCGACGTGCGCTCGGGCTCCGTGGCCGAGTACACGCGCAAGCGCATCGAGGGCGCCGACACCGTCATCGAGCTGAGCGGCACCCACCAGGGCCTGCACGAGGCCATCAGGACCGTGCGCAAGGGCGGCCGGGTCGTCGCCGCCGGGTTCTACCAGGGCGACGGCGTCGGGCTGCGGCTGGGCGAGGAGTTCCACCACAACCAGGTCCAGCTCGTCTCCTCCCAGATCGGCGGCGTGGCCTCGTGGCTGGCGCACCGGTGGGACGTCGAGCGCCTGCAGCGCACGTTCATGGCTCTCGTGCACGAGGGCCAGGTCGAGGTCGGCGAGCTGATCAGCCACGTCGTCCCCGTCGAGAGGGCCGCGGAGGCCTTCGACCTGATCGACAAGCACCAGTCCGAGGTGCTCCAGCTCGTCTTCACCTTCGAGGAGTGACAGTGAAGCTCGCCGTACAGGAGCAGCTTCTGCCCGGCCGCACGTTGCAGGAGAAGTTCGCGTTCGCGGTCGATGCCGGGTTCGACGCGATCGAGCTGCGCGGCAAGGGCGATTTCCACTTCGCGGGCCGCCTGACCGAGCTCAAGCGGGCCAAGGCCGACGGCGTCGTCATGCCGACGGTCTGCGTGGACATGCCGCACTTCATCGGCGACTTCGACCCGGCCAAGCGCAAGGACGCCATCCAGCAGCTCAGGTCGCAGCTCTCGGTGATCGGTGAGCTGGGCGGCATCGGCGTCATGACGCCCGCCTCCTGGGGGCAGTTCTCGCGCCGGCTGCCGCCGTTCGAGCCGCCGCGCAGCCCCGAGGAGGACCGCGAGGTGCTGACCGAGGCGCTGGGCGTGCTCGGCGAGCACGCGCAGCGCAACGGCGTGCTGATCATGCTGGAGCCGCTCAACCGGTACGAGAACCACATGGTCAACACGCTGGCCGAGGCCGTCTCGTACTGCTCCATGGACTCGATCAGGGTCGTCGGCGACACGTACCACATGAACATCGAGGAGGACGACCCCTGCCGCTCCCTGGCCGAGGCCGCCCCTTACCTCGCCCACATGCAGATCAGCGAGTCCAACAGGAACCAGCCCGGCACCGGCCACCTCGACTGGGGCGCGCAGCTGGCCACGCTGGACGCCGTCGGCTACGACGGCTACCTCGCCCTGGAGTGCCGTCTGCGGGGCGAGCCCGAGATCGTCCTTCCCCAGACCGCAGCCTTCGTCAGGAAATACCTATGATCCTTCGCGACGCCGTGCGTGTCCTGGTGGCGAACTGGGACGGCAGCTACACGGTTCCCTCCCGTCGGCTGTACCCGCATCAGTGGAGCTGGGACTCGGCCTTCATCGCGATCGGAAACGCGCAGTGGTCGCCGCGAAGGGCCAGGGTGGAGCTGCTCTCCCTGTTCGGCGCGCAGTGGCGCGACGGCAGGGTGCCGCACATCGTGTTCAACCCGGAGGTGCCGGAGGGCGCCTACTTCCCCGGGCCGGAGTTCTGGGAGTCACGTGCTCCCTCCGGCTGCGCGACCTCCGGCATCATCCAGCCGCCGGTCCACGCGCTGGCCGCGTGGAAGACGCACCTGGCCGAGCCGGACACCGCGTTCCTGCGCCGGATCTACCCGAGGCTCGTGGCGCAGCAGGAGTTCCTGCGCGCGGCCAGGCGTTCGCCTGAGGGGCTGATCTCGATCGTGCACCCCTGGGAGTCGGGCATGGACAACAGCCCGGCCTGGGACCTGCCGCTGCAGGCCGTGCGGCGCGCCACCACGGGCTTCGTCCGCAGGGACCTCGCCACCGTCAGCGCCGACGAGCGGCCCACCGACCGCGACTACGAGCGCTACGTCTCGCTCGCCCGCGCCTACCGCGACTCCGGCTACCGCAGTCCTGGGGAGTTCCAGGTCGAGTGCCCGCTGTTCAACACGGCGTACGGGGTGGCGGAGGCGACGCTGGCCAAGATCGCGGACGTGCTCGGCCTCGACCCCGAGCCGCACGAGCGCGAGGCGGCCGCGATGACCGCCGCCATGGTCGAGCACCTCTTCGACGGCGCCCTCTTCCAGGCCCGCGACGTGCGCACCGGCGAGCTGATCCGCTCGAGCAGCACTGCCGGGCTGACCCCGCTCATGCTCCCCGGCCTGCCCGGCGAGGTCGCCGACGCGCTGATCGCGACCGCGCTCGACCGGTTCGCGCTCAAGGACGGGGCGCTGCCCAGCTACTCGCCGGCGGCGCCCGAGTTCAACTCCGCCCGCTACTGGCGGGGCCCGAGCTGGATCAACCTCACCTGGCTCGTCTGGCAGGGGCTGAAGGAGCGCCGCCCCGACCTGGCCGGCCTGGTCGGCGACGGGATGATCAACGCGGTCTCGCACGCCGGTTTCCGGGAGTACTTCGACCCGTTCGCGCTGGACGGCCATGGTTGCCGCGACTTCAGCTGGTCAGCCGCCCTCATCCTCGACGTGGTCGCAGAGCACGGCCTGAACGGTCTGGCGGCGTCCGGAGGCGAGCTCGGAAAGGAACTGGGGGGCCTCGGCGAAGCCGACGAGGTCAGTGATCACGTGCTCGCGTAGCCGCGGGCCGTGCCGCCTGAGCAGGGCGATCGTCTCGTGCGAGAGCCGCTCCCTGTCCCAGGCGTGGGACAGGCCGCGCGGCACCCGGCCGATCTGGGCGCAGCGCACCGTCAGCCCGTTGTGGTGGAACTCCTCGCCCAGGCGCACCTCATCCGCGCCCTGCGTGTAGAAGGCGAGGTCCACAAGGGTGCCCTGGGGCCGGAGCAGCCTGAGCCCGAGCGCCAGCGCTCGGGGCTGGCCGCGGCACTGGAACACCAGGTCGGCGCCCCGGTCGTCGCGGCCGTGGCGCCAGCGGCGCTTCAGGTCCACCGCCGGATCGTGGTCGGCGGTCAGGACGTTCGCGCCGAGCGCCTCGGCGACCGCCAGCCTGGCCGGGGTCTCGTCCACGACCACGACCTCGGCCGCGTCGCAGGACATGGCGAAGCAGGCCGTCAGCAGTCCGACCACGCCGGCGCCCACGACCGCGACCCGCCGCCCGCGCACGCCGTCGCCCAGCTGCTGCACGGCCGGGCCGTGCAGGTCGTGGGCGGCGTGCAGGAGGCCGTTGGCGCAGATCGGGCCCATGTGCGCGACGTAGACGCCGAGTATCGGGTCGAGGTCGTCCGGCAGCGCCACGAACCTGTCGTTCATCGGGTCCGCCACGTACGCCGTGCGGTGCCCGTAGCACATGGCGACCAGCGCGCCCTCGCTCACCGCCCGCGTACGCGTCTCCACCACCAGGCCGACCTGCATGTAGCCGATGCCGCGCACGGGATAGCTCACCGACGGCGCGCCCTCCGTGAACAGCCCGAGCGCCGGGTCCCAGCTCGAGGACAGGTACGGGTTGGTGCCCTTCACATAGGTCAGTTCGGTGCCGGCCGATACCCCGCTGTGGGTGGTCGCCACCATGAACCCGCCCTCGGGGATCTCGGGCAGCTTCTCCTGCACCAGGCAGACTTCACCGGGCGCTTCGATACTTAGGACGTCAGTCACCGAGCACCACCGGCCTCCGTTCCGCCGCGGACCGGGCGAGCGCCAGCGCCAGGCGGTGCGTCCGCAGAGCCTCACCGTACGGCACGCGCACGTCGGCGTCTTTACCCTGCACGGCGTTGATGAACTCCCGGTCCACCCGCGTCTTCGCCAGGCCGTCGTCCTCGATCACCCGTTCGCCGTCCACGAGCAGCCGGGTTTCGCTGAGCTCCAGCGCGAGGCCCTCGGCGCACACCTCCAGCCCCACCCGGTGCTTCTGGGAGAGCAGACAGGAGGTGGCCAGCAGACCGGCTGCCCCGTCGGCGAAGCGCAGGACCGCCGCCGTCGCCCGGTCCACCTCGCCGTCGCTCTTGTTGTCGGCCGGTACGGCGTGCACCATCGTCACCTCGCCCACCAGGACCCGTGCCAGGTCCAGTACGTGGACCGCCTGCTCCACGATCTGGCCGCCGGACATGGCCGGGTCCAGCCACCAGGCGACCGGGGGCACCTTGTCCAGCCAGTGGCCCAGGGCGAGCCGTACCGGGCGCTCGGCGAGCAGATCGCGGGCCTGCTGGACGATGTCCAGATAGCGCCAGTGATGGCCGACCGCGGAGGGCAAACATCTCCGCTCGATTTCGGACGCGATGATTTCTGCGGTTTGGAGGTCGAGAGAAAGGGGTTTTTCCACAAAAATCGGCAGATTGCACGACAGAACATCGTGTTCCGGGTTACCGTGCGCAAAAGGAGGCACACACACGTAGACGGCGTCAAGACCGCCGGCACTGAGCAGGTCGGCATGGCCGCCATAGGCGGTTGCGCCATGCCTTGAGGCCAGAGCCTCGGCCCTGTGGGGATCTGTGTCGGCGATCCCAGCGATCGTGACATCGGGGAAGTCGGACAGTACATCGGCGTGGCGAGCGGCGACATTTCCGGCACCTATGATGCCGACGCGAGTCATTGGGGACACAATCCGGCATATGCCACGTCTACTCGCGGCCAAACAAAGAGGTTCGAAGGCGTATAGATCGGGCAGAAGTCGTGACCTCATGAGATCGGGGCTGATGCATGGAGACAGATCTGCGAGCCTTGGCCAGGGTCCAGGAATGGTACGGCCCGCACTCGAGCAGAGCAGCCGAGTGGCCGGTCGAAGCCTTAATTCTGGCCAAGGGATCCACGACGGTAAGCGTCGTACTCCCCGCGCGTGACGAGGAGCGTACCGTGGGCGACATCGTCCGCGTGATCCGTCGCGAACTCGTCGAGCGCCTGCCGCTCGTCGACGAGATCCTGGTCGTCGACTCCAACTCCACCGACGCCACCGCCGAGCGGGCCCGCGAGGCGGGCGCCCGCGTGGTGGCACAGAACCAGGTGCTCTCACATCTGCCGCCACTGACCGGCAAGGGCGAGGCGCTGTGGAAGGGGCTGGCCGCCTCCAGCGGCGACATCGTCGTGTTCGTGGACGCGGACCTGCGCGACTTCCCCGCGCACTTCGTGTCCGGCCTGGTGGGGCCGCTGCTGGTGAACGGCGACACCCACTTCGTCAAGGCGGCGTACGAGCGGCCGTTCACGGGCGACGACGGGGTCGTGCGCCGCGGCGCGGGCGGGCGCGTGACGGAGCTGGTGGCCAGGCCGCTGCTCAACATGTTCTGGCCGGAGCTGGCCGGGTTCGCCCAGCCGCTCGGCGGCGAGTACGCCGCCCGGCGCGAGGTGCTGGAACAGGTCCCGTTCGTCACCGAGTACGGCGTGGAGTTCGGGCTCCTCGTCGACCTGCTCCAGCTCGTCGGGCTGGACGGGATGGCCCAGGTGGACCTGGGCACGCGTACGCACACGCACCAGTCGATGGCCGCCCTCGGCCGGATGGCTGGGCAGATCATGCTCACCGCCTGGTCCCGCCTGGAGCGGCAGGGCCGGGTGCAGCCGGACGACCCTCCCGCGCAGACGATGCTGCAGTTCGGGCTCGACGGGGTCGACCTGGTGGACATGGCCGTGGCGGAGCGACCTCCGCTCGCCTCTCTCGTACTTGAGGAGGATGTGGCATGAAAGTCCTGGTGAACGCGGGGCCGTGGCTCTCGGTCCCGCCCCCTGGCTATGGGGGGATCGAGAACGTGGTGGCCACGCTGGTGCCCGCGCTGCGCGAGCGCGGCGTGCGCGTCGTCCTGGCCTCCGTCGGGTCCAGCACGCTCGAAGTGGACGAGCTGATCAGCGTCTTCGACGACGGCCAGTTCACGGAGCTGCAGAAGCCGTACAACCAGGTCATGGGGATCGCGCACGCGCACCAGGCCAGGGTGGTGGCCGAGCTGCGCGCCCGCGACGACATCGACCTCGTGCACGACCACGTGGAGGTCGTCGGGCCGGCGGTGTTGTCCGCGCTCGGCGGGCCGCCCGTCCTGCACACCCTTCACTGGGACCTGCACAAGCATCCGGCCTTCTACGGCGCGTTCCCGCCGGGGATCGCGGTGAACGGCGTCTCGGAGTCGCAGGTCGCCCGCGCCCCCGACGCCCTGCGCGCGGCCTCGCTCGGCGCCGTCTACCTGGCCAGCCCGCTCGCCGACCGTGACCTGCGGGTCGACCGGGGCGAGCACCTGGTGGTCATGGGCCGGATCTGCACGCTCAAGGGCCAGCACGTGGCGGCCAGGATCTGCCAGAAGCTCGGCCTGCCGCTGGTGCTCGCGGGGCCGGTCAGCGGCCGGAACACCCCCGCCGAGCTGGACGTCGTCGTCCAGAACCCGTACCACCCGCTGCACAGCCACCCGGACGTCCGCTACCACCTCGACCAGGTGTCCCGCTACCTCGACGGGAAGCTGGTCAGGTGGGTCGGCGCGGTGGGCGGCCAGGACAGGGACCAGCTCTACGCCTCGGCCAGGGCCGCGCTCTTCCCGATCCAGTGGGACGAGCCCGGCGGCACGGCCGTCGTCGAGGCGCTCGCGCTCGGAGTGCCTCCGGTCGGCCTGCGCCGCGGCTGCCTGCCCGAGATCATCGATCACGGCCGCACCGGGTTCCTGGCCGACTCCGAGGAGGAGCTGGCGGAGTGGGTGTTGCGGGTGGACGAGCTGGACCCCGAGGAGTGCCGCAGGGAGGCCCGCCGCCGCTTCTCGCCAGCCGTCATGGCGGAGCGCTACCTGGAGCTGTACGAGCTCGTCGCGGCCCGCTGACGGCGCACCGAGGGGTCAGGCGAAGCCGCGGGGAAGCACGATGACCGGGCAGGGCGAGGCCCGTAGTGCCTTCATGGCCAGCTCGCCCAGGAACACCCGGTGTGGTTGCGCGTCCTCGCTCGCCGCGCAGACCAGCAGCTCACCCGGGAGCCACTCGACGTCGGCCAGCGCGGTGGCCACGTCGTGCCCCTCCGCCACCTCCGACTCCGCCTCGATCCCCGTGGTCTCCCACGCCAGCCGCACGGCCAGGGCGAGGTCGTCCCGCAGCTTGCCCTGGTCCTCCGTGCGCAGGTCGAGAGTGATCAGCCGGAGCGGGATCCCGAGCCGCAGTGCCGCCTGCGCGACGCGTTCGACCGCCTCGTCGCACTGCGGCCGGTGCACGTAGGCCAGGGTGAAGCGCCCCGGCCCGTCGACGGGGACGTACTGGGCGGGCACCAGCATGACCGCCTCCGACGACAGGTGGAGCAGGTGGTCGGCGGTGGCGCCGATCGCGATGCGGCCGTGCTGGCCGCCTTCCTCCGAGCCGACCACGATCAGGTCCGCCCTGATCCGGCTGGCCAGCACCGACAGCCCGCGCCCCGTGCCCCTGCTCTCGTACGAGAGGTACTCGGCGGGGACCGTCCCCAGCTCCTCGGCCGCGTGCGCCAGGTTGGCCTGCGCCTCCACCGCGAGCCCCGGGCTGCCCGGCGGGTAGATCGTGGCCACCGTGAGCTCGCCGCCCGTGACACGCGTGATCGCCGCGCCGAGGGCCAGCGCGTCCCGCCCGCCCTGGTCGGTGGTGTAGCCGACGATCACGTGCTCTCCGATCACGAATGCCCTCCTACCCGCTCTGAGCTGGGAATACGCGGCCTTGATCGGAACGTTGTAAACCTGTGGAGGCGTAAAGAAGTGAAGATCACCCTTGACACCCGCTTCAACTTCAACGGGTCCCATGTGGTCACGCTCCGTGAGGCGGTTCAGCAGCTCAGAGAGCGCGATCTGGCCTGCACGGTGGCCGCGGAAACCGTGGAGCGGAAGGTCGTCGTCTTCTCCGACTGCGTGGAGCGCGGGTTCACGCCGCTCCGCAGCGAGATCATGGCCGCCTACTACGCCGCCTCCCGCGAGGCCACCGCCGAGGCGTTCGAGCAGGGCCTCATCACCAGAGGCGAGCTGGAGGCCCAGCAGGCAGCGCTCGCCCGGCAGTTCCTTTCCTAGACTTATCCCCGATATTTCGGCCTAATGGTCGAGGCATCTGACGGCGGGAGTCCGTAAGGTCGTGTCCACTCCTCATTAACGGATTGGACATACGTGTACCGCGACATCGTCGACTTCGCCATGACCACGCCCGAGTGGCTGCACACGCTCGCAGAAGTCGGGACGGACGCCGGATTATTCCTGTTCGTGGCGCTGTTCGCGGTCGCCGCCTTCCGGGCGTGGCGGGGTCCGGCACGCGATCTGGCGCTGGTGATCGCGGGTCCGGCCGGCGTGGTGTTCGCGTACGTCGTGAGCGAGGTCCTCAAGACCATCGTCAGGGAGGACCGGCCGTGCCGGGGCGGGATCACGACGCTCGCCACCTGCCCGCCCACCGACGACTGGTCCTTCCCCAGCAACCACTCGGTGATCGCGGCCGGCGCCGCGGCCACGCTCGTGCTGGTCTGGCGCGCCCTCGCCTGGGTGGTGCTGCCGCTGGCCGCGGTCATGGCGTTCTCGCGGGTCTTCGTGGGCGTGCACTATCCGCACGACGTGGCCGCGGGCTTCCTCATCGGGCTGACGCTGGCGCCGTTGTTCGCGCTGCTGGTGGTGGGGGCCGTCACACCTGCCGTACGGCTCGCGAGAACCCGTCTGTCGCCTCGATGAGCCGGTCCGTGATGCCCGGCTCGGTGAAGGCGTGCCCGGCGTCGTCGACGACCTTGAAGTCCGCCTCCGGCCACGCCTTGTGCAGGTCCCAGGCGGTGGCCATGGGCGTGCAGGCGTCGTAGCGGCCCTGGACGATCACGGCGGGGATGTGCCGGATCTTGTGTACGTCCCTGAGGAGCTGGTCGGGCTCGAACCAGCCGTTGTGGTGGAAGTAGTGGTTCTCGATGCGGGCGAAGCAGACGGCGTGTCTGTCCTCGCCGTACTCCTCGACCCGGTCCGGGTCGGGCAGCAGCGAGATCGTGCCCCCCTCCCACTGCGTCCACGCCTTGGCCGCGGCCAGCCTGGCGCCTTCGTCCCGCCCCTCGAGCCGCCTGCGGAAGGCGGCCATGAGATCGCCGCGCTCTTCGGCCGGAATGGGCGCCACATAGGACTCCCACAGGTCGGGGAACAGGTAGGAGGCGCCCTCCTGGTAGAACCAGCGCAGCTCATGGGGCCGCAGCATGAAGATCCCCCGCAGGACCAGCTCGGTCGTGCGGTCGGGATGCGTCTGGGCGTACGCGAGCGCCAGCGCGCTTCCCCACGAGCCGCCGAACACCTGCCACCGGTCGATGCCGAGGTGCTCGCGCAGCTTCTCCATGTCGGCCACCAGGTGCCAGGTGGTGTTGGCGGTGAGGTCGGTGGCCGGGTCGCTGGCGTGGGGCCGGCTGCGGCCGCAGTTTCGCTGGTCGAACAGGACGATCCGGTACCGCTCCGGGTCCCACTGGCGCCGGTGCTTGGCCGTGCACCCGCCGCCGGGGCCGCCGTGCAGCATCACGGCGGGCTTGCCGGCGGGATTGCCGCAGACCTCCCAGTAGATCTGGTTGCCGTCGCCCACATCCAGCAGGCCCGACTCGTACGGTTCGATGGGCGGGTACAGCGTTCTCATGGTCCCCGATCCTGCCTCATTTGCCGGTCCGTAGGATGCTCGCATGAAGCTCGTGACCATTGACGACATCCGCGCCGCGGCCGACCGAATCAAGGGAGTGGCGGTGCGGACGCCGCTCGTGCGGATGGGCGAGTCATGGGTGAAGCCGGAGAGCCTGCAACCCATCGGGGCCTTCAAGATCCGGGGCGCCTACAACGCCGTGGCGTCGTTGCGGCCCGACGGCGTGGTCACCCACTCCTCCGGCAACCACGGGCAGGCCCTGGCCTACGCGGCCAAGGAGTTCGGGGTGCCCTGTGTGGTGGTCGTGCCCGAGGGGGCGCCCAAGGTGAAGCTGGCGGCCATCGAAGGATGGGGCGCCGAGACGATGATCGTGCCGCCGGAGGAGCGGGAGATCGTCGCCGGCAAGCTGGCGCGGGAGCGGGGGCTGACGCTGGTGCCGCCCTACGACCATCCGATGGTGATCGCGGGGCAGGGGACCGTCGGGCTGGAGATCGTCGAGGACCTGCCCGACGTCGAGGTGGTGCTCGTGCCGGTGGGCGGGGGCGGGCTGGCCTCCGGGGTCGGCACGGCGATCAAGGCGCTGCGGCCCGAGGCCAAGGTGATCGGGGTCGAGCCGGAGCTGGCCGCCGACGCCGCGGAGAGCCTGGCCGCCGGGCACCCGGTGGAGTGGGGGTCGGCCCGGACGTTCAGGACGATCGCCGACGGGCTGCGGACAGGGCTGTCCGAGCTGACCTACGCGCACCTCAGCCGGCGGCTCGACGGGATCGTCACCGTGTCGGAGGACGAGATCAAGGCCGCCATGGGCCACCTGGCGCGGTCGGCGCGGCTCGTGGCCGAGCCCAGCGGGGCGGTCACCACGGCGGCGCTCCTGTCCGGCCGGGTGCCGGCCGGGCGCACGGTGGTCGTGCTGTCCGGGGGGAACGTCGATCCCGAGCTGCTCAGGCAGGTGATCTAGCTCCACTCGTGGCGGCTCAGGAACGAGCGGTCGCCCGTGGCGTACTCGTTGAAGGCCGCCTGCACCTCCTCCAGCTCGGGCACCATGGTCCTGATCAGGGTGCCCTCCTTGTACTCCAGCTCGTAGCCGGGGGAGACCTGCAGGAAGTGGCGTCCGAAGTTCACCAGGGCCACGAAGGGGTTCTGCGCCGACAACGTGACCAGCACGTCGTGGACGAGGCCGAGGTCCGGGTCGTTGACGACCATGCCGTCGCCCGTGTGGAGCTGCATGCCCTCGTACACGCCGAGCGGCGCCACGTTGTGCACCAGGTCGCGCTGCGGGTCGTAGCAGACCAGCCCGTGCGCCCGCGCGACCGTGAAGACCTGGGCGGACGTCTCGTCCATCGTGTCCAGGTCCATCGACACGAGCACGTGGCCCGGATAGAGCGTGACCTCCCCGGGCAGCTCCTTGGCGACGTCGGGAACGTCCCCGTCCACGGGGGACGTGCGCTTCACCGCCAGATAGGTGGCGCGGGCCTGGTCCCGGCTGATCGGCACCGGCTCGTCCCACACCATCAACTCAACGCTCATCGGTCCATCTTGTCGGACCGGCACCCCGCCCGCGCACCACTGCGCCCAAGTGCCGGAAACCGGCATCGCATCATCTTGGCAAACCTATCTACCTGGGCTTCTCCGAATCCGGCACCAGCTCGGCCGTGCAGGCGGCGCACCGCCGGGCTTCTGCGGGGATGTCGGTGAGGCATTCGGGGCACTGCTTGGTCACGGCCTTGTTGTCCAGGTGGTTGAGGAAGTCGCCGCCACGGCGAGCTCGACGATGTTGCCGCGTAATAAGAAGCTTTTGAAGCCGCTCATGGCCCAGCACGTAGCCAGGATCGGCGGCGGCAAACCATGCTGGGGAGCGTGGGCCGCCTCCGACACCGCGCCGTCCGGGGCGGCTCACCCTGTTCAGCTGGAGTAACGACGTGGCGACGGTGGAAGGAACAAAGCGGCTTGTCGGGTCGAGCGGGGGAACGGAACATGGGGAGAGACACCGCAAGGGAGCCTCGATGATCGAGATCTGGCCGGGTGACCCCTATCCCCTCGGGGCGACCTATGACGGCGCGGGCACGAACTTCTCGCTTTACACCGAGGTCGCGGACGCGGTCGAGCTGTGCCTGTTCGACGAGGACAACGTCGAGTCGAGGGTGCCGCTCACGGAGGTCGACGGGTTCATCTGGCACGGCTACCTGCCGGGGATCGGGCCGGGCCAGCGGTACGGCTACCGGATCCACGGGCCCTACGACCCGGCCGGCGGCCTGCGGTGCAACGCGAGCAAGCTGCTGCTCGACCCGTACGCCATGGCCATCGAGGGCGGCGTGACCTGGAACGAGGCGGTCTACGGCTACCGGTTCGGCCAGCCCGACACGCGCAACGACATGGACTCGGCCCCGTACGTGCCGCGCTCCATCGTGATCAACCCGTTCTTCGGCTGGGGGCACGACCGGCCGCCCGCGACGCCGTACCACGACACCGTGATCTATGAGGCCCACGTGCGGGGCCTGACGATCAGCCATCCCAAGATCCCCAAGCACCTGCGCGGCACGTACGCGGCGCTCGGCCACCCCGAGATCCTCGACCACCTCACCAAGCTCGGGGTGACGGCGCTGGAGCTCATGCCGGTGCACCAGTTCGTCACCGACCACATCCTGGAGCAGCGCGGGCTGTCCAACTACTGGGGCTACAACTCGATCGGGTTCTTCGCGCCGCACAACCGCTACTCCAGCCAGGGGCAGCGCGGCGGGCAGGTGCTCGAGTTCAAGGCCATGGTCAGGGCGCTGCACGAGGCCGGCATCGAGGTGATCCTCGACGTGGTCTACAACCACACCGCCGAGGGCAACCACCTCGGGCCGACGCTGGGGTTCAGGGGGATCGACAACCTCAACTACTACCGGCTGCTCGAGAACGACAAGCGGTACTACGTGGACACCACGGGCACCGGCAACAGCCTGCTCATGCGCTCGCCGCACGTCCTGCAGATGATCATGGACTCGCTCCGCTACTGGGTCATCGAGATGCACGTCGACGGGTTCCGCTTCGACCTGGCCTCGACCCTGGCCAGGGAGCTGCACGAGGTCGACCGGCTGAGCTCGTTCTTCGACCTGGTGCAGCAGGACCCCGTGCTGTCGCAGGTCAAGCTGATCGCCGAGCCGTGGGACGTGGGGCCGGGCGGATACCAGGTCGGGAACTTCCCGTCCCGGTGGACGGAGTGGAACGGGCGCTACCGCGACACGATCCGCGACCTGTGGCGCGGGCAGGCGGCCACGCTGCCGGAGTTCGGCTCCAGGTTCACCGGGTCGAGCGACCTCTACCAGGACGACAGCCGCCGCCCCGCCGCCTCGATCAACTTCGTCACCTGCCACGACGGCTTCACCCTGCAGGACCTCGTGTCGTACAACGTCAAGCACAACGAGGCGAACAAAGAGGGCAACCGCGACGGCACCGACGACAACAGGTCCTGGAACTGCGGCGAGGAGGGCCCGGCGGGCGACGCGGTGGAGTCGCTGCGCGAGCAGCAGAAACGCAACTTCCTCACCACGCTCTTCCTGTCGCAGGGCGTGCCGATGCTCTCGCACGGCGACGAGCTGGGCCGCACGCAGAAGGGCAACAACAACGGCTACTGCCAGGACAACGAGCTGACCTGGGTCGACTGGTCCGACGTCCGGGAGAACTGGCTGCTGCTGGAGTTCACCCAGAGCCTGGCCGCGCTGCGCAAGAAACATCCGGTCTTCCGCCGCAGGCGCTTCTTCTACGGCAAGCCGGTACGCGGCCTGAACGACATCGCGTGGCTCACCCCGTCCGGGGAGGAGATGACCGACAGCGACTGGACCGTCGGATACGCCAAGTCGCTGGCCGTGTTCCTCAACGGCGACGCCATCACCGAGCCGGACCGCCGCGGCCGCCCGATCAGGGACGACTCGTTCCTGCTGCTGTTCAACGCCCACTACGACACCATCAAGTTCACGATCCCCAAGGATTACGGCGAGATGTGGCAGACCGAGATCGACACCGCCATGCCGATCAAACTCGACGCGCGGACGTGCCGCGGCGGCGAGGCCATCGCGGTGCCCGGGCGGAGCGTGCAGGTGCTGCGCCGTGTCTAGGCCCTCCTCCACCTACCGGGTCCAGCTGACCCCCGACTTCGGCTTCGCCCAGGTGGCCGAGATCGCCGGCTACCTGCGCGACCTCGGCGCCAGCCACGTCTACCTGTCGCCGATCCTGCAGTCCACGCCCGAGTCGCGGCACGGCTACGACGTCACCGACCACTTCAGGATCAGGGAGGAGTTCGGCGGGGCGACGGGGTTCAGGGAGATGGCGCAGCAACTCGCCGCGCACGACCTCGGCATCGTGGTGGACATCGTGCCGAACCACATGAACACGGTCAACGCGCAGTTCTGGTCGGTCCTCAAGGACGGGGCCGCCTCGCCGTACGCGAACTGGTTCGACATCGACTGGGCCGAGGGGAAGGTGGCCCTGCCCGTGCTCTGGGACGACACGGAGCCGTACGTGGACGGCGACGTGCTGCGTTACCACGAGCACGCCTACCCCTATCCCGGCCACTACCGGCTGGCCGACTGGCGCGAGGGGCCCGGTTACCGGCGCTTCTTCGACGTGTCGTCGTTAATCGGGCTGCGGGTCGAGGATCCGTCCGTGCTGTTCGCCACGCACGAGGTGATCTTCTGGCTGCTCGACGAGGGGTTGGTGGACGGCCTGCGCGTCGATCACCCCGACGGGCTGGCCGACCCACGGGGCTACCTCGAACGGCTGCGGGCCAGGGCGGGCGAGACCTGGACCGTGGTCGAGAAGATCCTCATCGGGCCTGAGCGGTTGCCGGGTGACTGGGCCTGCGACGGCACCACCGGCTACGACGTGCTCAACCGCGTCAACGGCCTCTTCGTGGATCCGGCCGGGAAGCCTCCCCTTGTCCAGCTTTTTGCGGACATGACCGGGCAACCTTCCGAGTACCGGCCCGTGATGGCGCAGGCCAAGCGGGAGGTGCTCGACCTGTTCTTCGGCGCCGAGGTCGCGCGCCTCGCCGACGCCGCCTGCCAGGACCCCGCCGCCGTGCGCGAGTTGCTCGCCGCGATGCCGGTCTATCGCGCGTACGTGGTGCCGGGCGAGCCGCCGCCGCCCGAGTCCGTCGAGATCGTCGAGCTGGCCGCCGAGGCCTGCTCGCCCGCCGTGCTGCCGCTCGCCCGCGAGGTCCTGTACGGCTCCGCCGAGGCGATCGTGCGTTTCCAGCAGGCGTGCGGCCCGGTCATGGCCAAGGGCGTGGAGGACACGGCGCTCTACCGGTGGTATCCGCTGGCGTGCCTCAACGAGGTGGGCGGGGAGCCGGACGCGTTCGGGGTGTCGGTGGAGGAGTTCCACGACTTCTGCGCGGAGATGCGGCCGTACACGATGACCACGCTGTCCACGCACGACACGAAGCGTTCGGAGGACGTGCGCGCCCGGCTGTCGGTGTTGCCGGAGATGCCCGAGGAGTGGGCCGCCGCGGTGTCGTCGTGGTCGTCCTCGGTGCGCTTCGATCCCCATCTCGACTACCTGGCCTGGCAGAACCTCATGGCGGCCTGGCCGATCTCGGTCGAGCGGTTCACCGACTACCTGCTCAAGGCGGCACGGGAGGCCAAGACCGCCATTTCCTGGATAAATCCGGATCCGTCCTATGAGCGAGGCCTGCGGGAGTTCGCGGAGGCGGCCGTGCGGCTGCCGGTGGGTGAGTTCGCCGCGCGTATCGAGCCCTTCGCGATGTCGAACTCGCTCGGAGCCAAGCTCGTGCAGCTCATGATGCCCGGAGTGCCCGATGTGTACCAAGGCAATGAGACCACCGACTTCTCGCTGGTCGATCCCGACAACCGGCGGCCCGTGACGTACCCCCGTAAACCGGAGAGCTCGTGGGACGCCGCCAAACTGCTGGTGACGACGCAGGCGCTGCGGCTGCGGCGGCGCCTCGCAGGCGCGGCGCCGTACCTGCCGCTGTGGGCGGACGGGCCCTCCGCGGAACACGCGATCGCCTTCGCCCGGGGCGACCGGCTCGACCGGCCGCAGGCCGTCGCGGTCGCCACCCGGCTCCCGGTGCGCCTTGCCCGGTCGGGATGGGGCTCCACGTCTCTGACGCTTCCCGCCGGGACCTGGCGTGACCTGCTCACCGGCGGCCTCCACACGGGGCGGATCCCGCTCGCGCACCTGCTCGGTCAGTATCCGGTCGCACTCCTGGAGAGACATGATCTTTGAGGTCTGGGCACCGAAGGCCACAGTCGTCGAACTGTCCGCCGGGGACGTCCGCCACGCGATGTCGCCGGGGGCGGGGGGCTGGTGGTCGGTCGAGGTGGCGGGGGCCTCGCACGGCACGCGGTACGCGTACCTGGTGGACGGCGACGGGCCGTACCCGGATCCCCGGTCACGGCGGCAGCCGGAGGGGATCTTCGGGCCCAGCGCGGTGTACGACCACGCTCGCTTCACCTGGTCCGACTACGACTGGAAGGGCTGTGACCTGCGGGGGGCCGTGATCTACGAGCTGCACGTGGGGACGTTCACGCCGGAAGGGACGTTCTCGGCGGCCATCGAGAAGCTGCCGCACCTCGTGGAGCTCGGTGTCGACTTCGTGGAGGTCATGCCGGTCGCGCCCGTGCCCGGGGGGCGTAACTGGGGGTACGACGGCGTGGATCTGTACGCGGTGAACGAGACGTACGGGGGGCCTGACGGGCTCAAGTCGTTCGTGGACGCGTGCCATCGGGCCGGGATCGGGGTCATCCTGGACGTCGTCTACAACCATCTCGGGCCGTCGGGGAACTTCCTGCATCCATTCGGCCCCTATTTTTCCGGATTTAAGGGCAGTTATTGGGGCGATGCGGTCAATCTGGACGGGCCGGACTCCGACGAGGTGCGGCGGTACTTCGTCGGCAACGCCGTTCAGTGGCTGCGCGACTACCACATCGACGGTCTGCGACTGGACGCCGTGCACGCGCTGCACGACCGCCGCGCCGGGCACCTGCTGGCGGAGCTGTCGGCGGAGATCGACGCGCTGGCCTGCTCGGTCGGCCGCCCCCTGTCGCTGATCGCCGAGTCCGACCTGAACGACCCGCGCATGGTGCGCTCCCTCGACGCCGGTGGCCTGGGCATGACCGCTCAGTGGGACGACGACGTACACCATGCCCTGCACTGCGCGGTGAGCGAAGAGTCGCACGGCTACTACTCGGACTTCGCCTCGCTGCCGGCGCTGGCCAAGGTGCTGACCTCGGGCGTGTTGCACGACGGGAGCTATTCGACCTTCCGCGGCCGCAGCCACGGCCGCTCGTTCGCGGGCGTGCCCGGGCACCGGCTGGTGGCCTGCGTCCAGAACCACGACCAGATCGGCAACCGGCCCAAGGGCGATCGGCTGTCTGTCACCGCGCTCAAGCTGGGGGCGGGCCTGCTGCTGAGCTCGCCGTTCACGCCGATGCTCTTCATGGGGGAGGAGTGGGGGGCGCGTACGCCGTTCCTGTTCTTCTCCGATCACGTGGAGCCCGCGCTCCGCGACAGCGAGGGCGCGCGGAGGGAGCGCGAGTTCGAGGGGTTCGGGTACGCGTGGGACGCGCCCGACCCCTCGGACGAGGAGACGTTCCTGCGGTCGAAACTGGACTGGAGCGAGGCCAAGGAGGAGGCGCACTGGTCGCTGCTGTGCTGGTACCGCGACCTGATCGCGCTGCGCAAGGCGCTGCCCGAGCTGTCGGATCCGCGGCTGGACCGGGTCCGGGTGGAGGTGGATCCGCTGGAGAAGTGGCTGCTGATGTGGCGGGGCTCGGTGGCCGTGGCCGTGAACTTCGCGCAGGAGTCGGTCACGGTGCCGGTGTCGCCGGGGACGGTGCTGCTGGCGTCGGACGACCCGGTGGTGGCGGACGGTGCGAAGCTGCGCCTCCCGGCCCAGTCCATGGCCATCTTGCACCCTGCCCTCCCCTGAGGGGCCATTGGAGAGCCGTTGTCCACAGGCAGGATCGCACCTCGGGGCACCGTCCACAGAACCCCGCTCCACTCCACCCCAGCGATGCCCGATCTCCGATGATCCTGAGTGCCTCACCGACTTCTCTTCGGCGCATGGAGTTGCACTCAGCTATGAAGATCATCCTCCCTTTGCCCGGCACGCTCACGTCCCTCTTCATCGTGGCCATGGAGCAGTTGCTGTTCGATGTGGAGTCGTTCGTGCCCTGGCGCGTCAGCGGCCCGTACAGGAGAGCCGCGATCAGCGCCATGGGCAGCGGAGCCCTGGCGGTGACCCATCACCGGACCCCGTGGAAACCGACCGCGGTCAACCTCACAGACGACCAAAGACGACGCCTACGACGCACCGGACAACACGTGGTGGTCTCCACGACCGCGCCCCCGCACAAGCTCCCTGCCGGCGTCCAGGCCGCGAGGGCGGCCGCCCGCGCCCTGGCCCGCGAATGCGACGGCCTGCTGCTCGACCCTCTGACGGGCGCCACCATCCTCACGTGCGGCAGATGTGCGGGCGAGCCCACGGACTTCCGCCTCAACGACGACTGGCTGTCCTGGGACGTCCAGGTTCACGACGCCGCGACCTGCCCACCCTGGGACCCGGCGGACACGGGCGTGTGTGACTGCCTCCGCGTCACGTCCCGGGGCCTGCGCCGCTTCGCCCTCCCGGAGATCACCCTCGACGGCGCCGCCTGCGCCCACAACCTCTGCGCGACCAACCTCCTGCGCGCAGTGGCCCATCGCCTGGTCACAGACCACCTGGCCTATCTCGCCGCCCACCCGGAGGCCACCGAACGCGAGATCGACGACTTCCTCCGCATCCACCCCTCGGACCAGCCGGACGGCGGCCTGCCGTTCGGCGTTCAGCTGACGCCGTACGACGCGGATCTGGGCGAACTCGGCCGCACGGGCACCATCCGGCGCCTGAGGATCGGCCCGCCTCCGGGCACAGGTCAGATCACCTGCCTCAAGGTCGGCCCGCCTTCGGGTTTCCCCGGCTCCCTGAACGACTGGCTGTGCGCCACCCAGACAACCGTCCACCCCCCTCTCACGCTGATCGGCTGCCACCCCGCAACCCCGCCACGGACCCCTGCTGTCGCAGCCTGACGCCGACGTAGGGAAAGTGTCCTTTCGAGGGCTTGCCCGCACTGGGGCGGTGTCTCATCGGACGCCCCTCCGCGCCGCACGCATGCCGGCTCAGCCGTGGCCATTGCTTGAGCGGCCGTTGGGCGTCGGCGAGCCGGCGTGGGTGCTGGTGGCTGCGGCGTACCGCCGGTGTTGGGCGGGTCGCTGGTCGTCGACGTCGTCTCGTTCGGGCGGAAGGTGCTGCAACGGATGGGGCAGGTGAGACAGCTATGTCGTGATTTGTTGAGAAAAATGCCTGATTGTCCTGAACCAAAATGGGGCGTTTGTCCGTCCAAGTGACGTGATCCCGTTTGAGATGATCGACGAAGATCTGCATACGGCCCGCCAGCGGGCCCACAGGTGGGAGCTGCTGCACGAGCGTCGCGCGGTCACGGCCAGTCTGATGCGCGAGGCCCAGCAGGAGCTCGATGCGGCCGAGGTGTGGGGTCAGGAGCAGGTGGCCCTCGGGGAGGCGAGGCTGGGGGCGTACCGGATCGTGCTCGAGGAGGTGGATCAGGAGCTGGCCGAAGTGGGGCCGGCACGGGATCTCTACCAGGAGCTGCTGGCACGTGAGGAGCGGCGGCTGGCCCTGTCGGCCGATCCCCGGGGTGCTGAGCTGCTGGAGATCGGGCGGTTACTGGCCGAGCTGGACGTTGAGCTGCCTGCCTGGGAGTGTGCCAGGGCGGCCGGGTTCGCGGTCCTGCGCGGTGAGGGGGCGATGAGCGAGTTCGTCCGGAAGGTGGCGGCGCTCGGCATCGGGATGGAGGCCGGCGTGGAGGGGATGAGCGCCGTCCATGACCTGGTCGAACGGCTGGGGGAGCGTTGCCGCGAGCTGGAGCGGCTACGTGACCAGCTGCGGGCTCGCCGCGAGGAAGTGCTTCTCGGCTGTGCCGGGCGCTGAGTCTGGGGGTCAGGTCACGTTCGTATCCGGTTGCGGCCGGGTGGAGATGCTGTGGCGAGCCCGGAACCGGAGGCCGGCGGGCGAGCCGGAGCGAGCCCGGCACCGGAGGCGGAAGCGGTGCCGGGCCGTTCCCGTGGTGGGGTCGTCAACGGCTGAGGACCTGCCTCAGGACGTGCTCCAGGGTCGCTGCCGGGTCCGCGACGGGGCCGGCGGAGCGCCAGGCCACATAGCCGTCCGGCCGGACCAGTACGGCGCCGCCCCCGCTGACTCCGTACCGCTCCCGGAAGCGCTTCTCCACGTCCATCAGCTCCTCATCCACCACCACCCGCGTGAGCTGGATCCCCAGCCGTTCCTTGATCCCGCGCCCGGCGTCCATCCAGAACTGGCCCCCCTCCCTGTCGGCCAGCAGCACGAAACCGGAGCCGAACAGGTCGATGGTCGAGATGCGCTGTCCCTCCCAGTCGAGGGCCACGTGCGGGGCGCGGCTGCCGGGGCGTCCATTCGGTAAGCGGGGGTCCTCCAGGATCGAGCCGTCGTCGCCGGGTTCGTCCAGGATCGCCGTCGAGTGATAGCGGAATCCGATGATGGCGCCCAGAGGGTCCTCGAGGGGTTCCGGGTAACCGGCGCGGGCCGCGGGAGGCATGCGCACGCCGAGGTTGGCGAGCTGGGCGTCGGCTGTCAGGGTGCTGATCGGGCGGCGTTCGGCGTCGTACGTGTCGAGGAAGGCGGGCCCAGCCTGGCCCGTGACGACCAGCCAGAGACGCCAGGCGAGGTCGCAGCCGTCCTGGAGTGCCGTGCTGCCGCCCTGCCCGCCGGTGGGCGGCATGGTGTGGGCTGCGTCCCCGGCGAAGAAGACCCGGCCCACGCGGTATGTGTCGGCCAGCACATGCGCCATGGCGAACGACGTCTTGTCCAGCACCCGGACGTTCAGATCCGGCCGGCCGGTCGCGATCCGTACCAGGTCTGTGCAGCGTTCCTCGGTGAAGTCCGCCTCGCTCTCGCCCTCGGAGCAGTTGACGCCCAGCACGTGCGCTCCCACCCCGGTGCCGGTCACGATCACGCCGGTGAAGACGTCGTTCTGCAGGTACCAGAGCGTGACCTCGCGCTCGCGCACCAGCCCGGTCAGGTCGGCGTCGAACATGATCGAGCACATTTGGCCCAGCTCGCCCTTGCCTGAAACGGGCACGTTGAGGCGGCCGCGAAGCGGGCTCCGGTACCCGTCGGCGGCCACCACGTAGTCGGCCCGCACGAGGTGGTCCCCGCTCTCGTCGCGGATGACCGCCGTCACGCCGTCGTCCTGCTCCAGCGAGACCAGCTCGGTTGAGAACCGCAGGTCGGCGCCCAGTTCCTCGGCCTTGAACCGCAGCAGCCGCTCGATCTCGGCCTGCGGCGCCCCCACCTGCGCGACGGGCGTGATGTCGGCCAGGAAGGCCAGGTCCGCACGCTCGTCATTCATGATCATGTGGGGATTCGGGTCGGCGAGGCTCTTGGCGATGGCGATGCGCATGCTCTCGCCGATGCCCGCCCAGATTTCGCTGAGCTCCTGCTCTACGCCGGGTACCGGACGCAGCAGCTCGACGGCTCGCGGGCCGACGCCGAACGCCTTCGGCTGGACCGAGGTGCTCGGATGCTTCTCCACCAGCATGACGGGTACGTCGCGCCATGCCAGGAGCATCGCCGTGCTCAGACCCGCGTACCCACCGCCCACCACGAGGACGGGGACCCGCTCTTGTTCCATGCTTCTCCACCTCCAGGAACGCGTAGTATCGCGTTTGCGGCCGAGCGACACGATATGTCGCGTCTGGAGGTCCGGTCAAGACATATCTCGATTTGGGGTAGGGGATGGGGATGCGAACCGGTTCGGAGGGTGTGGCGCGGGCTGGGCTGAGCTGGGCTGGTGTCCGACGGACGGCTCATCGTGGGTGCCCAGGGCGGCGCATCGTGGGTGCCCAAGTGGTGACGATCGCACACCGAAGCGGCACCTCGGGGCCGGAAAGGGAGGTGCGGTCCGCGTCTATGGGCGGATGAACGGCTCCTGGACGACGATCAACCCCGGAGCCAGGGGCGTGGAGGTCAGGAGGAGAGGTGGCGTTCCAGGGACTCGAGCTTGCTGGTCATCCCGTCTGTGACCCCTTCACGGACGTCGGCCTTGAGCACCAGGCTCACCCGGGGTGCGACCTCCGCCACCGCGTCCACCGCCCGCTTGACGACGTCCATGACCTCGTCCCACTCGCCCTCGATCGTGGTGAACATCGCGTCCGTCCGGTTGGGCAGCCCGCTGTCGCGGACCACCTTGACGGCGCGGGCGACGGGCTCGGCGACCCCTTCGCCGACGCCCAGCGGGGTGATGGAGAATGCGACGATCACTGCTGCCCCCTTGCGGTCTGCCGGAGGGTATCGATCTTAGCGAGGTCCCGAGTCGGCGCGGCACGCGGAACGACCCCGACGCGCCGGCGAAAGGCCCCGTGCACCCGCCGTGACGAAGCCTCGCGAAAGCCACGACGTTTTCGAACGCCGTGGCCGCCGCGGTACATCACGCGTGGTCGTGCTCGTCTTCCTCTTCCTCGCTCGGCCCCTCCGACGGCTCCACCCCGAGCACGGCCTCGCGCGGCTCGATCTCGGTGATGTGGTCGACGAGCTGCAGCACGTGGTCGGGCTCGATCAGCCACTGCAGCGCCGAGGCGCCGGTCTCGTCGGAGGCGACCAGCTCGGCCTGCTCGGTGCGCTCCTCTTCGGTGAGATCGGCGTCGGGGTGCCTGATCTCGGCCAGCGCCGCCGCCTGCAGCGCGTCAACGTCGAGCACCTCGACGGTCAGCTCGACCGTGAGGCGCAGGAACTTCGGTTCATCACTCATGGCGACGACTTTAGGGCAGCTTCCACTCGACAGGGGTGGCGCCCTGCTGAATGAGCAGCTCATTGGCCCGGCTGAACGGGCGCGAGCCGAAGAAGCCGCTGCGGGCCGAGAGCGGAGAGGGGTGGGCGGACTCGATGCGGGGGACGTCGCCCAGCATGGGCGCCAGGTTGCGTGCGTCGCGGCCCCAGAGGATGGCGACCATCGGCTTGTTGCGGGCCACGAGCGCGTGGATGGCCTGCTCGGTGACCTGCTCCCAGCCCTTCCCCCGGTGCGAGGCGGGCTTGCCGGGCATCACGGTGAGGACCCTGTTGAGCAGCAGGACGCCCTGCTCGGCCCATGGCGTCAGGTCGCCGTTGGCGGGGCGGGGGAGGCCGAGGTCGGTCTCCATCTCCTTGTAGATGTTGACCAGGCTGCCCGGCAGCGGCCGCACCTCGGGGGCCACCGAGAACGACAGGCCGACCGGGTGACCGGGTGTGGGGTAGGGGTCCTGGCCCACGATCAGCACCTTGACCTCGTCGAAGGGCTGGTTGAAAGCGCGCAGCACGTGCGCGCCCGCGGGCAGGTACTGCCTGCCTTCGGCGATTTCCTTACGCAGGAACTCGCCCATCTGGGAGATCTGCTCGCCGACAGGCTCAAGGGCGTGGGCCCATCCGGCTTCGACGACTTCGTTCAAGGGACGACCGGCCATGGCCGTTGAGCTTATCTAGGTCTGGTACGGCTTGCTGCCGAAACATCGGCTCAAGCCGTACCAGAATGATCACAGCGAGGGCTTGCCCGGTTTGAAGAGCCAGGCGTCGAAGAGGGCGTCGAGCTGCTTGCCGGACACCCGCTCCGACAGGGCGATGAAGGCGGCCGTGTCGGCATTGCCGTACTTGTGGTCAGCGGCCCACGTGCGCAGGATCGTGAAGAAGGCGTCGTCTCCCACCGTGCGGCGCAGGACGTGCAGCGTCATCGCGCCGCGGTCGTAGACCGGGTCGTGGAAGAGGTTGGCCGGGCCGCCCGGGTCGGCAGGGGGCGTCTGCCAGAACTCGTCGTCGGCCGCCCGCGCGTAGGCCGTGTCGAACGAGCTCTGCAGGGGGCGGGTGCCCTGCTTGTCCGCCCAGAGCCACTGCGCGTACGTGGCGAAGCCCTCGTTGAGCCAGATGTCGCGCCAGCGCGTCGGCGTCACAGAGTCGCCGAACCACTGGTGCGCCAGCTCGTGGGCGAGCAACGACTCGCTCGGCACGCGGGGGTAGACGGGGCGCGTCTGGGTCTCCAGGGCGTAGCCGACCTCCGGCGCGTGGTCGGCGATCCCGCCGGTGGAAGAGAACGGGTACGGGCCGAAGAGCGAGCTGAAGTAGTCGAGCACGGGAGCGTGCCGTTCGGCGAAGCCCTGGGCGCCGTCGGCGAGCTTGGGGTCCACGGCGGTGATCACACGGTAGCGGCCGACCCGGGTGTCGGAGAGCTGGAATTTCCCGATCGACACCGTGGCCAGGTAACTCGCCATCGGCTCGCGGGAGTCCCAGATGTAGGTGGTGCGCTCGCCCTTCGACTCCTTCGCCACCAGATCGCCATTGGCGACGGCCACCCGGGTGCTGGGCACGGTCACGGCGAACCGGTAGGTGGCCTTGTCTGTCATGTGGTGGTTGCCGGGGTACCAGGTCATCGCGCCCTGAGGCTCGTTGGCGTTGAACACGCCGTCACTCGTCCGGATCCATCCGTCCCGGGAACCGTCCGGGTCGACGACGTGCGCGGGCCTGCCGTCGTACCGGACTTCGACGGAGAAATCCCGTCCGGAGGACATCGCGGCGGTGATCACCAGCTCCGAGCCGCTCTGGGAGAACGTGGCGGCCCGGCCGTCAACCGTCACGGAGCGCACCGAGAGCGTGCTGACGAGGTCCAGGTCGAAACGGCTCAGCGCCTGCGTGGCGCGCGCCGAGATCCGCGCCACCCCGGCCAGGCGGTTGGAGCTCGGGTCGTAGTCGAGCGTGAGGTCGTAGTGTCCGGCGTCGTAGCCGCCGTTCCCCTGCTCGGGGAAATAGGGGTCCCCCGCGCCCGGTGCGCCGGGCTGGGCGTCGTGCGCGAGGGCCGGCGCGAGGGGGAGGGTGATGAAGGCTGCTGCGGCGAGGGCGAGAAGACGCTTCATGAAGGACCATCTAAACCGCGCCAGCCGGCGTTACGGGTGCCCGCCACGCCGACGGGCGGGCACCCGCAACAGTTACTTGACGGATCCGGCCATCATGCCCTGGACGAAGTACCGCTGGAACGCGAAGAACAGGACCAGCGGAATGATCAGCGACAGGAACGCACCGGACGAGAGGATGTCGACGTTCGACCCGAACTGCCGCATCTGCGACTGCAGGGCCTTGGTCATCGGCTGGTTGTCGGTGTTGGCGAAGACCAGCGCGATGAGCATGTCGTTCCACACCCACAGGAACTGGAAGATGCCCAGCGAGGCGATGGCGGGCTTGCCCAGCGGGAACACCACCGACACGAAGATCTTCCACTCCGGCGCCCCGTCCATCCGGGCCGCCTCCAGCAACGAGGAGGGGATGCCGACGAAGAAGTTGCGGAGCAGGAAGATCGCGAACGGCAGGCCGAACGCGGTGTGGAACAGCACCACGCCCGGGATCGAGCCGAAGATCCCGATACCTCCGTAGAAGGACGCGACGGGGATCAGCGCGATCTGGATGGGCACGATCAGCAGCCCGACCACGACGAGGAACGCGGCGTCACGCCCGGGGAACTCCATCCACGCGAACGCGTAGGCGGCCATGGCCGCGATGCCGATCACCAGGATCGTGGTCGGCACCGTGATCGCCACGGTGTTCCAGAAGGACGCGGTGAAGCCGCTGGCCAGCAGGTCCTTGTAGCTGGCGAGGGTCAGCTCGGCCGGCTTGGTGAAGACCGTCCACCAGCCCTCGGCGTTGTTGACATCCGTCGTGCGCATCGAGACGACCAGCAGGCCGAGCGTGGGCACCAGCCAGAACAGGCCGAGCACCACCATGACCACCTGCACGGCGCCGCCGCCGATCCGGTCCACGATCTTGCTCAGCACGCCCCTGCGCGGCGCCCCCGTCTCGAGCCCGGTCGGCACGGTAGCGGTGGCGGTCATGAGCCCTCCTTCGCCGGTCTCATGACCAAGGTGACGTGCTGATTGGATCGCTCACTACGTTCGCTCATGATTCGTCCCTCCTGAACCGGCGGATGTTCATGATCATGAAGGGGAGGACCAGAATGAGCAGGAAGACCGCCAGCGCGCTGCCCAGTCCCTGGTTGTTCCCGCCGCCGAACGACACGCGCCACATCTCCAGCGCGATCACGTTCGCCTGCGGCTGGACCGAGGCCGGCGCGATGATGAAGACCAGGTCGAACACCTTCAGCGTATTGATGATCATCGTCACGAAGACGACGAGCAGCACCGGCGACAGCAGCGGCACAGTGATCTTGCGGAACACCTGCCACTCCGTGGCGCCGTCGATGCGGGCCGCCTCCAGCGCGTCACGCGGGATCGCCGCGAGGCCGGCCGCGATCAGCACCATGGCGAACCCGGCCCACACCCAGACGAACGCGCCGATGATCGCCGGAGTGATGAGCGTCGGGCCGAGCCAGCTCAGGCCGCCGTAGGCAGCCTGGAAGTTCGACTGCGGGAGCTGTACGACATAGGAGCCGGCGGGCAGGCCCTCGAAGCGGAACGAGCCGTCCTCGGCCGTCGTGGCGGTCCCGGCGACCTTGCCGTTCTGCACCGCTTCGACGGTCATGCCCGGCAGGCCCTTCTCCGAGCCGTCCACCGCCCCGTTCTTGCCGCCGCCTCCCGGGGTGAAGTCGAACCACACGGTCCCCGAGAGGCCGCCGCCGGCCGCGGGGGCCTTGGCGGCCTGGGCGTTGGCCGGCATGATGTCCGGCTTGACGCCCACGATGGGGATCAGCACCGGCTGGCCGGCCTGGACGGGCTGCTTGGTGACGACCGCGCCGCCGTCGGCGGCGACGGGCGACTGGTCGCCCTCGCGCGGGCGCGCCTCCGGGTAGCCCTGGGCGGAGGAGAACGTGTCATGCACGGTGGTGAGCACGGCGTTGGCCAGGCCCTTGTCGGGGTCCTGCTCGTAGACCAGGCGGAAGATCACGCCGGCCGCCATCAGGGAGACCGCCATGGGCATGAACACGATCAGCTTGAACGCCGTCGCCCATCTGATCCGCTCGGTCAGCACCGCGAAGATCAGGCCCAGCGTGGTGACCACGATCGGCGCGACGACGACCCAGATGAGGTTGTTGCGGATCGTGGTAAGCGTGCCCGAGTCGCTGAAGATGGTGCCGTAGTTGCCCAGCCCCACGAATCCGGTGCCCGCCGAGTCGAACAGGCTCCGGAAGATGGAGTAGACGATCGGATAGACCACCCAGATGCCCAGCAGCAGCGCCGCCGGGAGGAGGAAGGCGATGGCGACCGCCGGCGAGGGGCCGAGGCGTCTGTTTGTACGGGGGGTTTCAGCCGGTCCGGTGGCGGGCCCGCCCGCGGTATCCACGGGCGGGACCTGCTGCGGGCCGTCCAACCGTTCGGTCACGGCCTTACCTCTTTACTTCTTCCAGGCCTTCTTGGCCTCGGCTTCGAGTGTGGTCTGTGCGCCCTTGATGTCGGTCGGGTTGCGGAGGAAGTCCTGCAGCGCCTTCCACTCGCCCTTGCCGTCGGTGCCGCCGAACGCGCTCGGCGCCAGGTCCGACATGTCGTAGCGGACGGTGTCGCCGGCCGAGACGATCGTCTGGCCGAGCTGCTTGGTCAGCTCGTCGGGGTAGTTGTCGGGGGAGACGTTCTTGTTGGGCGACAGGTAGCCGGGCAGCTTGGCCCAGATCTCGCCGCCCTCCTTGGAGGCCAGGAACTGCAGCAGCGCCATCGCGCCGGGGGAGTCCTTCATCGCGACCGCGACGTCGCCGCCCAGGACGACGGGCGCCGTGTCACCGGCCTTGGGGAACGGGAAGTACTTGGCGTCCTCGCCCACCTTGGCCTTCGACTGCGTGGCGGGGACGGCCACGAAGTCGGCCTCGATCACCATGGCCGCCTTCTTGGTGCCGAAGACCTTGGTCGCGCAGGTGGGGAAGTCGGTCTGCAGCGCGCCGGAGTTGCCGTCGACCAGGAACTCCTTCTTGCCGATGATCTGCTGGATCTTCTCCAGCGCGGTGGTCACGGTCGGGTCCGTCCACGGGATCTCGTGCTTGGAGAGCTTGTCGTAGTTCTCGGGCCCGGCCGTGGACAGGTAGATGTTCTCGAAGAGGTCGGTCAGCGTCCAGCCGGACGCGCCGCAGAACGAGAACGGCGCGGTGCCGGAGTCGGCGATGGTCTGCGCGTTCTTGATCAGCTCGTCCCAGGTGGTCGCCGGCTGCACGCCCGCGTCGTCGTACGCCTGCGCGCGGTACCAGACCAGCGACTTGTGCGCCGCCTTGATCAGCACGCCGTACACCTTGCTGTTGTAGGAGCCGAGCTCCTTCCAGTACGGGGTGTAGTTGGTGTCGAGCTCCTTGATGATGTCGTCGGTCAGCGGCTTGAGCGCGTTCTGCTCGGCGTACTGCTGCACCAGACCCGGCTGCGGGAGGATGGCCACGTCCGGCGGGTTCTTGCCCTGGATGCGCGGGCCGAGGTAGGCGCCGGTGTCCTCACCGGTGGAGGCGTAGGTGACCTCGGCGCCGGTCTTGTCGGTGAAGGCCTTGAGCACCTGCTGGAAGTTCTTCTGCTCGTCGCCGGTCCACTTGGCGGCGACCTCGAGCTTCACGCCCTGGAGCGGCTTGGCGCCGCCGGCGGGGGCCGACGCGGAGCCCGATTCGGTGGGGGTGGTCGTGGGGGCGTTGCCGCAGGCGGCGACGGCTACCGCGAGCCCGGCCAGGATGACTGCTGCTCTGGCTTTTCGCATTGCTGCCTCACTGGGTTCTGATGATCTCTTCGAGTTCTGACTTCATGGAGGCCGCGACGTCGTCAGCGGACTCGGTGGAGGGGTCGCCGAGCGCCTTGGCGACCGAACTGGCGATCACCAGGCTCAGCTGGTTGTAGTTGGCGCTCACCGGCCGTGTCTTGGCCGCGAGAATGCTCTCCTTGAGCACGGGCAGGTACGGGAAGCGCCTGATCAGGGCGGGATCGTCGTAGAGCTCGGTCCACACGGGCGGGAACGAGCCCTCGGTGAGCACGCGGCGCTCGTTCTCCAGGCTCGTGAAGTAGCGGATGAACTCCTGCGCCGTGTGCTGATGCTTGGAGTACGCGCTGATCGCCAGGTTGGCGCCGCCCAGCGTGCTGGACCCGGGGCCGTTGAGCCCGGGCAGCCGGGTCACGCCCAGCTTCTTGCCCAGCTTCGCCCTGGCGGGGCCGTACGCGTGCGGCCAGTTGCGGGCGAAGGCCAGCCGGCCCTCCTGGAAGGCCAGGCGCGACTCCTCTTCCTTGTAGTTCAACGATTCCTTGGGGATCCAGCCCTCGCGCAGCCCCTGGAGCAGGAAGTCGAGCGCGATCTGAGCCTTGGCCGGATCGAGGGTCACCTCCGTGCCGTCCCGGCTGACGATCTGCCCGCCGGCGGACTGCAGGGCCTCGGAGAAGTTGACGGTGAGCCCTTCGTACGCCAGAAACTGCCCGGCATAGCCTCCAATATCGTGCTTTTTCGTGATCTGTCGTGCCTGGTCGCGAAGCTCCGCCCACGTCCGCGGCGGCTTCTTGACCAGGTCGGTCCGGTAGTAGAGCAGCCCCGCGTTGCTCGTGTACGGGACGGCCCAGAGCTTGTTCTTGTAGACCGCCGTTTCCACGACGGGCGGCAGGAACCTGTCGAGCGGGAACAACCCGCGCTCCAGGGGGATGATCCAGCCGTTCTCCGCGAATTCGGCGGTCCAGACCACGTCGAGCCCCAGTACGTCGTACCGGCTGCTCTTGGCCTGGAGGTTGGCCACCATCTGAGCGCGCTGCTCGTCGGCGGCCTCGGGCAGTTCCAGCAGCGTCACCTTCTCCGCAGGGTGGGCTTGGTTCCAGCGGTCCAGCAGCGGTTGCAGGTATGCCGTGGTGTCGCGTCCGGTGGCGAACGTGATGGGGCCTGTGCCGCCCGTACCCGTGTCGCCGCCGTCCTCGTCGCTCGCAGAGGCGCATCCGGCCGCGACGAGGAGCACGGCCAGGGCGAGCGTCAGCGAGCGCACCTCTGTTTCCTCCATGGTCAGAGGGGTTACATACGTGTTAGGTAGATGCATTCATGTTATGCACAGCGGTAATCTGTAGGTCAACGGATACCTACGTAACGCATTCGTAACACGGCGGGGAGGTGCGGCAGTGCGGCTTCACCTGCTGGCGCTCCTGGCCAAGGAGCCGGCTCACGGCTACGAGCTCAAGCAGGCGCTGGAGCAGACGTTCGGCAGCGCCTACCCCTCTCCCAACATCGGCCAGATCTACGTCACGCTCGGCAGGCTGGAGAAGGACGGCCTGATCAGGGCGGTGGACGTCGAGCAGTCCAACCGGCCCAACAAGAAGGTCTACTACCTCACGGCCAAGGGCCGCGACGTGCTCACCACCTGGGTGGACGAGCCCACGGAAGGCCCCAGGGTGCGCGACGAGTTCTTCATGAAGCTCGTGCTCGCCCCACTCACCGGCATCGCCGACCGGATGGCGCTGATCAGCCGGCAGCGCCGCCACTACCTGTCGCTCATGAGCGATCTCAATGACCTCCTCGCCCGCACACCGCCGACCGACCGGGTGGCGACGCTCCTCATCGAGGGCGCCATGCTGCACCTGCAGGCGGATCTTGACTGGCTGGAGCGTTGTCAGGAGGATCTGGCATGAGCGCGGTTGTGAAAACGGTCAATCTGGTCAAAATCTACCAGGATGGCGCGGTGCCCGTGCCTGCCGTGCGCGGTGTGGACCTGCAGGTCGAGCCGGGTGAGTTCGTGGCCGTCATGGGTCCTTCCGGCTCGGGGAAGTCCACGCTCGTCCACATGCTGGGCGGGCTCGACACCAGGACCAGCGGCGAGATCTGGCTCGACGGCAAGCGGGTCGACACGCTCTCCGAGAGCGCGTGGGCGCTGCTGCGGCGCAAGAAGGTCGGGTTCGTCTTCCAGTTCTTCAACCTCGTCGCCAACATGACCGTCGGCGACAACGTCGAGCTGCCCGCGCTGCTGGCCGGGGCCTCGCCCAAGGTGGCCCGCGAGCGCAGGGAGAGCCTGCTCGGCGCGCTCAACCTCACCGACCGCGCCGACGCCTCGCCCGCCCAGCTGTCCGGCGGCGAGCAGCAGCGGGTCGCGCTGGCCAGGGCCCTGGCCAACCAGCCCAGCGTGCTGCTGGCCGACGAGCCGACCGGCAACCTCGACAGCCGCAACACCCGTGACGTGCTCCGCCTGCTCGGCGACGTCCACAAGGAGGGGCAGACGATCGTCATGGTCACCCACGACGCCCGCGTGGCCAGCCTGGCCGACCGGCTGGTGTCCCTGTTCGACGGGGAGATCGTGGACGACGGCCGCATCTCGCGCAGGCGCACGGGGACGGCCGGCGAGGTGATCGATCTTCGATGACTGCCACTCTGGCGGGGAGCCGGTGGATCAGGGCCGACCTGCGGGCCAGGAAGGCCCAGGCGGTGCTGACCGTGCTGACCGTGGCCGGGATCGTGGCCGCGCTGATCACCGCGGCGACCCTGCTCGAGGACGGCACGAACCCGTGGCGGAGCCTGTTCGCCCAGACCGACGGCGCCCACGTCTGGCTCTACACCGACGACAGCCCCCAGGTGGCCCTGGGCGGCATCGACGGCGTGACGCAGGTCGCGGGCCCGTACCGGTCGGCGCCCGTGACCGTGGCGCAGGAGGGCAAGAAGGATCCCGCGGCGCTGCGCGCGATGCCCGCCACGCCGCCGCAGGTGGCGCACCCGGTGGTGGCCGAGGGCAGGTGGCTGGACCCCGCGCAGCCCGACGGGGTGGTCGTAGAGCGCTCTTTCGCCACCTCGCTGCGGCTCAGGATCGGCGCCCCCTTCACGATCATCGCGCTTAGCGGCGAGCGCCACACCCTGTACGTACGCGGCATCGCCGACTCCGCCGAGCAGGGCTTCTACCCCCAGTGGACACCCGGCCTGGCCTACGTGCTGCCCGCCATGCTCGACCGCATCGAGCCCATGCTGGGCCGCAGCGAATGGGTGACGGGGCTGCGCCTGGCCGACCCCGACGCCACGCAGGTGGTCTCGCAGCGGGTGGTCGTCATGCTGGAGGACAAGCTCCAGCGCGTCTACACCTGGCGCGAGGTCAGGGCGGCCATGGAGCTGGACAACCGGCTGCTGGGCACGCTGCTGGCGCTGTTCGGGGTGGTCGGGCTCGTGGCCGCGGCGCTGGCGGTGGCCAACGCCGCCGGCGGCCGGGTGCTGGGCCAGCTCCGCGACCTGGCCACGCTCAAGTCGATGGGCTTCACCAGGGGCCAGATCGCGCTGCTGCTCCTGGTCGAGCACGGCGCGCTGGGGCTGCTCGGCGTCGCGCTCGGCGCCGTGGCGGGCTGGGGCGTGACGGCGGTGGTGCTCGGCGCGACGTCCGTGGCGCCCATCCCCGTGCTGGCCATCGTCGCGGGCACGGCACTGGTGGTGCTGGCCGCGGTGGGGGTGCCCGCGTGGCGCGGCGGCCGCACGCCGCCGATCCCCGCCGCGCCCGCCCTGCCGCCGCGCGGCCACCTGTCCAGGCTGGCCCGGCTGGCCCTGCTGGTACGCCTGCCACCGGCGCTCGTCCTCGGCACCAGGGACGCCTTCACCCGGCGGGTGCCCGCGTTCCTGACGGCGTTCGGGGTGGCCGTGCCGATGATGATGATCACGATCGGGCTCGGCGTATGGGCCACGCTGGACAACTTCGCCGACCACCCCGAGCAGGTCGGCCAGCACGCCAGCCTGTACGTCAGGCCCGGCAGGCTGGCGCAGCTGGAGCCGGCCGAGGCCAAGCGCATCGCCGAGCAGGACAGGGACGTGGCCCAGGTCTACCCGGGCGCCGACGTGAACGCCCTGGCCCCGGGCGAGGCCCGCTCGGTCCGCGTGCGGGCCATCGGCAGCTCGACGGAGCCCTACCCGTTCCCCGTGGTCGAGGGCCGCATGTACGACCGCCAGGGCGAGGCCGTGGCCGGTCAGGGCCTGCTCGACCTGCTCGGCGTCAAGATCGGCGACCGGGTGCGGCTGACCGTGGGCGGCACGCCGCTGATCGTCAGGATCGTCGGCAGGACCGTCGAGCCCGACCTGGACGGCGAAGTGATCTCGGTGGGGCTCGACAGCCTGGCGGCCAAGGACTCGGTGCCGCCCGAGTTCTACGCGCTGGCCCTGAAACCGGGCGTGGATCAGGCCGAGGTGCGCGGGCGGCTGCTGGCCGAGTCGGGCGAGAGCCTGGACATCCAGAGCGCGGTCAACCCGGCGGACCGGCTGTCGATCATCCGGGTGGTGATCGTGGCGCTGATCGCCGTGCTCCTGCTGATCAGCCTGGCCAACCTGCTCACCGCCAGCGCGCTCGGCCTGCGTGACCACGCCTTCGACCTGGCCGTGCTGAAGGCCATGGGACTGACGCCGCGCCAGGTCATGGCCACGCTCGTGACGGGCACGGGGCTGCTGGTCGTGCTCGGGGTCGGCGCGGGCGCCGCGGCGGGCATGTCCGTCGTGACCGGGCTGATCGACCTGCAGGGCCACACGAGCGGCGTCGGCGCGGGCATCGGGCGGGCGCCCTCGGCCCTGACATTGGCCGTCGCCGTCGTGGTCGCCGTGGGCACGGCCCTCGCGGTGGCGCTCATTCCCGCCCGCCGCGCGGCCCGTGCCCAGGTGCCGGTCACTTCCCGCTGACAGCCGCCTCGCTCTTCAGCGCGAACCAGTAGAAGCCGTGTCCCGGCAGGGTGAGCAGGTACGGCAGCTCGCCGATCGGCGGGAACTGCACCCCGCCCCGCGCCTCGACCGGGATCATCCCCTCGAACCTGCGCAGGTCCAGCTCGACCGGCTGCGGGAACTTCGACAGGTTGTTCACGCACAGCATGATGTCGTCGCGGTCCTCGCGGACGTAGGTGAGCACGGCGGGGTTCGAGGACCACATTTCCGTGTACGCCCCCACGCCGAACACCGGGTGCTTGCGCCGGATCTCCAGCATCTTGCGGGTGAAGTGGAGCAGCGAGCCCTCGTGGCGCTGCTGCGCCTCCACGTTGACCGCCTGGTAGCCGTAGATCGGGTCCATGACCGCGGGCAGGTAGAGCCGCCCCGGGTCGGCCGAGGAGAAGCCGGCGTTGCGGTCGGGGCTCCACTGCATCGGCGTGCGGACCGCGTCGCGGTCCTCCAGCCAGATGTTGTCGCCCATGCCGATCTCGTCGCCGTAGTACATGATCGGCGAGCCCGGCAGGCTCAGCAGCAGCGCCGTGAACAGCTCGATCCGGTCGCGGTCGTTGTCGAGCAGCGGGGCGAGCCGCCGGCGGATGCCCAGGTAGGCCCGCATGCGCGGGTCCTTGGCGTACTCGTTGTGCATGTAGTCGCGCTCTTCCTCGGTCACCGTCTCGAGCGTGAGCTCGTCGTGGTTACGCAGGAAGATGCCCCACTGCGCCTTCTCCGGCAGCTTGGGGGTGCGCGACATGATCTCGGAGATCGGCTCGCGGGTCTCCTTCTTGACCGCCATGTAGATGCGCGGCATGAGCGGGAAGTGGAAGGCCATGTGGCATTCGTCGCCCCCCGTGGTGGGGTCGCCGAAGTACTCCACCACGTCCTCGGGCCAGCCGTTGGCCTCGGCCAGCAGCACCCGGTCTGGATAGAGCCGGTCCACCTCGGTCCTGATCTTCTTCAGGTACGCGTGCGTCTCAGGCAGCCCGGCGCACGCCGTGCCCTCGCGCTCGAACAGGTAGGGCACCGCGTCCAGCCGGAACCCGTCGATGCCCAGGTCCAGCCAGAACCGCAGGACCTCCAGCATGGCCTCCTGCACAGCCGGGTTGTCATAGTTCAGGTCCGGCTGGTGGTGGAAGAAGCGGTGCCAGTAGTACTGCTTGCGCACCGGGTCGTAGGTCCAGTTGGACTCCTCGGCGCCAATGAAGATCACCGGCGCGTCGGGGTAGGCCGCGGGATGGTCGGCCCACACGTAGAAGTCGCCGTACGGACCCTCGGGGTCGTGCCGGGACGCCTGGAACCAGGGGTGGCGATCGCTGGTGTGGTTCATCACCAGGTCGGTGACGATCCGCAGGCCACGCTCGTGAGCCTTCTCGATCAGCTGCACGAAATCCCCCAGGTCACCGAAGTCAGGGAGAATCTTCATGTAGTCCGAGATGTCGTAACCGCCGTCGCGCAGCGGCGACTCGTACAGCGGCAACAGCCACAGGCAGTCCACGCCGAGCCACTCGAGGTAGCCCAGCTTCTCGATGAGACCGCGCAGGTCACCGGTGCCGTCGCCGTTGGAGTCCTTGAACCCCCGGACGAGAACCTCGTAGAACACCGCCCGCTTGTACCAGGCTGGATCCTCCGAGACGAACGCCTCGGAGATCGGCTCCGGCATTGGGGATGCGTTGATCATATGTCGCTCACAGGAAGAGATGTGGGCAGGACGAAGTCACCGGTTGCCCCGGCGTTTATCTGGTGACCGCGCCGCGTGGAGTCGTCATCCCTGCGAACCCCACTGCCCTTGACGAGACCTGATTTGTGATCTGGTGCCCGTTTGTGCGGCGCTTACGGGCCGAACACTATCAGCCCGGTGGCTTTCCGGAACCCGCTTCTGCTGTGCCGGGGTTAGTACCCAGGAGATCCGTATGTAATCACCCCGTTACCTAGAGTTCACTAAAAAGGTGGCGCGACGTCCGAGAGGTCGTTCTCGAAGTCGCTCAGCCACAGCCCGAAAAGCACCAATCCCCGCACCCAGAAGCGATCGTTCCAGCCGTTGAACCTGGTCAGAGCGTCGGGCCCGCCGGCGATCACCTCGTGCAGCTCGTCCGACAGCAGCCCCGGCACCCGTCTCACCACAGTCTCCAGCATGCGGTGCGAATAATTTCGGGCGGGAGCGGCCGTGGACCGCAGCGGCACCCTCTGGAGGGGCTGCTTGACCACATTGGTCGAGGGCAGTGCGGCCACCCGTGGGTTGGCCGCGTGGAGCACCTCGCGGTAGAACCGGCCCTTGTCCTTGCGGGCCACGCCGACCGAGAGGGCGGCGTCGAAGAACCGCGGGTCGATGAACGGCGCCGCGAACGACGCCTCCGGCCCCACCAGGTTGACCGCCGAGCGCGCGATGCCCCGCACGGTCCTGGTGTGCAGCACCGAGAGCGGCAGCTCGGCCCGGTGTCCGTGGAGCATGGAGGTGGCGGCCGCGAACTGCTCGCGTACGGTCTCCGCCATCCACTCGGCGGCGGCCGCGGACAGGAACGGCTGCGAGGGCGCTCCCAGCGACAGTGAGCCGAGGACGGCGGCGGAGCGCTCCGCCTGCGTCCTGGCCTCCAGTGCGGCCCCGCTGACCATGAAGTTCTTCAGCAGCGGCCCGCCCGCCAGGCCGTCGATGAGGATCCGGCCCGCGCCGTGCACCTCCTTGGCGAAGGGCGCGTACCAGGCGTGATGAGGCGTGAGGTACTCGAGCCTGCGGGCCACCTCGACCGCGTCATCGGGGTAGTCGGCGGCGTCCTGGGTGATCACCCGGTGCGGGATGCCCAGCTCCCTGGTGATCGATCTGGCGAACGCGATGTCGGTGTCGGTGCCGTCGTCGGGGCTGGTCGTCCACGACTCGACGTCCATCCCGCGGGCCTTGGCCACGCTGGCCAGCAGCCGCGAGTCGTAGCCGCCGCTGACCGGGACCAGCAGCTTGCGGCCGTCGTAGTCCTCGTAGACCTCGTGCAGCAGGTCCACGATCTCGCGAGGGCTGACCCACGACTCGTACGGCTCCGTGCGCAGCCAGCGGGGCAGCCTGCGCTCGGTCGCGAGCAGGCCGTGCCGCCACACCAGCGCGCTCGACCCCGGCAGCCGCTTGACGTCGGCGTACGGCGTCGCCTCGCCCAGCGGGAAGGTCACCTGGATGATCGAGGCCCACGCCGACCAGTCGATCTCGATCGGCACGAGGCTGAGCAGCGGCTGGATCAGGGACGAGAAGTAGACCGCGTCGCCGTGGCGCACGTAGTAGACGTCCACGAGCCCCAGGGCGCCCGTGTGCAGCGTGACACGCTCGCCGTCGCCGATCAGCCCGGGCGTCTCGTACGTCTCCGCCACCGCCATCCAGTCGTCGGCGACGGCCGGCTTGCGCTCCCCCCAGGCGAACGCGAACGTGTTTCCCGCGCGCTGGTAGGGCGGCAGCGGCGTGGAGCTGAACAGCGCCGCCTCGGGCGACTGGAGCGCCGGGAGGACCCGCGGGCCGGCGGCGGTCAGCTTGCCGAGCATGGCGGTGTCGATCCGGCCCAGGGCGCCGCAGACGTAGGGCCGCACATTGAACTGCACCGGATCTCATCCCTTCGAGACGCTTGCGGCAAAAGAGTATCCTTTGCCGGGCTGAGGGAGCGGAGGCCCATTTGACTACTGAGCTAGAGAGCACGCGTAAAGCCCTGCGGGATGCCGTCGCGCAGGCCGAGCGCGCGGCCGAGCTGGCCAGGCTGCTGGACGCCGCCCAGGCCAAGCTGGCCGCCGCCGAGCAGAGCGTCGAGGAGGCCAAGGCGCTGGCCGAGCGGCTGAGCGAGGCCGAGGAGCAGCTCGCGGCCGAGGAGGCCACCGCGGAGAAGCTGCGCAAGGACCTGGCCGAGCAGCGCTTCCAGGCCGAGGTCGCCAACTGGAAGCTGTCCTCGATCAAGGTCGCCCGCTGGAACCGCCTCGGCGACGCTCTCAAGAGCGGCAAGAGCAACCCGGTGCGGCTGGCCAAGGGCCTCAGAGGCGCCGCCAAGCCCGTCAAGCGGCCCACCGCGCCCAAGCGCAAGCCACCCGCGGCCGTCAAGCCCAAGGACGAGCGCCCAGGGGCCGCGTTCCAGGCCACCAGCACGACCAGGACGCTCGGGGGCGCCTCGTTCAGGCTCAAGCCCTTCCGGGTGCCGACGGGGCCCAACACCCGGCCGCACCTGACGGCCGCGGTGATCGCCGACCCGCACGTCGAGGCGCTGCTGCGCTACGAGTGGCGGCAGACGACCGGCTTCACGCCCCGTGACTTCGCCAGGGTGCTCCCGCTGGAGGTGCCCCACCTGCTGGTGGTCGAGTCCGTCATGCAGGGGCCGTGGGCCGAGGAGATCACCGGCGAGCCGGGCGAGGGGCTCAAGGCGCTGCTCGCCTGGTGCGCCGAGCGCGGCATCCGCACCGTCTTCTGGCACACGCAGGGCGACGTGGCCGCGTACGCCGCGGCGGCCGAGCTGTTCGAGCACCGGTTCACGACCGATCTCACGGTGGCCTGGCCGCGGCTGCAGTTCGGGGTGCAGCCCAGGGTGCACAACCCGCTGCCGCTGTCCGGCGGGCGCATCGACCGGGTGCTCACGCTCGACCAGCTCCTGCCAGACCACCTGATGTACCCCGACGTGCTGACCTCCTACCGGTGGCCGGCCGGCGTGGAGTGCCCGCCGGGGACTCCCCAGTGGCGGCTGGCCGAGCTCGCCGCCTGCGGCACGCCCATCGGTTCCGAGCCCGACACCCGGCGGGCGCACGTGGCGCTGCGGCGGGCGTACCAGATGGGCACGATGACCGAGCGCATCGACGAGCTGCTCGACGCGATCGGCCTGCCCAGCGCCCGCGCCACCCTCAACACCTCGGTCCTGCTGCCGATCGTGGACCCGTACCTGATGGAGCACGCGCTGGCGCAGGTCGCCAAGCAGTCGGGGATCGACCAGCTCATCGTCATCGGGCCGCCGGAGTCGGAGCAGCGGGCCCGCGACGTGCTGCCGGACGTGGAGATCGTCCATCGTCGCACGCAGCCGGCGATGACCGTGGGCGCGATGCTCGGCGCCGGCATCGACCTGTGCGAGGCCGACCTGGTGGCGGTCATGGACCCGCGCGACGTGTACGGCGCGCACTACCTGTCGGACCTGCGGCGGGCCTTCCTCTTCAGCACCGCCGACATCGTGGGCAAGGCCGCCTTCTACGCCCACCTGCGCAAGCCCCAGGCCACGCTGATCAAGCAGCCCGACGCCGAGTACACGTACGTCCCCGAGATCGTCGGCGCGACCCTCCTGGCCCGCAGGAACGCGCTGCGCGAGCTCGGCTTCGCCGACCTCGCCGACGGGTGGGACGAGGTGCTCATGCGGCAGTGCCGCACGGACGGGATCAAGGTGTTCTCGGCCGACCGGTTCGGCTACGTGCGGGTGCGTGACGAGGACAGCCGGCTGCTGGGTGCGGCCCAGCTGGTCGAGTACGGCTCCGCCGAGCCCCACGCGCTCATCTAGAGTCATCGTGTGAGCGCACGGGAGCTGGCCGGCGTGCTGGGGGAGCCGCCCGCGCCCGAGGGTTCGTGGGCGCGGGAGGCGGTGTACGTCTCCGCGGCGGCCCTGCGGCGGCGGCTGCCCGCGCACGTGCTCGCCGACCGGGTGCGGGCCGTGCCCGGGGTGGCCGGCGTGGAGGTGCGGGGCGACGGCTTCCTGCGGATCACCGTGGCGGTGCCCGGCGCGCTGCTGGAGTCCATGGAGCCGGCCGGCATCCCGGAGCCGGCCTGGCCGGACTTTCCCCGCACGTGGGACAACCCTGGGTTCGTGGTGCGCTACGGGCATGCGCGGGCCTGCTTCGTGCGGCGCTGGGCCCGGGAGCTCGGGGTGCCGGCGACCGGGTTCCGGCCGGAGCTGCTCGACGACCCCGTCGATCGGGCGGTGCTGCGGCTGCTGGCCGAGATTCCGGGGCGGATGGTCAGCAGGGAGCCCGGGTGGGAGACGTACCTCGTGCGGCTGGCGATGGCCTATCACGACGCGCACGAGCGCGCGCCCGCCGTGCCGGTCGGCGACGAGGCGCCGGGGCCGGTGCACACGGCGCGGGTGCGGCTGGCGGAGGCCGTACGAGGCGTGCTGCCGGGACCCGAGCGAATGTGAGCAAAAAATATCCGGCCCAATGGCGAAAAATCGTAAAAATATCCCTTGTGCAGCTTGATCGCGTCTCGATACGTGGGCAGTGGGTCATGGCTCACTTGCTGTTCCGATAGCCTCGATCGGGTGAGCCGATTCGTCCATCCCGCCGGGGACCGGCATGCCGAGATGCTGCCCCACGAGCGCCCGCCGGTGGCGCCCGCCGACCTCAACCGGATCAACCCCGCGATCTGGCCGCGAACGTCGACCCGGACCGATGGCGCGCTCACTGTCGGCGGTGTGGACGTGCGCGATCTGGCCCGCGAGCACGGAACGCCGCTCTACGTCCTCGACGAGGCCGACGTGCGCTCGCGCATGCGCGACTACGCCACGGCCTTCGCCGGCTCCGAGGTCCACTACGCCGGCAAGGCGTTCCTGTGCAAGGAGATCGTGCGCTGGCTCCACGACGAGGGCCTCGGGCTCGACGTGGCCAGCAGCGGCGAGCTGGCGGTCGCGCTCAGCGTCGGGTTCCCCGCCGAGCGCATCACGATGCACGGCAACAACAAGTCCGCCGCCGAGCTGACCAGGGCGCTCGAGGCCGGGGTCGGGCACATCGTGGCCGACTCGTACGAGGAGATCGCCAGGCTCGGCTACCTCGCCGAGCAGCTGGGCAAGCGGCCCAAGGTGATGATCCGGGTGACCACCGGGGTCGAGGCGCACACGCACGAGTTCATCGCGACGGCGCACGACGACCAGAAGTTCGGGCTGTCGCTCAACACCGGGGCCGCCGCCGAGGCCGTGCGCCGCGTCCTCGCCCTCCCGCAGCTCGAGCTGGTCGGGCTGCACTCGCACATCGGGTCCCAGATCGTCGACACGGCCGGGTTCGAGGTGGCGGCCAGGCGCCTGACCGCGCTGCTCGTGCAGATCAAGCAGGAGCACGGCGTCGTGCTGCCCGAGCTCGACCTCGGCGGCGGCTACGGCATCGCCTACGTCGAGGGCGACGAGGCGCCCGACATCAAGGAGCTGGCCGACAGCCTGCGCGAGATCGTCACCAAGGTCTGCAAGGACGCCGGCCTGCCCGTGCCCAGATTGACCGTGGAGCCGGGGCGCACCGTCGTCGGTCCCGGGGGCATCACCCTGTACGAGGTCGGCACCGTCAAGGACGTCGAGGGCCTGCGCACGTACGTGAGCATCGACGGCGGCATGAGCGACAACGTGCGCACCGCGCTCTACGGCGCCGAATACACCGCCGTGCTGGCCAGCCGCGAGAGCACCGCCGAGCCCATGCTCAGCCGCCTGGTCGGCAAGCACTGCGAGAGCGGCGACATCATCGTGCGCGACTTCCACCTGCCGGCGGACCTCGCGCCCGGCGACCTGATCGCGGTGGCCGCGACGGGCGCCTACTGCCGCTCGCTGGCCAGCAACTACAACTACCTGCCCAGGCCCGCCGTGGTCGCCGTCTCCGGCGGCGAGTCACGGGTGATCGTGCGGGGCGAGACCGAGGACGACCTGTTGAGGGGGCAGCTGTGAAACCGCTGAAGGTGGCTCTCCTGGGCTGTGGCGTCGTCGGCACGCAGGTCATCAGGCTCATGCACGAGCAGGCCGGCGACCTCGCCGCGCGCATCGGCGCCCCGCTGGAGCTGGCCGGGGTCGCGGTGCGCCGGCTCGGCCGCAAGCGCGACGTGGACGTGGATCCCGCGCTGTTCACCACCGACGCCGAGGCGCTGGTCACCCGCGACGACGTCGACATCGTCATCGAGGTCATCGGCGGCATCGAGCCCGCCCGCACGCTGATCGTCTCGGCCCTGTCCAGGGGCAAGTCGGTGGTCACGGCCAACAAGGCGCTGCTGGCCGAGGACGGCGCCACCCTGCACGAGGCCGCCAGGAAGGGCAACGGCGACCTCTACTTCGAGGCCAGCGTGGCCGGGGCCATCCCGCTGCTGCGCCCCCTGCGCGAGTCGCTGGCCGGTGACCACGTCAAGCGGGTGCTCGGCATCGTGAACGGCACCACCAACTACATCCTCGACAAGATGGACACGACCGGGGCGTCCTTCACCGACGCCCTGGAGGAGGCCCAGACCCTGGGCTACGCGGAGGCAGACCCGACGGCCGACGTCGAGGGCTTCGACGCCGCCGCCAAGGCCGCCATCCTGGCCGGGCTCGCCTTCCACAGCCGCGTCACGGCCGCCGAGGTGCACCGCGAGGGCATCACCGAGATCACCGCCACCGACGTCGCCTCGGCCAAGGACATGGGCTACGTCATCAAGCTGCTGGCCATCTGCGCCCGCTCCGACGACGGCCGTTCGTTCGGGGTGCGGGTGCACCCGGCGATGATCCCGCGGACGCATCCGCTGGCCGGGGTGCGGGAGGCGTACAACGCGGTCTTCGTGGAGGCGGAGTCGGCGGGGCAGCTCATGTTCTACGGCAAGGGGGCGGGCGGCGCGCCCACCGCGTCGGCTGTCCTGGGCGACCTGGTGGCCGTCGCCAGAAACCGCCTGGCGGGCACGCGCGGGCCTGAGGAGTCGACCTACGCGGACCTGACGGCCCATCCCATGGGCGACACGGTCACGCGCTGCCACGTGGCTCTCGACGTGGCCGACAAGCCGGGCGTGCTGGCGCGGGTGGCCGAGCTGTTCGCCAAGCACGACGTGTCGATCCAGACCGTGCGCCAGGAGGGGCACGGGGACGACGCCCAGCTCGTCATCGTCACCCACCGCGCCACCGACGCGGCGCTGTCGGCGACCATGGAGGAGCTGCGGGAGCTGGACATCGTACGCGCCGTGGCCAGCGTGATGCGCGTCGAGGGCGACGACTAGCCTTCTGGGAAGGCCAGGCTGCGGACCTTGCGGACGGCTCTCTTGAGCACCGTGCGGTTCTGGGCGCGGGCGAGGCGGACCGCCTCCCTGCGCCAGGCCTCGGCCTTCTCGCGCCAGCGGGCCGCGTCCCTGCTGTTCTTGCCTGCCTCGCGCCGCAGCTGCGCCATCTCCGCCCGGAGCGCGGCCACGCGCTTGCGGTAACGGGCGATCTCCTTGTCGTGCTCGGCCGTGAGCCGCGCGACCTCCGAGACCGGCTTCTTGCGCGGCGGATAGACCGCGGGGCGGCGCCTGAACCCCCAGCTCTCCCCGTCCAGCCACTCCAGGCCGAAGAGGGCGTCGATGAGGTCGTCCCAGTCGTCGTCCGGTGCCGCCACCAGCGCGGCCCGGGACTGGGCCGCCGTACGGTCCAGGCGGGCGAGCGTGACGCCCTCCGCGGTCTCTTCCAGGGCCACGCAGACGGCGCCCAGGTCGTGCTCCTCCATGTGGGCCACCAGGCGTGCCACCGTGTCCTTCGCGGGGACCCAGCCGGGCGGGACCGAGAGCCGGAACGGGGGCGTCCCCTCGAGCGGCCCGGTCAGGTGGACGCGGGGGTCGTGGGCGAAGTTCGCGTGGATGAGGCGGAGGTCGAGGTACGGGTCGCCGAGCGGGGAGCGGCGGCCGGCGGTCAAGGCGTCCCACCGGCCGGGGACGGTGACCCTGATGTCCGGGATCGAGCTCGCCAGGAGGCCGTCGACCGTCGCCCGGACGTCCTCGTACGAGCCGGCCTGCACCGTGGCGTCCACGTACGGCACCAGCCACTGGCGGCCGGCGCCGGTGCGGAGGTAGCGGCGGTAGGGGACCCGGTCGGCGACGTACGGGTCGTTGTACCGCTTCAGCGCCGCGAAGTCGCGCATCGCCGTCGGGAGCCCGATGTGCCACGCACGGGACTGCGGGTCCGGGACGAACACCGCGCCCGCCTGGGTGAGGCGGTAGCCCAGCTCCGTGTCCTCGGCCAGGACCAGGGACGTGTCCATGCCGCCGATCGAGCGCAGGAGCGCGGCCGGGTACGACACCGTGGCGCCCACGTGGACGCGGGTGGCCAGGGAACTGGGGGCGGTGCGCAGGCCGTCGTGGTCGTGGATGATCCGCTCGGCCCAGTCGTGGCGGTGCGGCGCGAGAGGGAAGAGCTCGCCTTCCGCGCCCGTCTCCAGCGCCTGGCGTACCTGCTCCTGGGTCGGGAGGTCGGTGGCGGCGGTGAAGTCGATCCAGCCCAGCGCCACCACGTACGGGGCCAGGTGGTGCCAGCGGAGCTGGGCCTCCACGTGCTGCCTGTGCGGGACCATGTCGGCGTCCAGGACGAACACGACCTCACCGGTCGCGGCGTCCAGGCCCGCCTGCACGGCCCAGGCCCGGCCCCAGCCGCCCGGCGGGCTGGAGATCAGCTTGGTCCGCGCCGGGGCGAGCTCGGGGAGGCGGAGTGGGGTGGCGCTGCCGTCGTCCACGGCGATGACGTCGATGAGGCGCTCGGGGTAGCTCTGGGCGGCGAGGGCGGCCAGGGCGAGGTCCAGCGTGTCCTGGCGGTCGTGGGCCGGGATGACGACCGTGACCGTGAGCGTGGGCTCCCATTCGCCCAGGGCGGGCGGGGTGAGAACGCCGAAGTCGTTGCGCCGGATGCGCGGAATGCCTGTCATGGGGTCCCGTCTATGGCCATGAGGGCGTTCGGGCGGAAGCCGCGCCACTGCTGCCTGTTGCGCTGCAGGAACGTCCCGATCGGCTCCCGCCACGTGTGGTTGGCCGCCGGGCCCCTGCGCAGGATGTAGCCGAGCCCGTGCGTACGGTAGATCTGCCCGCCCGCCGCCTGCAGGGCCTCCTGGAACTGGGTGTCCACCGAGCGCCGCAGCGGCCGGAACCCGCCCACCGCCTGGAACGCCGAACGCTCCACCAGGATCGTCCCCCCGGCGATGAAGCTGGTGATCTGCTCGGTGACCTGCTTGCGGTGCACGGTGACGTCGATGGACGACAGGTACACGAACTCCGGCACCGTGCCGACCACCTGGGCGCCCGAGTACGAATGCGCCAGCAGCAGGTCGGACAGGAAGTCGGGGCCGTACCAGTCGTCGTCGTCCATCTTCAGCAGGAACGACCCCGAGGCCCGCGCGGCCGCGTCGTTCAGCACCTCGCCGAACACGGCCTGGGGATCGGCCTCGAACACCGTCAGCGGGCCCTCGAACGCCGCGATCGCCTTGGCCACGTCCGGGTCGTCCTGGGAGACGCCGTGCAGGGCGAGGATCACCTCGAGCTGCGCGCCGCGCTGGCGGGCGACCTGGTCGAGCGCGAACGACACCATGTCGGTGCGGCGGGTCGCCAGCAGCACCGAGGTGAGCGGGGGAGCGGGGGCCGGAGCGCCGAGCTGCTCCCATCGTGCGGCGACACCGTGGGTACGGAGTGCGGCGCGGCGCAGGCGGATGCTGTGCTCCTCGCGCCGCAAATCATCTGAAATATCCGGACAATGCTCGATTAGCCCGATTATTTCGTCACTGAGTGCGCCCGCCCATCGCGGCACCGCCTCCGCGCGCAGCGGCACCCCGGCGGCGGCCAGCCCGGCCAGCACCCGCACGGCGGCCAGCGGACCGCTGTGCGCGTGCCGCCAGTCCACCTCGACGCCGCGGATCTGCCGCAATCTGGCCACGTCTGCGTCGGTTACCCCGCCGGACTCGGCGAACGACGTCACGACCTTCCCGTCCAGCACCACCGACCACCGGCCGTCCCGCTCGGCCAGCGACGCCATGCCGCGCGAGGGGGTGGTGACGAAGCCCTGGGGGTTCACGAGGCGTTCGTCCACGGGCGGAATCATGGAGGGCTCGCCCAGCACGTCGGGGTCGGCCAGCGGCGAGCCGGCCATCCCCGGTCGCCCGAGGCGCTCCCAGCTCGCGGCCCGCAGCGTCGGACGCTCGATGGGCGTCTCGTCCCCGGCCCACTCGACGACCTCCGCGGCCACGACGTGGCCGGTCTCCGCCGCGCCGTTCTGCCGCGCCGCTTCGCCGGTCCGCGCGAGCGTGCGGAGCACCACGTCGCTGCCCGGCGCGCCCACCCGCTCGGGCACCGGCCCCGTCACCTCGGCGGGTGTCGCGTTCGGGTCGCCGGGGCGCCAGTCCGCGGCCCCGACGCCCGCGATCGCCGCCGCGGGGGCCGCGATGACGTCGAGGCGGTGCCCCGCGAACGCCCGCGCCGTCGCCGTCACGGTACGGCCCGCGGGCGTGGGCGCGGAGAACCGGGCATCGACCACCCAGACCCGGTTCCTGGGCTGGTACACCCGCAAATCCGTCAAAGACCGCCACCGGTGCGCGGGCGTCGGCGTGGGCACCGGCGCGGGATGGGCGGCGGGCGTGTCCAGCACGGCCACCACCACCCGCTCGGCCTGGGGCAACAGCTTGTGCAGCGTCGCGATCCTGCGCAGGTCGGCCGGCGTCCTGGCCAGCACGAGGACCTCGGCCGCCTGCTCGGGTTCTGCGGGCGGCTCCAGCAGGTCCCGGTCGAGGTCCGCGACCTCCCGCGTACCGTCGGCGGATTGGCGGCCGACAGCGGCGTAGATCGGGGCGACGTCGTCGATTCCGGCGAAGAAGACGCGCGCCCCGCGTAGCTCCGCCACCAACTCCCGGATCATCCGGCGCTCCGCAGATGCCTGATCAGCGAGCTCAACCCGCCACGGCCCGCCCGGTCGTCGGCAGGCGGCTCGGCGGACAGCCGCTCGACCTCGGCCGCGAGCCGCTCCACCTCCGCGCGCAGCTTCTTGACCTCCTTCTGCCGCTCCCCGGCCAGGGCCCGCCACTTCGCGGGATCCCCAGCCAGCGGCTCGGCCTCCTCCGCCGTCGCGAAGCCGTACTCGCCGCCGCTGACCCACTCGGACCCGAACATCTCGTCCACCAGGTCATCGGCCCCGCCGTCGAACAGGGAGGCGCGGCCGAACGCCGCCGTGCGCTCCAGGCGGGCGGCCACGACCCCTGACGTGCCCTCCGACAGCGCGACGCTGACCAGGCCGAGCAGGTCGCGGTCCGCATGACGGACGAGCCTGGAGAGGGTGTCGGCGCCCAGCACCCACCCGGTGGGCACGCTGAGCAGGAAGGGGGCGGGCGCGGCGGAGACGGGTACGCTCTCCGCGAACGACACGCGGGGCTCGTGCGCGTAGAGATTGTCCAGCAGGCGCAGGTCGAGGAAGGGGTCGTCGAGGTTGGAGCGGCGTTCGCCGGTCAGCTTGCCCCAAGGGCCGACGATCGTCACGGCCGCGTCGGTGAGCGTGCCCGCGAGAGCCGAGTCCACGGTGGCCCGCGTCTCCTCGTAGGTGGTCGCGGCCACGACCACCTGCACGTACGGCACCCGCCAGTGACGCCTGGGATGGCTGCGCAGCCAGCGCAGGACGGGGATGAAGTCGCCGAGGTAGGACCAGTTGTGCCGGTGCACCTCCTTCTCCCGCAACATCACGGTGGAGGGCCCGACATGCCACGCCCTGGCCTCAGCGTCGGGGATGAACACCGCTCCCGCCTGCGCCAGCCGGTAGCCGAGCTCGGTGTCCTCGGCCATGTTCAGGGACGTGTCCACGCCGCCCGCCGCGCGGAGCAGATCGGCCCGTACGGACGTGGACGCGCCCGTGTGCAGGAGGTACGCGCTCGCGCCCGCGTCCTTGAGCCGCCTGGAGGACTCCAGGGTCTTCCTCGTGTACTCGGACTGGACGCCCTCCTCGCCCGGCTTCTCCACGAACCGCGTGTCCCCGATCACCACCGCGTAGTCGATCAGGTGGTGCCAGCGCATGTGCGCCTCGATGTGGTCGTCCGCGAGGAGCATGTCGGAGTCGAGCCAGTGGATCACGTCCCCGGTGGCCGCGAGCTGCCCCGCCTGCCTGGCCGCGCCGCGCCCCCACCCGCCGGCCACCCGTACGACCCGGGCGCCCGGCACGTCGAGCGCTGGCTCGCTCCCGTCGTCCGCGACCACCACTTCCATCAGCTCAGCGGGATACGTCTGCCGCGCGAGCGCCGGAACCGTGCGCTCCAGCGCCTCCCCGCTGTTGTAGGCCGGGATGACCACCGAGACCCGCAGCGCGGGCTCCCACGCGCCCACCGCAGGCGGGCGCAGCACCCCGTAGTCGTTGTGCCTGACCCGCGTCATACGGAGTCCTTGGCCAGCGCGCGGACTTCCTCGCGCAGCTCCTCCACCTCTCGCGCCCGCGCCATGGCGTTCACCCGGTCCTCCCCGAGCGAGGCCAGGATCGCGCCGAGATCGTCGGCCCGCCGCGCGGCCGAGTCCTCGACCGCCTGCACCAGCAGGTCCAGCCTGGTCTCGATCTTCTTGAGCGCGGTGGTGGTCCGCGCCAGCTCCGCCTCGTACTTCTTGATCCGCAGGTCGATCCGGTGCGCCTTGCCGTCGACTCGGCGCACGGTGAGCACGAGGAACGCGAGGGCCGCCAGCGTGACCAGGAAGGCCACCGCGGTCGCGGCCGCGCCGAGGGTGATCAGGTCGGCGAGCACGAGGAGCGCGAGCACTCCGACGGCCAGAGCTGCAAGGATTGCGGCGGTCGCCGCCAGCCGGCGGGGCGAAAGCATCCGCGCATACCTTTCGTAGTTCAACGCTTGTCGGGACATCACCGGGCGTCAGGGACATCACGGGATTATTGACACCTTAATAAACAACCGTCCCTACGGTGCCACAGGTTCCTGGAGGAAAACTGAGAATCATGTCCGATTCGCCTGCGGCATAGGGCCTGCCGAATGTGGCGGCCGGGTCTACCAGTCAGTAAAACCGGCGTAAGGTAGGCGCCGACCGAGTCTCAAGGAGGCCCATGTCCATCACCCCTTGTGGCTTCGCGCGTACGCCGGAGAAGGGGCTGGCCCGCCTGCACTGGGCAGACGGCGGCTGGGCGGTCGAGGGTCAGGCGCCCGACGTGCCCGCGCTGCGCCCGCTGCGCGGCCTGGAGATTGAGTGGCCCGCCGCCGAGGTGCCCCTGGAAGGTCTGCTGCGCCTGGCCGCCGCCGGGATCCCGCTGACCGCCGAGCGGGCGGCGCCCTGGGTGCCCGGCGACCTGGCGGCGGTGCTCACCGACCGCGACTGGCTCGGCCACGCGGCCGATTGCGGCGCGCGTTCGCTGGCCGACCTGCGCAGGGAGGAGCACAGCGTGCGCCTGCGCCGCCTGGCGCACCCCGTCGCCAAGCCCAAGATCAGCATCATCATGTCAAGCAGGCGGTCAGGGATGGTCGGGGCGGCGCTGGCCCAGATGGAGGCGCAGCGGGACGTCGAGGTCGAGGTGCTGCTCGGGCTGCATGGGGTGGGGTTCGAGGAGGTACGCGAGCCGGTCGAGTCCTGTTCGCTGCCCGTGAAATGGATCGAGGCGCCGGAGTCCGTGCCGTTCGGCGAGGTGCTCAACCGGTTGGCGTCGCTCGCGAGCGGCGACTATCTGGCGAAATGGGATGACGACGACTGGTACGGGCCTCGCCACCTGGGAGATCTGTTCATGGCTCTGTCGTACTCGGGGGCCGATGTGGTGGGCACGACGGCGGAGTTCTTCTACTTGGAGCCGTTACGGGCCACGGTGCGGCGCACGACGTTCGCCAGCGGGGCGGCGTATCCGAGCGAGGTGTGGGCCGATCATGTGGCCGGCGGGACGATCTTGGCATCTCGGGAGAAATTTTGGGAAATTGGTGGATTTCCCTGGTTACCGCGGGCCGTTGATCTGGAATTCCTGAAACTGGCGCAAAAGGCCGGTGCGCGCGTCTACCGTACTCACGGGCTGGGCTACGTCCTGCGCAGAGGGCTCAGCGACGAGCACACCTGGCAGCTGCCGCTGGCCCACTTCCTCAAGGTGGCCGTCAACCAGTGGCGCGGCTTCCGCCCCAGCCTGCTGATGGAAGCCGCATGAAGACGAGTGCCGCCGGCTCGGTCAGGGTGCGAGGCAACGATTACCGGGTCATCGAGCCCCTCGCCGGTGACTTCACCCCGGAGCTCAAAGTCAGCGTCGTCATCCCGGCCTACGGCCGGCAGGACGCGCTCGACCTGGTGCTGGCCGGGCTGGCCAGGCAGACGTACCCGGCGGAGCTGACCGAGGTCATCGTCGTCGACAACGGCAGCACACCCCCGCTGCGCCTGCCCGCCGTCCGCCCAGAGGACACGCGCCTGATCGTCTGCGCGGAGCCGGGGCGCGCCGCCGCCCGCAACGCCGGCCTGGCCCAGGCGACGGGCGACGTGATCCACTGGCTCGACTCCGACGTGGTGCTCACCCCGGGCGCGATCGAGGCCCACATGCGCTGGCACCACGCCGCCCCCTACCTCGTCGTGACCGGCTACATCCGCTTCACCGACGCGGAGCTGCCCGCCGAGCTCCCCGCCGACCTGGACGAGCACTTCGAACCCGCCGAGCCGCACGCCTGGATCGTCGACCTGGTCGAGCGCACCGACGGCCTCACCGACAACCCCCAGCGCCCGTTCAGCCTGCACATTGGGGGCGCGACCTCGGTCAACGCCCGGCTCGTCGAGGCGGCGGGCCCGATGGACGACGAGCTGATCCTGGGCCAGGACACCGAGCTGGGCTACCGGCTCAGCCAGGCGGGCGCGGTCTTCGTGCCGGAGCCCGCGGCGCGCGCGTACCACCTCGGGCCCACGATGCGGATGCGCGACAAGCAGCCGATCGACCGGGTGAGCCACGCGTTCGTGGCCGACCGGATCCCGTCCTACCGCTGGCTGCGCGGGCATTCCGGGCGGCAGTGGAAGGTCCCGTACGTCACCGTGGTGGTGGACGGCACGGCGGGCTACGACGCGGTGCGCGACACCGTGGACGCGCTGCTCGCCGGCACCGTTCCCGACATCTCCGTGCTCCTCCTCGGCCCGTGGAACTCCCTCGAGCGCGACCGCCGCGCGCCGCTGAAGGACCCCGACCTCGAACTGGTGCTGGTCCACGGCCACTACCGGCACGAGGGACGGGTACGCCTGTACCCCACGGAGTCCGTCGACCCGGCCGTGCCCTTCGTGCTGCGCCTGCCGACCGGCTGGATCCCCGGCGAGGACTCGCTCGCCCGCCTGCTCGACCTGGCCCGCGACGAGGGCCTGGGCCTGGTGAACGTGCTGCTCCACGAGTCGTCCCAGGGCGTCGTCGCGGCCCGCCTGGAACGCACGTCCGCCTTCGCCAGGGCCCACCTCGTGGCGGCTCCGGAGGAAGACCTCGACGACGTGGTGGACGCGGTGTCGGGCGTCTCCTGGGTGGAGGGCGAGACGTACGGGTTCACCACCGAGGCCGCGCCTCTGCTCGGGCGGCGGGGGTCGTACCGGGCCAGGGTGGAGGCCCAGGCCGAGGCGGCCCGGCTGGCCAAGGAGGCGGAGCGGCTGCGGGCGCAGGTGGCCAAGTGGAAGGAGGAGGCGGGGCGCTGGCGCAAGTCGGCGGTGGAGCTTCGGCGCGAGGTCGGCACGCTGCGCCGCCAGCTGGCCGCCGCCAGCCGCGCCCAGCAGAGCCTGCGGGCCGCGGTGTCGACGACGATGAAACGCGCCTTACGCAGACGGCTACGCGGCTGACCTGCCCCGTTTGCGCCGCCCGCCGGGTTACGCGCGCGTCCGGTGGCGCGCCCTTGTGCGGCGGCGCGATCCTCGTGGTGGTGCGCGCTTTGTGTGGCCGCGTGCTCCTTGTGATGATGCGCGCTTTGTGCGGCGGCGCGCACCTCATGTGGGATGCGCGCCTTGTGTGGTGAGGTGTCGCTGAGCGGCGTGGCGGTGCTGGTCTGAGCAGCCGACTGTGCCGGAAGCGTCAGTTGGGCCGGAGGGCGGACTTCAGGCGGCGCAGCAGCGTCTTCTCCGTCGGCGTCACCGAGACCGTCACCGGCGCCAGGGCCGGGGCCGGGGCCGGGGCAGGGGTGGCGGCGGGAGCCGGGATGGTCACCGGGTCGGGCTGCTTGGGGGCGGGCCAGAAGCGGTTCGGAGCCTCGTGGCGTACCCCGTGGGTGGTGGCGATGACGTCGTCCACGTCGGCTGCGGGGTCGGCTCCGGGGTCGGCGAGGAGGGCGGCGCGGCCGAGGGCCGAGGTGCGCTCCAGGCGGGCCGTGCGCCCGTCGGGCAGGTCGACGATCAGCACTCCCGTGAGATCCTTCTGCACCGACTCGATCATGCGCTCCAGCGTCACCCGATGCAGTGGCACGTCCACAGGCCCCCGGTAGCGGAACGGCGTGGGCGCGGGCGTCGGGGCGGCCTCGTCGATCAGGCGGATGCGTTCGTCGTGCGCGAACAGGTCACGCATCAGCCGCATCTCGAAGCACGGGTCCGACAGGACGGAACGGCGCGAGGAGTTCAGCCGCGACCACGGGGCCACCAGCGTCACCACCACGTCCTGCAGCTTGCCGTCCAGCGCCGCCGCCACGGCCTGCCGCACCACCGACTCAGAGGTGTCCGTGACGTCGAGCACGATCTCCACGTACGGCACCAGCCACCGCCGCCCCTGGTCCTTGCGCAGGTCCCGGCGGAGCGGGATCCGGTGCGCCAGGTACGGCTCCACGGCCCGCACGGCGCGTTCCCTGTCGCGGTGCTGCGCGGGCAGCCCGAGGTGTACGGCCTGCGCCTCCATGTCCGGGATGAACACCACGCCGTGCATGGCCAGCCGGTAGGAGAACTCGGTGTCCTCCCCGCGCACCACGGTCGGGTCGAGACCGCCCACGGCGTGGAAGACCTCCCTGGGAAGGGCGAAGGTCGGCCCTGTGCACACGTGATAGGGGTTGCGGCTCTTGCGCAGGCCGTCTGTCTTGGCGATCGTCGCCTCGGTGGAGCTCGACACGGCCCCGGCCAGGTCGAACACCTCTCCCAGGTGTCCCGCCTGGTAGACCTGGCGCGGCGTGACCGGCGGCGCGTCCACGAACTTCTTCATCCCGATCGTGACCAGGTAGTCCGTCACGTGGTGCCATCGGGCCAGCGCCTCGATGTGCTCGCGGCAGGCCACCATGTCGGCGTCGAGCCGCTGGATGATCTCGCCGTCGGCGGCCTTGGCGCCGGTGTTGACGGCGTTGGAGATGCCCCAGCCGTCGCGCACCCGCACGATGCGGCTGTTGACCGGGCGGATCTCGGGCAGCCGGATGGGCGGCTCGCTGCCGTCGTCGACGACCAGGACCTCCACGAGATGGCCCGGGTACGTCTGCGCGGCCAGCGCCGCCAGCGACAGGTCGAGTTTCTCCTGCCCGCCGTGAGCCGGTATCACCACGCTCACGGAAAGGGCGGGTGACCAGGCGCCGAGCTCCGGCGCCGCGATCGGTGAATAGTCGTTCTGCCTCAAAGCAGGACGCGCGTTCATGGTGGTGACCCCCTGCCGAGACCTTATCGGGAGATGCTGAGAATTTCCTGAATAGTGCCCCTGTCCAATGGATCTGTCCGGCCGGGGGACGCGGGCTCCGCGCCGGTCCGCCGCACCCCGTACACTCTGTGCCGAACACCGCAGGTAGGGAGCCATCATGAGCAGGTCGTGGCGTGGCCTCATCGAGGAATACCGCGAGCGCCTTCCCGTCAGTCCGAAGACGCCCGTCATCACGCTGCTCGAAGGCGGCACGCCGCTGGTGCCCGCGCACCGCGTGTCCGCCCTCACGGGTTGCGACGTCTACCTGAAGGTCGAGGGCGCCAACCCGACCGGCAGCTTCAAAGACCGCGGCATGACCATGGCCATCAGCAAGGCGGTCGAGGAGGGGGCCAAGGCGGTCATCTGCGCCTCCACGGGCAACACTTCCGCCTCGGCCGCGGCCTACGCCGTCCGCGCCGGGCTGACCTGCGCCGTGCTGGTGCCGCGGGGGAAGATCGCCATGGGCAAGCTCGCCCAGGCGCTCGTCCACGGGGCCACGCTGCTGCAGGTCGAGGGGTCGTTCGACGACTGCCTGGAGATGACCCGCAAGCTGTCGTCCAGCTACCCGATCGCGCTGGTCAACTCGGTCAACCCGTTCCGGCTTCAGGGACAGAAGACGGCCGCGTTCGAGATCGTCGACACGCTGGGTGACGCGCCGGACATCCACTGCATCCCGGTGGGCAACGCGGGCAACATCTCGGCCTACTGGATGGGCTACCAGGAATACGCCGCCGACGGGGTGTCGACCAAGCGGCCGCGCATGTTCGGCTTCCAGGCCAGCGGCGCGGCGCCCATCGTGCAGGGCGCGCCCGTCGCCCATCCGCACACGATCGCCACCGCCATCCGCATCGGCAATCCGGCCTCCTGGTCGCTGGCCACCGCGGCCCGCGACGAGTCGGGCGGCGTCATCCAGGCGGTGACCGACAGGCAGATCGCGGCGGCGTACAAACTGCTCGCGCAGGAAGAGGGCGTCTTCGTCGAGCTGGCCTCCGCGGCCAGCGTCGCGGGGCTCCTGCAGGCACACTCGCAGGGGCTCGTCGACCCGGGCCAGCGCATCGTCTGCACGGTCACGGGCAACGGGCTCAAGGACCCCGACTGGGCGATCTCGGGCGCGCCCGCGCCCGTCGTCATCCCCATCGACGTTCACGCCGCGGCGGCGGCGCTCAACCTCGCCTGACGGCGAGCACGTGGAGGCAAATTGAAGACCGTTCAGATTCGCGTGCCCGCAACCTCGGCGAATCTGGGGCCAGGTTTCGACGCGCTCGGGCTGGCGCTGAGCCTGTACGACGACGTCGAGGCCACGCTCACCGACGAGCCGGGGACCCGCGTGGTCGTGTCGGGCGAGGGCGCCGGGGAGGTCCCCCTCGGGGACGGGCACCTGGTCATCAGGGCGATGCGGGCGGCGTTCGACCGCATGGGGGTCGCCCAGCCCGACGGGATACGCCTGCGCTGCCACAACAGGATCCCGCACGCGCGCGGGCTGGGATCCTCCTCGGCGGCCATCTGCGCGGGCATCCTGGCCGCCCGCGCTTTGGCTGAGGGCGAACAACTTTCGGACGACGAGGTTTTCGCGCTGGCCACCGAGATGGAGGGCCATCCGGACAACGTCGCCCCCTGCCTGGCCGGCGGGCTGACCGTGGCCTGGTCCGACCATGCGGGGACGCCGCATATGGTGAAACTGGTTCCCGACGAGCGCATCCGCCCGGTCGTGGTCGTTCCGTCGACCCGGCTGGCCACGGAGACCGCACGGGGACTACTGCCGAAGGACGTGCCCCACAAGGACGCATCGTTCAACGCCGGCCGGGCCGCGCTGCTCATCGCCGCGCTGACCTGGCAGCCGGAGCCAGGGCTTCTGCTCGCGGCCACCGAAGACCGACTCCACCAGCACTATCGCGCGCCTGCGATGCAGGACACCGCGAATCTGGTAGAACGTCTCCGTGCTGTGGGCGTGCCCGCGGTCGTTTCGGGAGCGGGTCCCACGGTTCTTGCGTTTTCGACATCGGATACGCAGGATTTGATCGCGCCAGAAGTGGGTAATGACTGGCACATCCAGCAAATGGACGTCGACCCGGTTGGTGCGAACGTTCAGTTCCCCGAGACACGCTGATGCCTCTTTAGACCTTCAGGGAATAGCCGTGTGCGCTGGTGATGTTAGGCTGGTAGCCGCACCAGATGCCCCCTTGGTGGGTGCGTGCTTGTCAGCCACACATCGCTGCATCATGTTTCACGTCGCGAGGCGTGGGCAGCGCGGCTGTCTCCCCGGAATCCGTTGCCTCCGGTTGGCCCACACCCGGTTGGCTCGAAACGAGGCGACGACGACGGGGACCTGCGCGTTCGAGACACATCGACATCTGGTTGGCGACAGCAATCTGGGGGGTGTCAGCCACGCGCCACGGCCCTGTGGCGGCTTGGACGAGCCCCTCCCCAAGAGTGGCGGCCGTCCACAGCGACTGCCGAAGATCGCAGAGTGCACCCCGACCCGGTCTGTCCCGCCGGATCGCAAGCACCTCCGGGACGCCCGGCAGAACGAAACCGGCGCCCGACCCCTGGGAAGGACCTTTTAGTTGAGCGACACCACCGAACTCCTCTCCGACGCATCAGGCGCAGAGCCGGCGTCCGGCGACACCCCCACCCGCGCACCGGCCAAGACCACCCGTGCGCGTCGCTCCGGCACCGGCCTGTCCGCCAAGGTGCTGCCCGAGCTGCAGAAGATGGCAGCTGAGCTGGGCATAAGCGGGACCGGGCGCATGCGGAAGAGCCAGCTCATCGCGGCCATCCAGGAGAAGCAGGGTGGCGGTTCCGGCGAAGGCGCACCGGCCCCCGCCCCGGCGGCCGAGGCTCCTGCCGCGGCGGACGCGGCGCCTGCCGCCGAGCGCCCCACCCGTACGCGCAGGGAACGTTCCCGCGCCAAGACGGCCGAGGAGCCCGCCCCGCAGCCCGCCGCGCAGCCGGCGGAGCCCGTGGCCGCGGCCCCCGAGCCGGTCGCCGCTGCCGCGCCGGCAGAGCCGGTCGTGGAGCAGCAGGCCCAGGCCGTGGAGAGCGGGCAGAGCGAGACGCGCGCCGAGCGCGGCGAGAGCCGCCGCGAGCGTCGCAGCCGCGGCGAGCGCCGCGAGCGTGGCGACCGCTCGGGCAGCGACCGCGGTGAGGGCGGCCGTGCAGAGAGCGGCCGCGACGGCGGCCGCGCCGAGCAGCAGCGTGAGCGCGCCGCTGACTCCGGTGGCCGGGGTGACCAGCGGGGCGACCGGGGTGACCAGCGGGGTGACCAGCGGGGCGACCGGGGCGACCAGCGAGGCGACCGAGGCGACCAGCAGCGCGGCGGCGACGACGACGAGCGCGGGCGCGGCCGCAGGGGCCGTTTCAGGGAGCGCAACCGCGGCCGTGGCCGTGACCGCTTCGAGGGCAACGAGCCCGTCATCGGCGACGACGACGTGCTCATCCCGATCGCCGGCATCCTCGACATCCTCGACAACTACGCGTTCGTCAGGACCAGCGGCTACCTGCCGGGCAGCAACGACGTCTACGTCTCGCTCGCCCAGATCCGCCGCAACGGCCTGCGCAAGGGCGACGTCATCACCGGCGCCGTCCGGCAGCCCCGCGACGGCGAGCGGCGCGAGAAGTTCAACGCCCTGGTCCGCCTCGACACCGTCAACGGCATGGACCCGGAGCAGGCCCGCAACCGGCCCGACTTCAACAAGCTGACGCCGCTCTACCCGCAGGAGCGCCTGCGCCTCGAGACCGAGCCGAACATCCTGACCACCAGGATCATCGACCTCGTCTCGCCGATCGGCAAGGGCCAGCGCGGCCTCATCGTCTCGCCGCCCAAGGCCGGTAAGACGATGGTGCTGCAGGCCATCGCCAACGCGATCACCCGCAACAACCCCGAGTGCCACCTGATGGTCGTGCTCGTGGACGAGCGGCCGGAAGAGGTCACCGACATGCAGCGGTCGGTCAAGGGCGAGGTCATCCACTCGACCTTCGACCGTCCCGCCGAGGACCACACCACGGTCGCCGAGCTCGCCATCGAGCGGGCCAAGCGCCTGGTGGAGCTGGGCCACGACGTGGTCGTCCTGCTCGACTCGATCACCCGCCTCGGCCGCGCCTACAACCTGGCGGCCCCGGCATCCGGGCGCATCCTGTCGGGTGGTGTCGACTCCACGGCGCTCTACCCGCCCAAGCGCTTCTTCGGCGCCGCCCGCAACATCGAGAACGGCGGCTCGCTGACGATCCTCGCCACGGCCCTGGTCGAGACCGGGTCCAAGATGGACGAGGTCATCTTCGAGGAGTTCAAGGGCACCGGCAACGCCGAGCTCAAGCTCAACCGGTCCCTGGCCGACAAGCGGATCTTCCCCGCGGTGGACGTGGACGCGTCCGGCACGCGTAAGGAAGAGATCCTCATGGGCAAGGACGAGCTCCAGATCGTCTGGAAGCTGCGGCGGGTGCTGCACGCTCTGGACATGCAGCAGGCGCTCGAGCTGCTGCTGGAGAAGATGAAGGAGACCAAGTCCAACGCGGAGTTCCTCCTGCAGGTCCAGAAGACCACGGTGAGCAACGACCGCGACTAGCGGCTCCTGGTACTGAAGGGGCGGCCGGGGTTTCTCCCCTGCCGCCCCTTTTCTGTGTGGCGAGGCGGAGGTTCGTCGGAGTGCCGGGGCGGGGGTTAGCCCTACCTCGACGACGGAGCCTCCCGGATTCACCTCGGCCCTTCTCGCGTGCACTCTGGGGACATGCGATCAGCGGCGTTGAAGGACCGTGTCCCCTTAGGACCCAAGGGCCCCTTGGGCATCGTGGCCGACCCGATGACGTGGCGGGCGGCGCCGTACCTGGGGGTCACCGGGGCGCTCGGGCTCGGCTGGTTCGTCGTGCTGTCCGTGACCATCCCCGTCGCGCTCACGCTGACGGTCGTGTGGGTGGGCGTGCCGCTGATGATGGCCACGGTGCTGATGTGGCGCGGCGGGGCGATGCTGGAGCGGCGGCTGATGCACGCGGCGTTCGGCGTCAAGATCGCCGACCCGTACCACCCCAGGCCGGAACGCGGGCTCGGCGCGCATCTGCGCTGGCTGCTGGCGGACGCGGCCACCTGGCAGGACCTGGGCTACCTGCTGATGCTGCTCCCGCTCGGCCTGGTCGAGACGGCCGCGTCCAGGCGGAGCGGCGCAGGATCGAGCGCGACCTGCACGACGGCGCGCAGCAGCGGCTGCTGTCGGTGGCGGTGGACCTGGTGCGGGCGCAGTCGAAGTTCGACAACGAGCCCGAGGCGGCCAGGATGCTCATCGCCCAGGCCCACGCCGGCACGAAGGCGGCCATCGCCGAGCTGCGCAACCTGGCCAGGGGCATCCATCCGGCCATCCTGAGCGACCGCGGCCTGGACGCGGCCCTGTCGGGCCTGGCTGCGCGGGCGCCCATCCGCGTGGACGTCTCCGTCGAGCTGGGCGAGCGGCCACCCGCCGCGGTCGAAAGCATCGCGTACTTCATCGTGGCCGAGACGCTGACCAACATGGCCAAGCACTCCGGCGCCACCGAGGCGTCGGTCACGGTGGTCAGGGACCACCGCGGCGTGGTCGTCGACGTGTGGGACAACGGCATCGGCGGGGCGGTCGTCTGCCCGGGCGGCGGCCTGTCCGGGCTGGCCGACCGGGCCGCCACCATCGACGGCGTGCTCGTCCTGCACAGCCCCGTGGGCGGTCCCACGCTCTTGCGTGCGGAGCTCCCCTGCGAGTGGTAGTCATGTGGCCATGCGTGTGGTCATCGCCGAGGACTCCGTACTGCTGCGCGAGGGGCTGGCACGCCTGCTCGCCGACGGCGGCATCGAGACCGTCGCGGCCGTCTCGGACGGGTCCGCCCTGGTGTCCGCGGTGCTGGAGCACGGGCCCGACCTGGCGATCGTCGACGTACGCATGGCGCGGACCCAGAACGTCCGCTACCATCAACGTGCGGACAGTAATCAAGCCCGCACAGAACGAAATCACAAGGCGGCCGGGCCGGTCGTCTCAGGGCGTGGAGACCTCCAGGCGATGGTCGGGTCTGTGAAGCGCCAAGCACCCCGTTCCACAACTCGCGGTGTCCGCGCCGTGAGTTCCCGCCGAAGGCGGGGCGGGACTCCTCGCCGCTCATGGCGAGGTGCGGGTCGATGAGCCGCCAGCGCCGCGCTCCGCTCACCTCGCTCTCGCCGCGCGAGCGCGAGGTGCTCGCGCTGATGGCCGAGGGGCGCTCTAACACCGCCATCGCGACCAGGCTGGTCGTCACGGAAGGCGCCGTGGAGAAGCATATTTCCGGCATTTTTACCAAACTGGCACTCGGCCCGGCGCCGGAGGATCACCGCCGCGTGCTCGCCGTTCTGACGTACCTGGGCCGTTGACGGGAATGCGCGATGGCCTGGGATGGTTGGACGATCTGGCACACTGGTAGCTGACCATTTAGCGGTTCCGGTTCACGCCGTGCGTGAGGCGACCCGGCGGCCGCACCCCGAAAGGACAGCGATGAAGCGCGACATCCACCCTGAGTATCACGTGACGCAGGTGTCCTGCTCCTGCGGCAACACGTTCACCACCCGTAGCACCGCCAAGAACGGCGTCATCCACGCCGACGTGTGCTCTGCCTGCCACCCGTTCTACACCGGCAAGCAGAAGATCCTCGACACCGGCGGCCGGGTGGCTCGCTTCGAGAAGCGCTTCGGCAAGAAGGCCACGGGCAAGTAGCTTCACCGACGCCGGCCCGGACGCACTTCCGTGCGCCGGGTCGGCGTTGTTGGTGAAATGGCCGAACCCCAAAACTAAGGACCCACGGTGAACCTCGACGAGTTGCTCAAGGAGTATTCCGAGCTGGAGCTGCAGCTCGCCGACCCCGCCGTGCACGCCGACCAGGGCAAGGCCCGCGCGCTGGGCAGGCGCTACTCCCAGCTCACGCCCATCATCGGCACCTACCGCGAGCTCGACGCGGCCCGCGACGACCTGAGCGCCGCCAAGGAGCTGGCCGGCGAGGACGAGGCGTTCGCGGCCGAGGCCGCCGAGATCGAGGAGCGCATCCCCCAGCTGGAGGAGAAGCTCAAGCACCTGCTCATCCCGCGTGATCCCAACGATGACAAGGACATCATCATGGAGATCAAGGCGGGCGAGGGCGGTGAGGAGTCCGCGCTGTTCGCGGGCGACCTGCTGCGGATGTACCTGAGATACGCCGAGCGCCTCGGCTGGAAGACTGAGATCATCGACAGCCAGCCCTCCGACCTGGGCGGCTACAAAGACGTCACGGTCGGCATCAGGGCCAAGGGCGACGAGGGCGTGTGGTCCAGGCTCAAGTACGAGGGCGGCGTCCACCGCGTGCAGCGGGTGCCCGTCACCGAGTCCCAGGGCCGCATCCACACCAGCGCCGCGGGCGTGCTCGTCTACCCAGAGGCGGAGGAGGTCGACGTCCAGATCGACCCCAACGACCTGCGCATCGACGTCTACCGCTCCAGCGGCCCCGGCGGCCAGAGCGTCAACACCACCGACTCCGCGGTCCGCATCACCCACCTGCCCACCGGCGTGGTCGTCTCGTGCCAGAACGAGAAGAGCCAGCTCCAGAACAAGGAGTCGGCCCTGCGCATCCTGCGTGCCCGGCTGCTGGCCATCGCGCAGGAGGCGGCCGAGGCCGCCGCGCAGGCCGAGCGCAAGTCGCAGGTCCGCACGGTCGACCGCTCCGAGCGCGTACGCACCTACAACTTCCCGGAAAACCGCATCTCCGACCACCGGGTCGGCTTCAAGGCGTATAACCTCGACCAGGTTCTCGACGGCGAGCTCAACGCCGTCACCCAGTCCCTCATCGACGCCGAGATGGCGGAGAAGCTCGCACAACACTCATGACATTTCTGCTGGACGAGATCGCCCTAGCCACTGCCCGGCTGGCCGAGGCAGGTGTTCCCTCACCGCGCACCGACGCTGAGGAGATCGCGGCATTCGTCCACGGCGTGCGCAGGAGCGAGCTCCACACGGTCAAGGACGCCGACTTCGACGCGCTGTTCTGGGAGGGCGTGGCCAGGCGCGAGGCCCGCGAGCCGCTGCAGCACATCACCGGCCACGCCTACTTCCGCTACCTCGAGCTGGCGGTCGGGCCCGGCGTGTTCGTGCCGCGGCCCGAGACCGAGGTGGTGGCGGGCTGGGCCATCGAGACGCTGCGCGCGATGGACGTGACCGCCCCGCTCGTCGTCGATCTCGGCACCGGCTCCGGCGCGATCGCGCTGTCGATCGCCCAGGAGGTGGCCTTGGCCGAGGTCCACGCCGTGGAGGTCGATCCCGGGGCGTACACATGGGCCAAGCGCAACATCTCCGAGCTCGGCCAGGGCCGCACCCACCTGCACCCCGAGGATCTCGCGGAGGCGCTGCCCGAGCTCAACGGCAAGGTCGACCTGGTCATCTCCAACCCGCCCTACATCCCGCCGGGCGCGATCCCGCGCGACCCCGAGGTGCGCGACTACGACCCCTCCAGGGCGCTGTACGGCTCCGGTGACGACGGGCTGGGCGAGGTGCGCGCGGTCGAGCGCACGGCCCGCCGCCTGCTGCGGCCGGGCGGCTGGGTGGCCGTCGAGCACGCGGACGAGCAGGGCAGGGCGGTCTACCTGACGTTTCCCGAGGACAACGGCTGGCGTGACGTGCGCCTCCGCCAGGACCTCACCAGACGAGACCGCTTCGTCACGGCCCGGCTGGGCCAGGACTAGGATCCATGCGAGCGAGGTGATGAGGATCGTGGCAAGACGCTTTGACTGCTCCGATCTGGAACAGCGGACCGAAGGGCTGACAGAGGCCGCCGCCGTGGTGCGCCGTGGCGAGCTCGTGGTCCTGCCGACCGACACCGTCTACGGCATCGGCGCCGACGCGTTCACGCCGTCGGCGGTCACCGCGCTGCTCGACGCCAAGGGCCGGGGCCGCGAGATGCCGCCGCCCGTGCTCGTGGGCACCGTCAGAGCCGCCACAGCGCTCATAGACGACCTCGGGCCGTACGGGCAGGACTTGATAGACGCCTTCTGGCCTGGGCCGCTCACGCTCGTCTGCAAGGCCAACAGGGCCCTTTCCTGGGACCTGGGGGAGACCAAGGGCACGGTGGCCGTACGCATGCCGCTCCACCCGGTGGCGCTCGACCTGCTCAAGGAGACCGGCCCCATGGCCGTCTCCAGCGCCAACCGCTCCGGCGGCCCCGCCGCCACCACGGCGGAGGAGGCCGAGGAGCAGCTCGGCGACTCGGTCGCGGTCTACCTCGACGGCGGCAAGACCACCGACAACACGCCCTCCACCATCCTCGACCTCACCACGGCCGTGCCCAGGCTGCTGCGTCGCGGGGCGATCCCGGTGGAGAAGCTGCGCGGCATCATCGGGTACGTCGCCACCGACGACTGACGTATACCGTCTGCTTATCCCGGCTGCGATCGTGCTCCGGCCGACATTACGGTGAGCCCCGGAGCGGTGATTACGTCCGGGAGTGGCCCATGGGCAAGTTCGACGGCATGGATCCCAAGCTGGTCCGCGACCTGCTGACCGAGGTGAAACACGCGGCCACGCAGATGCGTGCGGTCGAGGACCGGGTCAGGCTCGCCATGAGCCGGGCCGGGGTGTCCACCGTGACCACCCACCGCCCCGCCCAGGTCGCGGATGCGGCCGACGCGATGGTCAAGGACGTCAACGTCCGGCTCGGGGTGCTGGAGAAGCGGGTCGACCAGCCGCGGGGCGACGTTCCGGGGACGGGGGCGGGGTCCACGCAGGACGACGAGCCCAAGGACGTACGCGGGGATCGGGACAAGTACGACAATCCACGGGCCGCCGAGACTCCCCCGAAGAACGACGACACCAGGACGGACGCGGACGGCAAGACCGGCGATGGGGCCAGGACCGACGCGGACGGCAAGACCGGCGATGGGGCCAGGACCGACGCGGACGGCAAGACCGGCGATGGGGCCAGGACCGACGCGGACGGCAAGACCGGCGATGGGGCCAGGACCGACGCCGATGGCAAGACCGGCGATGGGGCCAAGACGGACGCCGATGGCAAGACCGGTGATGAGGCCAGGACCGATGCCGACGGCAAGACGGACTCCGACGGCGACGGGAAGACGTGCGACGGCGCCAAGGATACGGGAACCGGCCAGGACACGGGGAACGGCCAGGACACCGGGACCGACGGCAGGACTGGTGATCAGCCCGTTGACCAGCCCAAGGACGATGACCTGGACAGCCGGCGCGACCGCGGCGCCGAGGCGGACGGCGGCACGACCGGCACCCCGGCCAAGGACCACCAGGATGTGAGCAAGCCGCAGATCGTGGAGGTCGACGGCGTAAAGGTCCTGCAGATACCCATCGACCCGCCCACGGCCGAGCAACTGGAAGACCTGCTCGAGAACGCCGACAAGGTGCAACCGGCGGACATGCCGAAGCTCCCCGCCGACACCGCGACCACCCACGCCGCCGACGTCAACGCCTGGGCCAACGACGGCAGCGATGTGGTCTCCGCCGACACCGCCCCGCCCGACCTGGACGCGCTGAAGACGGTGGTGGGCCACCACCGCGAGATCCCGCCGCTGGACATGCCGGGTCTGTCGGAGACGTCCGGCTACGACACCACGCCCGCGGACGGCACGGCCCCCACCGGGGGCACGAACGACGACGCCTGCGCCTCCAGCAAGGACACCACACCGGGCGGCACGGACACGACCCCGGGTGGCACGGACACCCGGCCCGGTGGCACCGACACAACCCCAGGCGGCAACGACACCCGGCCCGGTGGCACCGACACCAGGCCCGGTGGCGCCGACACCACGCCGGGTGGCACGGATGTCACGCCCGACAGGCCCTCGGGCGGCGAGGCAGGTCAAGGGGTGGGTGACGGCCAGGGGACGGGCGGCCGGGGAGCCGGTGATCAGGAGGCCGGAGGCACGGGTGACCAGCGGGCGGGAGGCCAAGGGGCACCCGTCACGATCCCGCCGACCAACCCATCGGTCCAGGTGCAGATCGCGTACGGACCGGAAGGCGGGGCATCGAACGTCAACGCCTGGGCGAGCGACGGCAGCGACGTCGTCTCCGTGGACGTCGCCCCGCCCGGCCTGGACGCGCTGAGGACGGTCGTGGAGCACCACCGCGACATCCAGCCTCTCGACATGCCCGCGGTCGAGGTCCCGCCGGGCGAGTACGGCAAGGGCGAGTGGGCGCCCAGGGACATCCGGCCGGACGGCCCGCAGGGCGAGATCGACCCCGGCACGCCGGAAAGGAGCGCGTGATGTACGTCGACCCCCCGGCGCCCAAGCCAAGGGACCCCAAGGAGACCCCGCCGGTCAGCGCCTCAGGAGCCCTGGACGACCCTCAGAGGGCCTGGGAGTTCAACCCCGACTACCAACGCCTGGTCGTGGCATGGAACACCGTCCTGCCCCAGCTGGAGGCCCTCAGAACGGCACTGGACAAGGCGTACGGCCTGGCCAAGAGCCCTCAGACATGGGACGCGCCGGTGGGCGAGCGCTACGTCCAGGACATCCGCGAGTGGCGCACCAGGCTCGCCGTCTATCGCCACAACGTGCTGACGGCGATCAGCGACGAGGCGGCCGACACTCCCAGGTGGATCCAGACGACGGCCAACGCGCCGCACGCGTTCCAGTAGAGGGACCCCGAGGCTGGGAGAAACGGACATCAGGTCGTACAGTGGGGAAATGGGTGAGGAACCCTACTACGGCCCCGACTTCGGGCTGCTGCGGAAGCAGGACCCGGAGCTCGCCCAGGTGCTGCTCGACGAGCTGGACCGGCAGCGGGGCGGTCTCCAGCTGGTCGCGAGCGAGAACTTCACCTCGCCCGCCGTCCTGGCCGCCATGGGCTCGACCCTCACCAACAAGTACGCCGAGGGTTACCCGGGCAGGCGCTACTACGGCGGCTGCGAGGTCGTGGACCGGGCCGAACGGCTGGCGGTGCAGCGGGCCCGCAAGCTGTTCGGGGCGGAGCACGCCAACGTCCAGCCGCACTCCGGCGCCTCGGCGAACCTGGCCGCCTACGCCGCGCTCCTGCAGCCCGGCGACACCATGCTGGCCATGGCCCTGCCGCACGGAGGCCATCTCACCCATGGCTCCAAGGTGAATTTTTCGGGAAGATGGTTCAACGTCGTGTCGTACGGCGTGCGACGCGACACCGAACTCATCGACTACGACGAAGTCAGGGACCTGGCACTGCGGCACCAGCCCAAGCTCATCGTGTGCGGCGCCACGGCGTACCCGAGACTGATCGACTTCACGGTCTTCCGCGGCATCGCGGACGAGGTGGGGGCGTGGCTGCTGGCCGACGTGGCGCACACGAGCGGGCTGATGGCGGGCGGTGTGATCCCGTCGGCGGTGCCGCACGCGGACGTCGTTACGTTCACCACCCACAAGGCGCTGCGCGGGCCGCGCGGCGGGGCCATCCTGTGCACGGAGGAACTGGCCGCGAAGATCGACCGGGCGGTTTACCCGTTCATCCAGGGCGGGCCGATGATGCACGTGGTGGCGGCCAAGGCAGTGGCGTTCGCGGAGGCGATGCGGCCGGAGTTCGCCGACTACGCCAGGCGCGTGATCGTGAACGCGCAGGCGCTGACGGAAGCGCTGGCGGGGGAGGGGATGCGGGCCGTTTCCGGCGGCACGGACACCCATCTGGCGCTGATCGACCTGCGCGACCTCGACGTGTCCGGCGCCGAGGCGGAGCGCAGGTGCGCGGCGGCGGGGATCACGCTCAACCGGAACGTGATCCCGTACGATCCTGAACCGGCGGCGATCACGTCCGGGATCCGCGTCGGCACGCCGTGCGTGACCACCCAGGGCATGGGGCCCCAGGAGTTGAAAGAGGTGGGGACTCTGGTGACCAGGGCAGTGCGCCAGCCGGGCCGGGCCAGGGAGATCGGGGCAAGAGTCTCGGCGCTTCTGGCCATCCATCAGCCATATCTCAGCGAATATTAAGCTGGTCTGTGTTGTTTTCCGGCCCCAGCAGGTCGGAGGATCCGGGAAACTAGGTCCGTGCGCGAATACCTGTTCATGGCGCTCATATCGGCAGCGGTCACGTACCTGCTGGTTCCGCTGGTGCGCCGCTTTGCCATCCGCATCGGCGCCATGCCGGAGATTCGCGATCGGGACGTGCACACCACGCCGACGCCCAGGCTGGGTGGCCTGGCCATGTACGGCGGGCTGGTCGTGGGGCTGTTGCTGGCCGACCAGCTCACCCACTCGAGCGAGGCGTTGGCGGGCACCGGTGCCAAGCCCGTGCCCGCCTTGATCATCGCGGGCGGGCTCATCACGTTCACCGGCTTCCTCGACGACTGGTGGGGCATGGACCCCTTCATCAAGCTCGCCGGGCAGATCGCGGCGGCCGGGGTGCTGGTCTTCTTCGGGATGCGGCTGACCTCCATCCCGCTGCCGGAGGCCTGGGGCGGCCCGACCAGCGTCGACCTCACGCTCAGCACGATCATCACCATCCTGGTCGTGGTCGTGACGATCAACGCGGTCAACTTCGTCGACGGGCTCGACGGGCTCGCGGCCGGGATCGTGTGCATCTCGGGCATGGCCACGTGGCTCTATTCGATCATCATCTCGCAGACGATCTCCGGAAGTAACATCACCGCCACGGCGGCCATCGCCGCCGTCCTCATCGGCACGTGCCTGGGCTTCCTCCCGCACAACTTCCACCCGGCGAAGATCTTCATGGGCGACACCGGGGCCATGCTGATCGGGCTGGTGCTCGCCTCCTCGATCGTCACCGTGACGCCGCTCGACACCACGGCCATCGTGGAAATGAACGAGTTCCCGGTGGTGGTCCCGATGCTGATCCCCGCGGCCGTGCTGGTGCTGCCGCTCGTCGACCTGATAACCGCGGTCGTACGGCGCACGGCGCAAGGCCTGTCGCCCTTCGCTCCCGACCGCGGTCACCTGCACCACCGGCTGATGGACATCGGCCACTCGCACCGGCGTTCGGTGCTGTTCATGTACGCGTGGACGTTCCTGTTCTCGTTCGGCATCGTGGGCCTGTCCTGGGTCGGCGTGCCCGTCCTGATCTTCCCCGCCGTCATCGTGCTCGCGCTCGCCGTGCTGATTCTCATGGCGATGCCGCGCTGGCGGGGCAGGGGCGGGGCGCACACCGCGACGCCCGACGACCCCGATGACGACGGCGGCCCGCCCACGGGGCCGATGCCGCCGATCCTTCCGGAAGATCCGCAGTTCAAGCGGCAGACGCCGCCCGCCGGCGGCTCCGCGCACGAGCGCGCGAGCGCCGAGGGAAATCCGGTCATTCCCGCCTTTCCGAGCCGTTCTTGATCGTGAACTAGAAACGGCAGGTAAAAGCGGTCTTCCGTGAGCTTGTGATATCTTTCACGAGCAGGGACTCCAGATGCACTGGCTCTGGAGGTAGCAAACGCTCGCTTGATAACATGATGATGGAGCATCGATGCAGGCCAACGACGTGCGCGTACTCAAGAGCGCCGCGATACCGACCTTGGCGGTCGGAGTGGTCGCCGTGGCCGTTTCGCTCCTGACGACTGGCGGTAAGGGAGCGCTGGGCGCCGCGATCGGCACTTTGCTCGTCGGGGTTTTCTTCAGCATCAGCGTGGTAGCGGTGTCCTATGCCGCACGGGTCTCCCCCCAGATGATGGCGATCGCAGCGATGGTCAGCTATCTCGTCAAAGTCGTCGCCATCATGGTCGTGCTGGCCTCGTTCCGCGACACCACGGTCTGGAACACCCAGGCGTTCGCCTGGACCGTCGTGGTCTGCACCCTCGTCTGGACCGGCTTCGAAGTACGCGCCTTCATGAAGACCAAGATGCTCTACGTCGACCCCGGAGCCGGGGTCCCCGGGAAGGGCGATTCATGACGGCAGGTAAGGCGGGCGGGGTCCGATATGACTAGTCCGCTGTTTGCCTGCTATCGTCAAGGCCGCGATGAGCGCACAGGAACGCCGACCGGAAGAAGACGGTCGCGACTTCGCCGACGCCATGTGGTCAGTCCCCAGCTATCTGCTCGCAGGGATGGCCATCTATGGCGGTCTCGGGTGGTTGCTGGACCGGTGGTTGGACATGTCCGCGTTCTTCCCTATAGGCATCGTCCTTGGGGTGGTGCTCGGTGGCTATCTGGTCTACCGGAAGTTCGGTCGCTAGCCCCGCACAGCGATCACTTCGCTGAGGAATCTCTTGTGATCCATTTCGACGTTGAAGGGAACGCCGCGTGAAGGCGCTGACGGTCCTCGCTCCTCCAAGCGATCAGTTCGGGGCACCGACTCCTGAGGAGCTGTTCAATCTGCCCCCGATCATCCCGGGGGTGGACTGGCTCACCAAGCCGGTTCTTCTCGCGATCCTGTCATCGATCGTCGTGATCGGCTTCTGCTGGGCGGCGTTCGCCAATCCCAAGGTCGTGCCCAGGGGTGTGCAGAACGTCGCCGAATACGGCTACATGTTCGTCCGCGACCAGGTCGCCCGGCCCTTCCTGGGCAAGGACGCCGACCGGTGGATGGGCCTGCTGGTGACGCTCTTCTTCATGGTCCTCATGTGGAACATCATGGGCGTCGTCCCAGTGCTCCAGTTCCCGGTGGCCTCGCACATCGCCTTCCCTGCCGTGCTCGCGCTCACGATCTACGTGATCAAGGTCTACCTGGGCATGAAGCACCAGGGGACGCTCGGCTACTTCAAGAACATGATGTTCCCGCCGGGGCTGCCGAAGCCGATCTACCTGCTGCTCGCGCCGATCGAGTTCCTGTCGAACCTGATCATCGCGCCCTTCACGCACGCCGTCCGACTCTTCGCCAACATGTTCGCCGGCCACATGCTGCTGGCCTTCTTCAGCATGGTCGGTTTCTGGTTCCTCTTCGAGAAGCTGACGCCGCTCGGCGCCGGGGTGGGCGTGATCGGCGTGGTCATGACCATCATCCTCACGGGCTTCGAGATGTTCATCCAGTTCCTGCAAGCGTTCCTGTTCGCGATGCTGGCCGCCATGTACATCGGCGGCTCGCTGCACCCAGAGCACTGAGAACCCACATACCGGAATATCCATGACCGGTGAGACTCCGCTTCACCGGCCGTCCAGTAAAGGAATAACAGCAATGAGCGTTCTCGCTGAGGTCTCCGGCAACGTCACCGCCATTGGTTACGGTCTCGCCGCCATCGGCCCCGGCATCGGCGTCGGCATCATCTTCGGTCAGGGCGTGCAGGCCATCGCCCGCCAGCCGGAGGCGTACGGCCTGATCCGCCAGAACATGCTCCTCGGCTTCGTCCTCACCGAGGCCCTCGCCCTGATCGGTCTGGTTGCGCCGTTCATTTTCCAGGGCATCAAGTAACGCGCCCTTCTGACGAAAGGCTGCACTCATGACGTACAAGGCAGCTACGCTCCTCGCCGAGGAGGGGGGCGCCAACCCTCTCATTCCGCACACCTACGAGCTGGTCGTCGGTATCTTCGCGTTCTTCGTCGTCCTCTTCGTCGTCGGCAAGATCCTCATGCCGCGCATCCAGAAGACGCTGGCTGAGCGGACCGACGCGATCGAGGGTGGCATCAAGAGGGCCGAGGAGGCCCAGGCCGAGGCGCAGGCCCTGCAGCAGCAGTACCGCGACCAGCTGGCCGAGGCCAGGCACGAGGCGGCCAGGCTGCGCGAGGAGGCTCGCGAGCAGGCCGCGCAGATCAAGGCCGAGCTCCGCGAGGAGGCGCAGGCCGAGGCCCGCCGCCTCGTCGAGGCGGCCCACGCGCAGATCGAGGCGGACCGCCAGGCGGCCTTCGCCCAGCTGCGCACCGAGATCGGTCGCCTGTCGACCGAGCTGGCCGGCCGCATCGTCGGCGAGTCGCTCGAGGACGAGGTCCGGCAGAGCCGCATCGTCGACCGGTTCCTCGACGAGCTTGAGTCCTCGCCGCAGGCGGTGCGCTGATGCGCGGTCTGAGCAGGACGTCGCTGGCCGACGTCGAGGAGCGGTTCAACGCGGTCGCCGGCAGTGCCGACCTCGGGACGCTCTCCGACGAGCTGTTCGCGGTCGCGGATCTGCTCGACCGCGAGCACGGCCTGCGCCGCGCCCTGTCCGACCCGGCCAAGCCGGGGGAGCAGAAGGCGGCCACCGTGCGCGCGCTGCTCGAGGGCAAGGTCACCGAGGCGGCTCTCGCCACCACGGAGGCCGCGGGCGCGGCCAAGTGGTCGCGCGCCGGTGACCTGGCCGACGTGCTCGAACGGCTCGGCGTCGTCGCCGCGGCCGCGGAGGCGGAGAGCCAGTCCAGGCTCGACGACGTGGAGGACGAGCTCTTCCGCTTCGGCCGCATCGTCGCCGCCAACCCCGACCTGCGTCGCGGGCTCGCCGACCCGGCCGCGCCCGCGGCAGGCAAGGAGCAGCTGCTGCGCGACCTGCTCGGCGACAAGGTCGCCCCGACCACCCTGCGCCTGATTACGCAGGTCGCGGTACACCCGCGGGGGCGTAGCCTGGAGGCAGGGCTGGAGGAGGTCGGCCACCTCGTGGCCGAGCAGCGCCAGCGCCTCGTGGCGGTGGTGCGCAGCGCGGTCGAGCTGACCGAGGGGCAGAAGCAGCGCCTGGCGGCGTGGCTGAGCGCCTCCTACGGCCGTGACGTGCACCTGAACGTCGAGGTGGACAAGCGAGTGCTCGGTGGGTTCTCGGTCCGCATCGGCGACGAGATCATCGACACCACCATTGTGGGACGAATCGAAGAAGTCCGCCGCCGGTTGGCCGGCTAGGCGAATAGGGAGACAGAGTAGAGATGGCGGAGCTTACGATCCGGCCGGACGAGATCCGGGACGCGCTTGAGCGCTTCGTCCAGGCGTACGAACCGGAAGGCGCCGCGCGCGAGGAGATCGGGACCGTCGTCGACGCCGGCGACGGCATCGCCCATGTCTCCGGCCTTCCCTCGGCGATGGCTAACGAGCTGCTCGAGTTCGAGGACGGCACGCGCGGACTGGCACTCAACCTCGACACCCGCGAGATCGGTGCCGTGATCCTGGGTGACTTCAGCGGCATCGAGGAGGGCCAGACGGTTCGCAGGACGGGTGAGGTCCTGTCCGTGCCCGTCGGCGACAACTTCCTCGGTCGCGTGGTCGACCCCCTGGGCAGCCCGCTCGACGGCAAGGGCGCCATCGAGGCCGAGGCAATTCGTGCCCTCGAGCTGCAGGCCCCCACCGTCGTCCAGCGGCAGCCCGTGAAGGAGTCGCTGGCCACCGGCATCAAGGCGATCGACGCCATGACCGCGATCGGCCGTGGTCAGCGCCAGCTGATCATCGGTGACCGCGGCACCGGCAAGACCGCGATCGCCGTCGACACGATCCTCAACCAGCGCGAGAACTGGGCCTCCGGCGACCCCGCCAAGCAGGTCCGCTGCGTCTACGTCGCGGTCGGCCAGAAGGGCTCGACCATCGCGCAGGTGCGCGCTCGCCTGGAGGAGGCCGGCGCGATGGAGTACACCACCATCGTCGCCGCCCCTGCCTCCGACCCCGCTGGTTACAAGTACATCGCGCCCTACGCCGGCTCGGCGATCGGTCAGCACTGGATGTACCAGGGCAAGCACGTCCTGATCGTCTTCGACGACCTGACCAAGCAGGCAGACGCCTACCGCGCCGTCTCCCTGCTGCTGCGCCGCCCGCCGGGCCGTGAGGCCTTCCCCGGCGACGTCTTCTACCTCCACTCCCGTCTGCTGGAGCGCTGCGCCAAGCTCTCCGACGACATGGGCGGTGGCTCGATGACCGGCCTGCCGGTCATCGAGACCAAGGGCAACGACGTCTCGGCGTTCATCCCGACCAACGTCATCTCCATCACCGACGGCCAGGTCTTCCTCGAGACCGACCTGTTCAACGCCGGTGTGCGGCCCGCCATCAACGTCGGCGTCTCGGTCTCCCGAGTCGGTGGCTCGGCGCAGGCCAAGGCCATGCGGAAGGTCGCGGGTACGCTGCGTCTGTCGCTGTCGCAGTACCGTGACCTGGAGGCCTTCGCGGCCTTCGCCTCCGACCTGGACGCCGCCTCCAAGGCTCAGCTGGAGCGCGGCCAGCGGCTGGTCGAGCTGCTCAAGCAGCCCCAGTACAGCCCGTTCTCGCTGGAGCGCGAGGTGGCCTCGATCTGGGCCGGCACCACAGGTGAGCTGGACGACGTGCCGATCGAGGATGTCCGCCGCTTCGAGGCGGAGTTCCTGGACTACATCCAGTCCTCGCACAAGGGCATCTTCGACACCATCCGCGAGACCAGGGAACTGTCGGACGACACGGTGACCGCTCTGAAGGACGCCATCACGGACTTCAAGAAGGGCTTCACCACGTCGTCGGGTGAGCTGCTGATCAAGGACGAGCCGGTGGCTCCGCTGGAGGCCGGCGAGGTCGGCCAGGAGAAGATCAAGAAGGTCGTCCGTCCGGCGACGGAGAAGTAGGACATGGGTGCCCAGCTAAGGCTGCTGCGGCGGCGGATCAGCTCGGTCAAGTCGACCGCGAAGATCACGCGCGCCCAGGAGCTCATCGCCTCTTCACGGATCGTGAAGGCGCAGCAGCGGATGCAGGCGGCGCTGCCGTACGAGCGTGAGATCACTCGCGCTGTCACCGGCGTCGTCAGCAACGCGGCGAGCGTCGACCATCCGCTGACCGTGGCGAAGGAGAACCCCACCAAGGCGGGCGTCCTCGTCGTCACCAGTGACAGCGGGTTCTGTGGCGGCTTCAACGCCAACGTGCTGCGCGAGGCCGAGGCCCTGCGCGGGCTGCTGGAGAGCCGCGGCCTGACCGCGATCCCGTTCGTCACCGGGCGCAAGGGTGTCACCTGGCACTCCTTCCGCGGCCGCGACATGGGCGGTCAGTGGGTCGGCTTCTCCAGGCAGCCGGCCTACGCCGACGCCAAGGAGATCGCGCAGACGCTGATCGACTCGTTCAAGGACGAGAACGGGATCGACGAGATCCACATCGTCTCGACCGAGTTCGTCTCGATGCTGACCCAGAACGTCGTGGTCAAGCGCATCCTGCCGCTGGAGGTCGAGGAGACCGAGGCGACGGAGGCCACCGCGATCCCGCCGTACTTCGAGTTCGAGCCGACCGCTGCCGACGTGCTGGAGTCGCTCCTGCCGCGTTACGTGGAGTCGCGCATCTTCACCGCGCTGCTGCAGTCCGCGGCCTCGGAGGAGGCCGCGCGGCGCCGCGCGATGAAGTCCGCGACCGACAACGCCAACGAGCTCATGCGGATGCTCACCCAGGAGATGAACCAGGCTCGCCAGGCGGAGATCACCCAGGAAATCAGCGAGATCGTCGGTGGCGCCAACGCGCTCGCTGACGCCGCAGCGGGGAAAGAGTGAAATGACTGCAGAGGCTGTTGAAAACGTAGAGGCCGCGGCGGCCGGCACGGGCCGCGTGGCACGTGTCACCGGCGCCGTCGTCGACGTGGAGTTCCCCGTCGAGGCGATGCCCGACATCTATAACGCGCTCACCGTCGAGGTGACCCTCGGCGGCGAGACCAAGACCCTGACCCTGGAGGTCGCCCAGCACCTGGGCGACAACCTGGTCAGGACCATCTCGATGCAGCCCACCGACGGCCTGGTCCGCGGCCAGGCGGTCGTGGACACCGGCGCCCCGATCTCGGTGCCGGTCGGCGACATCGTCAAGGGCCACGTGTGGAACGCGCTGGGCGAGACGCTCGACGTGCCCACCTCGTCGCTCAAGATCAACGAGCGGTGGGGCATCCACCGGCCGTCCCCGGCGTTCGACCAGCTCGAGTCGCGCACCGAGCTGCTCGTCACGGGCATCAAGGTCATCGACCTGCTCACCCCGTACGTGCAGGGTGGGAAGATCGGTCTGTTCGGTGGCGCGGGTGTGGGCAAGACCGTCCTCATCCAGGAGATGATCCGCCGCGTCGCCCGCAACTTCGGTGGCACCTCGTGCTTCGCCGGCGTGGGCGAGCGCACCCGTGAGGGCAACGACCTCTGGCTGGAGATGGAGGAGGCGGACGTCCTCAAGGACACCGCGCTCGTCTTCGGTCAGATGGACGAGCCGCCGGGCACCCGTCTGCGGGTCGCGCTGTCGGCGCTGACCATGGCGGAGTACTTCCGCGATGTGCAGAAGCAGGACGTGCTGCTGTTCATCGACAACATCTTCCGCTTCACGCAGGCCGGTTCCGAGGTCTCCACGCTGCTCGGCCGTATGCCGTCCGCCGTGGGTTACCAGCCCACGCTGGCCGACGAGATGGGTGTGCTCCAGGAGCGCATCACCTCGACGCGCGGTCACTCGATCACCTCCATGCAGGCGATCTACGTGCCCGCGGACGACATCACCGACCCGGCGCCGCACAACGCGTTCGCGCACCTCGACGCGCAGACCGTGCTTTCGCGGCCGATCTCGGAGAAGGGCATCTACCCGGCGGTGGACCCGCTCGACTCCTCCTCCCGGATCCTCGACCCGCAGATTGTGGGCGAGGAGCACTACCGGGTGGCCCAGGAGACCAAGCGGATCCTGCAGAAGTACCGCGAGCTCCAGGACATCATCGCGATCCTCGGTATCGACGAGCTGTCCGAGGAGGACAAGGTCACCGTCCAGCGGGCCCGCCGCATCGAGCGCTTCCTGTCGCACCCGATGTACGCCGCCGAGGCGTTCACCGGCCAGCCGGGCGAGACCGTCCCGCTGGACGAGACCATCGCCTCCTTCAAGGGCCTGTGCGCGGGTGAGTACGACCACCTGCCTGAGCAGGCGTTCTTCATGGTCGGTGGCATCGAGCAGGCCGTGGCCAAGGCCAAGGAACTCGAGCGCCGGTAAATCGCCCCAGGTGGTGGTGCGGTGTTCAATGCCGCACCACCACGGATCGGAAAGGAACCTACATAAGTGGCGAAGCTACGAGTAGGGGTTGTCTCACCCGAGCGTGAGATCTGGTCGGGCGAGGCCGACATGGTGATTGCCAAGACCGTGGACGGCGAGATCGGTATTATGCCGCAACACGCACCTGTGCTCGGCGTTCTCGTCGAGGGCGGCGTGCTGCGCGTGAAGCGGGAGGGCGAGGGCGACCTCGTGGCGGCCGTGCACGGTGGTTTCATCTCCGTGGCCGACGACGAGGTGTCCGTGCTTGCCGAGGTGGCCGAGCTCGGTTCCGAGGTCGACGTCGCGGCTGCCCGTGACGCTCTCGACCGGGCGCAGGCCTCGATCGAGGCCAACCAGGAAGACGCCGACGCGGCAATCGAGGCCAAGCGTGCCAGGGCCCGGCTGCGCGCGGCGGGCGAAGAGGTTTAATACCAGTAAGAAATCTGCTGGGCGGACTGCCGCTGCGGCCTTGACCAAGCGGGGTGGCAGGCCAACGAGCAGGTTTCTTGTTGGTTCCGGGAAACTTTGGGGGGCGGCATGGTAGCGACGGTTCTGATTCTCGTAGCTTTTGCCGCCCTCATAGTCCTGCGGGGCGTAACGCTGGCCCGCTCGCGCGGCAGCGTGCCCTGTCGCCTCCGGGTGGGCGACCGTGGCTGGCAGAGCGGGGTAGCCCGCTACGCCGATGGAGAGCTCCACTGGATTCCGCTTCTGGGCGTCCGACTGAGGCCGCGCCACGCGATCGCGAGGCGCGGCCTCGTCGTTTCCGCCCGCCGTGAGATCGACGGCGGGTTTTTTGCTGTCGACTGCGGCGGTACGACTCGCGGGATCTCCCTCGCGATGAGCGCCGACGCCTTGACCGGCTTCCTGGCGTGGCTGGAGTCCGCGCCGCCCAGCGCCTACCTGGACGTCGCCTGACCGCACGCCGGAGCTTGACCTCCGGTGCGGTGCTGTGCGCAGGACGCGCCTAGCGGGTGCCGCCAGGTTTCCAGAGGATCTCGTTGCCTGCGTGGGCGACCCGGCAGGCGATGAAGAGCAGGTCCGACAGGCGGTTGAGATATTTCGCCGTCAGCGCGTTCATGTCGTCGTGGGCCTGCAGTGCCGCCCACGTGGTGCGCTCGGCCCTGCGGACCGTCACCCTGGCCACGTGGAGCGCGGCCGTGGCGGGGTCGCCGCCGGGGAGCACGAAGCTGCGCAGGGGCTTGAGGTCGGCGTTGAAGCGGTCGCACTGCTCTTCCAGCCGGTCGATGTACGACTGCTCCACCCGCAGCGGCGGGAACTCCGGGTTCTCCACGACCGGTGTGGCCAGGTCGGCCCCCACGTCGAACAGCTCGTTCTGGATCCGGACGAGGACCGCCACGAGGTCCGCCGGCAGAGTGCCGTGCGAGAGCGCGAGGCCCAGGTGCGCGTTGGCCTCCTCCACGTCGGCGTAGGCGGCCAGCCGGGGATCGGTCTTGGACGCCCTGCTCATGTCGCTCAGCGCGGTGGTGCCGTCGTCGCCTGCGCGGGTGTAGATGCGGGAGAGGACGACCGGCTTGTCCTTGTCGGCGCGCGTCATGGCATCAGCGTAATGACAAATGTCATCAGAAAGGGACGCGGGATCCATACCGCGGCCGTGATTTCGGCGACTAGCAGGGCGAACGCCGTTGACGACACGATTGACCCATGACGAAGGAGATGACCTGATGCTCGAGATCAGCGAGCTGCGCAAGCGCTTCGGAGGCGGGCCCGGCGCCCCCGAAGGCAAGGTCGCCCTGGACGGGATCAGCTTTTCAGTAGGGCCCGGCGAGATGTTCGGGTTCGTGGGCGCGAACGGCGCCGGCAAGACGACGACCATGCGCATCGTCATGGGCGTGCTCCAGGCCGACTCCGGCTCGGTGAGCTGGCAGGGCAGGCCGCTCGGCTACGACGACCGGCGGCGCTTCGGCTACATGCCAGAGGAGCGAGGGCTCTATCAGAAGATGCGCGTCGCCGAGCAGATCGAATATTTCGGCCGCCTGCACGGGCTCGGCCCCGCCGCCGCGAAGAAGGCCACGGACGAGCTGCTGGAGCGGCTCGCGCTGACCGAGCGCCGGGGCGACGCCGTGCAGGCGCTCTCGCTGGGCAACCAGCAGCGCGTGCAGCTGGCCGTGGCGCTGGTGCACGATCCGGAGGTGCTGGTGCTGGACGAGCCGTTCTCCGGGCTCGACCCGATCGCGGTGGACGCGCTGGCCACGGCTCTGCAGGAGCGGTGCAGGGGCGGTGTGCCGGTGATCTTCTCCAGCCACCAGCTGGAGCTGGTCGAGCGGCTGTGCGACTCGGTGGGCATCGTTTCCGCGGGCCGGATGGTGGCCACGGGCACGGTGGCCGACCTGCGGGCGGCTGAGGGCAACACGCTGCGCGTCGTCGTACGCGATCCGGCTCCCGGCTGGGCGGACGGCCTGCCCGGCACCGTCACCGTGACCGGCGACCGGCACGTCCTGCGCACCGACGGCGGCGACGACCAGGAGATCCTGCGGCGCGCCGTGAAGGCGGGACATGTCGAGCACTTCGGGGTCGAGCGGCCGACCCTCACCGAGATCTTCAAGGAGACCGTGGCGTGAACGAGGTTATGCTGGTCGCCCGGCGGGAGATCACCACGCAGGTGCGGACCAAGGGGTTCGTGATCGGCCTGCTCATCACGGCATTCCTGGTCGCGGTGGTGTCCTTCGCGCCCAAGGTGATGGGCGGATCGGACTCGTACACGCTGGGCACCGTCAACTCCCAGCAGCTGCCGCTGCAGGCTGCCGCGCCGGAGGCGGAGTTCGAGTGGCGTAAATTCCCCGACGAGGCCGCCGCCAAGCAGGCCGTGCTCGACGGGGACGTGGACGCGGTGCTGGTCGACGGCACGAAGGTGCTGACGGACGGCGAGATCGACAGCCAGCTCGGCGTGCTGCTGCAGAGCGTCAACCGCGAGGTGCGGCTCGGCGCCGCCGGCGTGTCGATCCCGCCGCTGAAGATGCAGTCCGTGGGCGCCGACACGCGTTACGAGGCGACCCGCGCCGGGATCGCCGTGGTGCTCGTCCTGGTGCTCTTCATGCTTCTCATGGGCCAGGTCATGACGGTGGCCATGGGCGTGGTGGAGGAGAAGGGCAGCAGGATCGTGGAGATCCTGCTCTCCACGGTACGGCCCTGGCAGCTGCTCGCCGGCAAGATCATTGGGCTGGGCGTGGTCGGCCTGATCAACCTGGTCACGATCCTGATCGTCGGGTTCGGTGCGGCCACGGTCTCCGGGCTCGCCTCCGACTTCCCGCCCGGGATCCCGGGACTGCTGGCCATGGTGCTGGTGTGGTTCCTGCTCGGGTACGCGTTCTTCGCCACGCTGGCGGCCGCGTTCGCCTCGCTGGTCTCGCGCCAGGAGGAGGTGAGCACCGTGATGACGCCGCTGACCATGACCATCATGATCACGTACTTCGTGGCCTTCTACGCCACCACCGACCCGACGGGCACGCTGGCCACGGTCGTGTCGTACGTGCCGCCGTTCTCCTCCATGGTCATGCCGGTGCGGATGGCCGCGACCGAGCTGCCTCTGTGGCAGGCGGGGGCGTCGATGGCGGCCATGGTGCTGGCCGTGTTCGTGGTGCTGGGCTTCGGCGCCAAGATCTATGAACGGGCCGTGCTGCGGACCGGTGCCAGGCTCAAGCTCGGCGACGTGCTGCGCACGCGGTAGATGGACGCGATCCAGCGGGCGCGCCGCATCACCTGGAAAGTCCTGATCTCGAACTTCGTCGTGATGTGGTTGCTCATCGCCATGGCGACCTCGCTCATGTTGGTCGAGGGAAGACTCCACTGGTGGCGTGCCGTGCCCGCGCTGATCGCCGCGATCTGCTTCACCTGGCTCTGCCCGCGCATCCTCAACGAGATCCTGGACCGCCGCCGCTATCCCACCAGGCAGGTGGTGGTGGCGGCGGTTCTCGCGGTGGTCGCGGCGGTCGTGGGCGGGGCCGACCCGCTCGGCTGGGGTTTCGTGCTCTTGTGCTGGCTGGGCGTCGCCACGCTCAAGGTCCCCAAGGGCACGAGCTGGTCGATGGCGGCGGGCACGTGGGTGGCCGGCGTCGCGCTCGGCGGCCTGGCCATGGTGACCGGCACGAGTCTCATGGGCCTCGACCTGTCCGTGGGGGCGGGCCTCCTCTTCTGCGCGCTGACCTACGGGCTCTTGTGCGCGATAGTGCCGCCGTCCAACAGGGTGTGGGTCTGGATCTGGACGCTCGCCGTACAGGCTCATGAGTGGCGGGAGGCGCACACGCGGCTGGCGCTGGCCGAGGAGCGGCTGCGCTTCGCCAGGGACCTGCACGACCTCGTGGGGCACCAGCTCTCCGCCATCGCGGTCAAGACGGAGCTGGCCGTACGGCTGTCGGACGTGGACGCGGGGGCGGCCAAGGCCGAGATGGCCGAGGTGAACGCGCTGACCAGGAAGGCGCTCAGAGAGCTGCGGCAGGCCGTGCGCGGCTACCGCGAGCTTGACTTGGCCGCCGAGCTGAATAGCGTGAAGGGAGTGCTCGAAGCGGCGGGCGTCCGCTGCGAGGTTCACCTGCCCCATGGCGAGCTGCCCGACGGGGTGGCGCCGGTGTTCGCCTACGCGGTTCGCGAGGCGGTGACCAACGTGCTCAAGCACAGCACCGCGACATTCTGCGACATCACGCTCCGCTTCACCGCGCAGGAGGCGGAGCTGAGCGTGCGCAACGACGGTGTGGCGCGGCGGCCGTCCGCGGATCTGGGCAGCGGGCTCACGGGCATGGGGGAGCGCATGGCCGCCGTGGGCGGCAAGATGAGCGCCCATCCGACGGACGACGGAGAGTTCCTGCTGAAAGCAGTCGTGTCAATTCCGATAGATGGGTAGGGGAGACCCACAGAGGTCGGCTCGATGAGCGCTCTGCGCACGGCAGTGACTACGCTGCGTATGTGAATGAGGAGGTGGCATGCGAGTCCGGGGCAATCCGAGCGCCCAGGTGGTACGGATCGGTGCCAGGCTCGACGCCGGCACGTCTGCCGGGGTGCGGGAGCGGCTGCACGAGGCTCTCGACTCCGGCGAGGGCGACCTGATCCTGGATCTCTCCAAGCTGGAGATGATCGACGCGACCGGTCTCGGGGTGCTGGTGGGCTCGCACCGGCGCGCGCTCAGCGTGCAACGCCGCCTCGTTCTTCGGGGGGTGCCACCGAGGATCATGCGGATTCTCGCGGTGACCCGGCTGAATCGGGTCCTGCATGTAGAGGTTCCCGCAGCCGCGGTGGCCTGATGGCATATCGGAGCGGGCGACGATCAGCCGTTGCCCGCTCTTTTTTGGGTTAGCCAAAATGCGGTTTTCGGGCTGACCACGGGAAATGGTCATCGAATAGTCAGTGTGTGCCGAGGCTCCGGGTGAAGATGTGCGCCGCGACGTCGACGAGTTCGTCGAGGGACGGTTGCTCGTTCGCGTGCAGCCATTCGATGAGCAACTCTTGTAGCGATCCAACTACACCGAGTGCCACCAGTCGCCGATTCAACCCTGTGGTCTGCACAAAATCCGCGGACGCGTCCTCGATGAGACGCGCGAACGCGTCCACCGCGCGCTGACGCGACTGTGTCAGGACATCCCCCGAGCGGCGCACCTCGACATGCATGATACGAGCCCGCCGCCAGTCAGCCGTTGTGAATTCGATATAGGCGTGAATCCCGGCCTTGACTCTGTCGTCAAGTGTCTTCGGCGCCTCCTGGACGGCTTGGGTCACGACCGCCAGGCTTTCCTCCACGCAGCGCTCGTGTAACGCCTGAAGCAGCTCCTCGCGCCCGCCGAAACATTCGTAGAAGGCGCGGTTGGAGATCCTCGCCTCCGAGCACAGCCTTTCGATGGTCGTCGCCGTGAACCCCGGCTTGGCGTATAGCGTGTACGCGGCCGTCATGAGCCGCTCGCGCCTGTCTGCCAGTCTTTGCTCAGCTGACATTCCCCGGTAAGACCGGTTCACATTCCACCCGTCCAACATGATCGTGGCCCCCAGAGCACACAATTATGGACGGATGATCCGTTTTGGGAAAGGGTAAGAAGATTACCTTTTACGTCGGCCGTGCAAGAACGTGACCAGCCTGATCAGCCGCTCAAGTTCTGCGGGCCCCCGGGTGAACGAGGTCAGGTTCATCCCGGGCATCGCGAAGCGCTCGCGGGAGATGGCCTTGGGCCTGGTGAACTCGCGTAGACCGTCGGCGCCGTGTATCCGCCCGAACCCCGAATCGCCCACCCCGCCGAACGGCAGCGCCGGCACTCCGGCGAACGAGATGACCGAGTTGATGGCGGTCATTCCGGTACGCATCATGCGGGCGAGCTCCATGGCCCGGCGCGTGTTCCGGGAGAAGACGGTCCCGCCCAGGCCGTACGCGGTGGCGTTGGCCAGCTCAAGGGCCTCCTGGGCGTCGCGGGTGCGGCGGACGGTGATGGTCGGGCCGAACGTCTCTTCGCGCACCGCGGGGGAGTCCTCCGGCACGTCCTCGACGATCACGGGGTCCACATACGGGGCGCGTACGGAGCCGGGGCCACCGGTCACGATTTTTCCGGATTTGGCGGCGTCGTCGATGTGCCGCTTGATGATGTCCACCTGACCCGGCATCGTGATCGGGCCGTAGTCCTCGCCCGCCTTCACCTTTGTCACCCGGTCGGACAGCTCGCGCATGAAACTTTCATAGACGGCGTCGACGACGTAGACACGTTCGACGCCCACGCAGGTCTGGCCCGCGTTGGACATCGCGCCCCACAGACAGGCGTCGGCGGCCTTGCCGAGATCGGCGTCGGCGTCCACGATGAACGCGTCCTTGCCGCCGCACTCGGCCACGATGGGCGTGAGGTTCTCCGCGCAGGCGGCCATGACGCGCTTGGCGGTGGCGGTGGAGCCGGTGAACGCCACCTTCCTGACCCTCGGATCGGCGGCCAGCGCCGCCCCGGTCTCGCCGAGCCCTGTCACGGTCTGGAACACGGGCTGCTCGGGCACCGCCTCGGCGAACAACTCGGCCAGCCGCACGCCGATGCCCGGGGTGAGCTCGCTGGGCTTGAATACCACGGCGTTGCCGGCCGCCAGCGCGTAGGAGATGGAGCCCATCGGGGTGAAGACCGGGTAGTTCCACGGGCCGATCACCCCGACCACGCCGAGGGGGAGGTATTCGAGCGTGGCGGCCAGATTGAGGCCGATCATGCCGGTGTTGACGCGGCGGCGGCGCAGGACCTTGTCCGCGTTGCGCGCGGCCCAGTCGAGGTGGGTGATGGCCAGCACGATCTCCAGCGTCGCGTCACCCACCGGTTTGCCGGTCTCCTCGTGGACCAGCCGGGCGAGGTCCTTGAGGTTCTGGGTGAGGACCGCCTTGTAGTCCAGCAGCCGCCTCTTGCGCTCGCCCGGCCCGATGGCCGCCCACCACGCGGCCGCCTCCTCCGCCCGGCCCACGACCTCATGGACGGCGTCGGGCGTCTGCTTGGGGTGACTGCCGACGATCTCGCCGGTAGCCGGGTTGAGTGAGTCGAACGTCAGCGTGCCCATGGCGCCACGATAATCCGGTAAGCCACCGCTTACCAGGTCAGGCGTGGCAGAGCCGTGACAGCTCAGAAAAGAGTGGGGTTCTCGGGTTCGATGCCGCGCAGGGCGTCGTAATCCAGGGTGACGCAGTCGATGCCGCGGTCCGTGGCAAGGACCCGCGCCTGGGGCTTGATCTCCTGGGCGGCGAAGACGCCGCGGACGGGGGCCAGCAGCGGGTCGCGATTGAGCAGCTCGAGGTAGCGGGTGAGCTGCTCGACCCCGTCGATCTCCCCACGCCGCTTGATCTCCACCGCCACGGTCGCCCCCAGCGCGTCCCGGCACAGGATGTCCACCGGCCCGATCGCCGTCATGTACTCCCGCCGGATCAGCGAATAGCCGTCCCCCAGCGTCGTGATGTGCTCGGCGAGCAGCTCCTGCAGGTGGGCCTCCACCCCGTCCTTGATCAGACCGGGGTCGACGCCGAGCTCGTGGCTGGAGTCGTGGAGGATCTCGGCCATCGTCAGGACCAGCTTCTCGCCGGTCTTGCCGTGGGTGACCGTCCAGGTCCCGCCGTCCTCCTTGAGCTTGCACGGCGGGTTCATCCAGTTGAGCGGCTTGAAGGCGCGGTCGTCGGCGTGAATGCTCACGCTCCCGTCCGCCTTGATCAGCACAAGCCGGGGCGCCATCGGCAGGTGAGCCGTGAGCCGTCCGATGTAATCCACGCTGCATCGCGCGATGACCAGCCGCATGACGCTCCACCTTAGCGGCTCTGGAAAACTGGTCGCATGGCGTTCGAACGGGTGGGAGTGGTCGGGCTCGGCACGATGGGGGCCGGGATCGCGGAGGTGTTCGCGCGGGCCGGGCTCCGCGTGCTCGGCGTCGAGGCCGACGCCGAGGCGCTGGCCAGGGGGCGCGGGCATCTCGAGCGCTCCACAGGGAAGGCCGTCGACAAGGGGAAGCTGGCGCCGGGGCAGCGGGCGGAGATCCTGGGCCGCATCACGCTGACCACCTCGCGCGAGGACCTGCGGGACGTCGACCTGGTGGTCGAGGCGATTCCCGAGATCCTCGACTACAAGATCTCGCTGTTCAAGGACCTCGACCGGATCTGCGAGCCCCAGACGGTGCTGGCCACCAACACCTCCTCGCTGTCCGTCACCGCCATCGCCGCCGCCACCGGGCGTCCCGACCGCGTGGTCGGCATGCACTTCTTCAACCCCGCGCCGGTGATGAGGCTGGTCGAGGTCGTGGGGACGGTGGTGACCGCGCCCGGTGTGGTGGCGGACATCACGGCGCTGGCAGGCAGGCTGGGCAAGACGGCCGTGGCGGTGGGCGACCGGGCCGGTTTCGTGGTCAACCGCCTGCTCCTGCCCTATCTGAACCATGCCGCCGTGCTCATGGAGCTGGGCGTGGCCGGGCGCGACGACATCGACGCCGCGATGCGGCTGGGCGTGGGGCTGCCCATGGGGCCGTTCGCGCTGCTCGACCTGATCGGGCTCGACACCGCGTACGAGGTGATGGGGGTGCTGTTCGACGAGACGCGCGACCGGCGGCACGCGCCCTCGCCGCTGCTGCGCGAGCTGGTCACGGCCGGGCTGCTGGGGCGCAAGTCGGGCCGTGGCTTCTACGGCGACTCGCCGCGCGCGGAGCCGGTGAAGTCCAGGCTCGGCACGTTCGAGGTCGCCGGGCCCGAGGGGGACGGGCTGGCGGAGCGGCTGCGGGCGGCCGGGTTCAAGTCCTCCGGCGACCCCGACGTCGTGCTGCACCTCGCCGACCGCCCCGTGATCGAGCACGCCGTACGCCTCCCCGACCCCGCCAGGATGGTCGGCGTGCACCTCGTCGGCGACCAGGTGGCCGAGCTGGTCTCGACGGCGCTCACCTCGGAGGAGGCCGCGACCGCCGCCAGGGACCTGATGAAGATCGTCGGGCTGACGCCGGTGCCGTGCAAGGACAGGGCCGGTTTCGTGGTGGACGCGCTGCTCTTCCCCTACCTGAACGACGCCGTGCGGATGTACGACTCGGGGTACGCCTCGATCGAGGACATCGACGCGGCCATGCGGCTGGGCTGCGGCTACCCCGCCGGGCCCTTCGAGATGCTGGAGTCCTTCGGCCTGGCCAGGGTCAGAGACGGGCTGAGAGCCCTCTACGCCGAATACCGCGAGCCCGCCTTCGCCCCCGCGCCCCTGCTCGACCAGCTCGTCACCGCCGACGTGAGCGAGTTCCCGCGTCGATGAGCCCCCGCCGCGCCCGCCGTAGGGAGTCCTCCCGACCCTTCGGTTTCCCCACCGGGCTGGACAAAGTGGAGGAATGGCCCGACGGCGAGTGGAAGGTACGCATGCTCACCGGCGCGTCCTCGACCAAGAACTACCGGTGCCCGGGCTGCGACCAGGAGATCCGCAGCGGCCAGCCGCACCTCGTCGCCTGGCCCAACTGGCCGGGAGGCGACGAGGAGCGCCGCCACTGGCACCCGGCATGCTGGCGCAAGAGACTCGACCGCGGCCCCGGCAGGAGCCGCTATTGAAAGGATCCATGGTGGAGATTCGTGCGGCGACCGTGCTCCCCGCCCGGCGCGAGCCGATCGAGCTGCACACGGGCGACGGCCTGACCCTGGTCGGCGAGCTGGCCCTGCCACTCGACCGTGCTCCCGTGGCGACGCTGGTGACCCTGCACCCGCTGCCCACCCACGGCGGGTTCATGGACAGCCACGTCTACAAGAAGGCCGCCAACCGGCTGCCCGCCCTCGCCGACCTGGCCGTGCTGCGCTTCAACACCCGGGGCACCTCCTCCGAGCGCGGCACCTCGGAGGGCACGTTCGACGGGGGCGAGGGCGAGCGGTTCGACGTCGCGGCGGCGCTCGAATACGCCGAATACCACGACCTGCCGCGCGTGTGGGTGGTCGGCTGGTCGTTCGGCACCGAGCTGACGCTGAAGTGGGCGCACGACCCGCTGGTGGAGGGGGCCGTCCTGCTCTCGCCGCCGCTGCACAGGGCCACGGACGACGACCTGGACGCCTGGGCGCGGTTCGGGCGGCCGCTGGTGGCGCTCGTGCCCGAGTTCGACGACTACCTGCGGCCCGACGAGGCCCGTGAGCGGTTCGCGCGGGTGCCGCAGGCCGAGGTCATCGGGGTGGACGGGGCCAAGCATCTGTGGGTGGGTGAGCCGTACGTCCGCATCGCACTGAACGAGATCGTCAAGCGGGTCAATCCAGCCGCGTGGCCGCTGCCGACGGAGGTCTGAGACACGCTCTGACGGAAATTTCCGGATGGTTCGCAGCTCTGAAGGAAATTTTGAGCAGAATGAGCAAAAGTCTGGACCTGTCCCTCGACCAGGGTGAAAATCCGATCGTCAACCGAAGATCGTGGAGACGCCGGGCGGCTGGTCCGTCCCGCGCGTATTCCCTGCTCACCTTGGGCGAGGACGTATGCGGGCTGTGCGTGGGTTGGTTGCGGCGGCGTTATCGTTAACGATCTTGGCGGTCCCGGATCCGGTGACTCGCGCGGAGGCACAGACCGTCCGGGACGCTGTCCCGCAGAAAGTCCAGCCGCCCGACGAATCCGCTCTCGCGCTCGCCCGCACGCGGGGCAAGCCGGTCGAGGTCGAGTCGCTGCGCAACGAGACCCGCCAGGTCTGGGCCAAGCCCGACGGCACGTTCACCCTGGAGCAGCACGTCCGCCCGGTACGCGTACGCAAGGCCGACGGCTGGGTGCCCGTGGACACCACGCTCCGCCTGCGCCCCGACGGCGCGGTGGAGCCGGTCGCCACGGCGGCCGGCCTGACGTTCTCCGGCGGCGGCACCGCCCCGCTCGCCCGCCTGTCACGCGGCGCCAAGTCCCTCGAGCTCGGCTGGCAGGGCGCCCTGCCCAAGCCCACCCTGAACGGCGACACCGCGACCTACCCCGAGGTCATGCCGGGCGTGGACCTCCAGGTCACCGCGGACGTGGACGGCTTCTCGCAGCTCCTGGTGGTCAAGTCGCGGGAGGCGGCGGCGAATCTCACCGAGCTGACGTTCCCGCTCACCACCAGCGGCCTGTCGCTGAAGGCGGACAAGGCGGGCAACCTCGAGGCCGTCGACGACGGCGACGGCACGATCTTCATCGCGCCCACGCCGAAGATGTGGGACTCGCAGGGCATCACGAGCCCGCAGGCGCTCAAGGAGGGCCGCTCGCCCGAGGCCCGCGAGGCCACCATGGGCGTGGAGCTGGCGGGTAAGCAGCTGCGGCTCAAGCCCGACAGGAAGATGCTGGCGGACCCGAAGACCAAGTTCCCCGTCTACCTGGACCCGTACTTCTCGGCCGCGCGCGGCTCGTGGACGGCGATCTGGAGCAACTGGCCCAACTCCAACTACCTGAACTCCAGCGACATCGCCCGCGTCGGCCACATCAGCTCCTCCCAGACGAACCGTTCGTTCTTCCAGATGGCCACCGGCTCCACCATCCACGGCAAGCAGATCATCAAGGCGACGCTGCGCACGTACGAGACCTGGTCGTACTCGTGCAGCGCCCGCAAGGTGGAGGCCTGGGGGACCAGCGCGATCAGCAAGAGCACCACCTGGAGCAACCCGCCGGCGAAGACCAGGTTGCTCTCCACGGTGAACGTGGCCAAGGGCTATGGCACGGGGTCCTGCGCGCCCGGCGGTGTGGAGTTCGACGTCACGTCGTGGGCCGCCGACGCCGCCGCCAAGAAATGGTCCACCATGACCATCGGTCTCTATGCCACCAGCGAGACCGACTACTGGGCCTGGAAGAAGTTCAAGAACAACCCGGTCGCCGTCATCGAGTACAACTCGATCCCGACCGCCCCGGTGGCCGCCGACGTGTGGTCGGACCCGGGCGGCCCCTGCGTCTCGGGCGAGGGGCGGCCGGTCATCAGCACGGCCACGCCGAAGCTGTGGGCCAAGCTGAAGGACGCCGACAACTCGGTCAAGGGCCGCTTCGAGTGGTACAACGCCGCCGGGACGAAGATCGGCGAGTACGTCACCGCGACGGGCTCGTCCGGCTCCGCCTACTACGCGACGATCTCGGCCAGCCTGTACGCCGACGGCGCGCTCATCCGCTGGCGCGTGCGCGGTGAGGACGGCCGGGCCACCAGCGCCTGGAGCCCCTGGTGCGAGGCCACCGTGGACGCCACGGCACCCGGCAGGGAACCGGTCGTGACCTCGCCCCAGTTCCCCGAGGACACCTGGAGCGACGGCGTCGGCCTGGCGGGCACGTTCACGTTCGACCCCAACGGCGTCACCGACGTGGCCACGTACGTGTACGGGCTCGACACCACCCCCACGACGGAGGTCGCTCCCGGTGCGGACGGCAAGGCCACGATCGCGCTCACCCCGCGCCACGACGGCCCGAACGTCCTGTCGGTCCGGAGCAGGGACCGCGCGGGCCAGCTCGGCCCGATCCGCACGTACGTCTTCAACGTCAACGCGGGCAAGGCGCCCAGCGGCCACTGGGCGCTGGACGAGGGGGAGGGCACCGTGGCCGCCGACGCCGCGAACGCCCACCCCGCGACACTGTACGGGGCCACGTGGACGACTGGCCGGACCGGCATGGGGCTGCGCCTGGCCAACGCGTACGCGCAGACCTCGGGCCCCGTGACCGACACCAGCCGCAACTTCACCGTCACCGCCTGGGCCCGTCTGACGGGCAACGGCGCCACCGCCACCGTCGTCACCCAGGAAGGCGCGAGGACCGGCGGCTTCGCGCTCCAATACGCCAAGCCCGACGACCGATGGGCGCTGACCCGGGCGGGCGCGGACGCCGACGGCGCCACGACCGTCCGCGCCCTCTCCGCGGCCGCCCCGAGGCTCAACGAGTGGACCCACCTGGCCGGCGTCTACGACTCCGCGGCGGGCCAGATCTCGCTCTACGTCAACGGCAAGCTGGAGTCCTCGGTGGCCTTCACCCAGCCGTGGAACGCCACCGGGCCGCTCACCGTCGGCAGGGGCAAGGTCAACGGCGCCGCGGCGGAGTCCTGGCCGGGCGACGTGGACGAGGTCCGCGTCTACGGCCGGGCCATGTTCGACGACGAGATCGCCGACCTGGTCAACAGCGCCGCCACGCTGGTCGGCCACTGGAGGCTGGATGAGGAGTCGGGCACGTCGGCCGCCGACTCCTCGGGCCGGTCCTCGGCCGCGACCCTGGCCGGGGGCGCGTCGTGGACCTCCGGCTGGCTGGACGGCGCGCTCGCGCTCGACGGCGTCAACGGCTACGCCCAGACCCCGGCCGCCGCCGTCAACACCAGGTCGAGCTTCACCGTCGCCGCCTGGACCCAGCTCGACTACCTGCCGACCGCCGACACCGCGGCCGTGGCCCAGCCGGGCAGCAGGACGGCCGGGTTCCAGCTCGGCTTCGACAAGGAACAGCAGCGGTGGAGCCTCGGCATGCGGGCCGCCGACACCGACACCGCCGCCCTCGTACGCACCCGCTCCGACGCCATCCCCAACGCGCTGGAGTGGACGCACATCGCCGGCGTCTACGACGCGCTGGCCGGCGAGCTGCGCATCTACGTCAACGGCCGGCTCTCCACTACCACCATCACCGACCACGTCAGCGCGTGGAACGCCACCGGCCCGCTGCAACTGGGCCGGACCAAGAGCGCGGGCGCCTTCACCGGCTACTGGCCAGGAGCCGTGGACGACGTCCGTACGTATGACGGCGCGCTGAGCGCCGAGCAGATCGCCCAGCTAGCCGCCCAGTGATTCCAGTTCAGCACCGCTAGTCACCGAGTAAGTCCCGATCAGCACCCCGACTGGGAGAGGTTCATGGACCTGCCGAGTGAGTTAGACCTGCCCGAATCCCGCTGGAACCGAGCTCAGCAACCCGACGAACCCGACATTCCTGACCCCTACTGGAACCGTTTCCTGGAGCCCAAGCCCGAGTCGCCCTGGCCCCGCAGGCTCGCGGCAGTGCTCTCCATCGTCCTCGTCATGCCGGTCGCGTACGCCATGCCCGCGCAGGCGGCGTCCCGGTCGGCCCCGTCCGTGCAGAAGGAGACGCCGGTCAAGGGCGGGAAGGTCCCGGTCCTGCCCCCGCTGGCCGATCCCGTCGAGAAACAGGCGTGGAAGGCGCCACCAGGCGTCACCTGGCCCAAACCCCAGGCGGCGGAGTTAGGCGGCAGCGGGACGAGCACCCTGGCGGCCGGTTTCCCGGTGAAGCTCGCCCCGCAGAAGGACGCCAAGGCTGCCGCCGCGGCCGACCCGGTCAAGGTCGAGCTCCTCGAAACGGACCGGCTCGGCCTCGCGCTGCGCGTCTCCCCTGGCCAGGGCGTAGCGGCGGCCAAGGCGTCCGGGAAGACCCGCCTGCAGGTCGACTACTCCGCTTTCCGCTACGCCTACGGCGGCGACTACGGTGCCCGCCTGCACCTGGTCAAGCTGGAGGAGTGCGCGCTCGACGCCAAGGCGGGCAATTGCGCCCTGCCCGAGCCCGTCAAGAGCGACAACGACGTCAAGGCGGGCACGCTGACCGCCGACTTCGAGACGAACGGCCTGTACGCCCTGACCGCCGCCGCCTCCGGGCCGGCCGGCGACCACTCCGCCACTTCGCTGGGCCCCTCGGCGGACTGGAGCGTCGGCACCCAGACCGGCGACTTCACCTGGGGCTACGACATGCGCACCCCGCCCGCGCTGGGCGGCGAGGAGCCGGAGATCTCGCTGGCCTACTCCTCCCAGAGCGTGGACGGGCGCACCGCCTCCACCAACAACCAGGCGTCCTGGGCGGGCGAGGGCTTCGAGCTCAACCCGGGCGGCTTCATCGAGCGCCGCTACAAGTCCTGCATGATCGACGGCAAGAAGACCGGCGACCTGTGCTGGGACCAGGACAACGCGACCCTCTCGCTCGGCAGCTCGGCCGTGGAGCTGGTCAAGGACGCCACGACCAAACAGTGGCGGCCCAAGCGTGACGACGGCACCCGCATCGAGTACCTCACCGGTGCCGTCAACGGCGACAACAACGGCGAATACTGGCGGGTCACCACCGCCGACGGCACCCAGTACACCTTCGGCCTGAACCGGCTTCCCGGCTGGGCGAGCGGCAAGCCGGAGACGAAGTCGGTCCAGACGGTGCCGGTGTTCGGCAACAACAGCGGCGAGCCCTGCTACTCCAGCACCCCGGCCAACGCCTGGTGCCAGCAGGCGTACCGATGGAACCTCGACTACGCCGTGGACACCCACGGGAACGCGACCACGTACTGGTACGAGCGCGAGACCAACTACTACGGCCGCAACTCCAAGCCGGAACTGGGCACCCAGTACGTACGCGGCGGCTACCTCACCCGCATCGACTACGGCTACCTGCAGAGCGAGCTGTTCACCAAGGCGCCGGCCGCCCGCGTGCTGTTCGACGTGGCCGAACGCTGCCTGCCCAGCGGCACGATCACCTGCGCCGCCGACCAGCTCAAGAAGGAGACCGCCAGCCACTGGCCGGACGTGCCGTTCGACCAGATCTGCGACGCGGGGGTGAAGTGCGTCGACCGCCTGTCCCCGACGTTCTTCAGCCGCAAGCGGCTGACCAAGGTCACCACGCAGATCCTGTCCGGGAGCGCGTACAGCAATGTCGACTCCTGGGCACTGACGCACCAGTTCCCCGCCACGGGTGACGGCCTCAGCCCGTCGCTCTGGCTGGCCTCTGTTCAGCAGACCGGTCACGTGGGCGGCACGATCACGGCGCCCAAGACCACGTTCGTCGGCGTCCAGCTCCCCAACCGGGTGGACGCGACCGAGGGCCGCGCCCCCATGGTCAAGTGGCGCGTCCAGTCGGTCAACAACGGGACCGGCGGCGAGTTGCGGATCAACTACGCCTCCGCCGAATGCAAGGCCGGCGAACTGCCGGCGGCCGACAAGAACACCAAGCTGTGCTTCCCGCAGCGCTGGGCGCCGCTGAACGAGTCCGAGGTCACCGACTGGTTCCACAAGTACGTGGTGTCGCAGATGATCGAGGTGGACCGCGTCGCGGGCTCGCCCAACGTGGTCACCAACTACGAATACCTGGGCGGCGCCGCCTGGCACTACGCCGACAACATCCTCGTCAAGCCCGAGCACCGCACGTGGTCGGACTTCCGCGGGTTCGGCCGGGTACGGGTGCGCGAGGGCGACGGCCAGGACACCAAGCGCACGCTCACGGAGTTCCGGTACTTCCGGGGCATGGACGGTGACAAGCAGGCCGACGGCTCCAAGCGCAGTGCGCAGGTCGAGGACTCCGAGGGCGTCAAGCTGGACGACCTCGACCAGTACTCCGGCTTCGAGCGCGAGGAGATCCTGTACGACGGGGACGGCGGGGCCATCCTGAGCGCCAGCGCCGAGCAGCCGTGGTCGGTGAAGACCGCGGAGTCCACGCAGGGCGGCGTCACCAAGGCCGCGCACGTGGTCGAGGCCAAGTCCGCGGTCACCCGTACCGCGCTGCCCGGCGGCACCTGGCGGCGGACCGGCGAGGAGCGCACATACGACACCAAGGGCCTGCTCACCCAGGTGGAGGAGAAGGGCGACCTGGCCACACCCGACGACGACCAGTGCACCCGCTACACCTACGCCCGCAACGACACGAGCTGGCTGCTCGACTACACCAGCCGCGTCCAGAAGGTCGCCGCGAGCTGCGGCACCGCCGTCGCCACGCTGGCCGCCGAGGAGGTGATCTCGGACCAGAAGGTCCAGTACGACGGCAAGGCGTACGGCCAGGCCCCGAGCAAGGGCGACGTGACCTCGGTCCAGCAGGTCGTCTCCGGTGACGGCACGACGATCACCGACAGAACCCACACGTATGACGTCTACGGCCGCGAGACCAGCGAGACCGACGCGGTCGGCACCAAGTCCGTGACCGCCTACACCCCGGCCACGGGCGCCCTCCCGACCGAGGTCACCGAGACCAACCAGCTCGGCCACACCGACCGTACGATCGTCGAGCCGGCCTGGGGCGAGGCCGTCGCCGACATCGACGCGAACAACCGCCGCGTCGAGATGGAGTACGACGCGCTCGGCCGCCTGACCAAGGTCTGGCAGGCCGATCGCAGCAAGACGGCGGGACAGTCGCCCAGCACCGAGTACTCCTACGTCATGCGGGACGACGGCCCCAGTTTCGTCACCACGAAGACGCTGCGCGCCGACGGCGGCTACACCGCCAGCCACGAGTTGTACGACGGCCTGATGCGCGAGCGCCAGACCCAGGAACCCGCGCCCAGGGACGACCAGACGCAGGACCCCGCGCTGCGTGACGGGCGCACGCTCACCGACACCTTCTACAACTCCCAGGGCGAGGAGTACAAGTCGAACGCCGGCTACTTCGCCACCGGCACACCCGCCACCGATCTGCTCGCGGTCGCCGACACCGACGTGCCCAACCAGGTCGTGTCGACCTTCGACGGCGCGGGTGAGGCCAACGGCCAGATCCTCAAGGCCAAGGGCGTGGAGAAGTACCGGGTCACGGTCAAGCAGGAGGGCGACCGGGTCCACATGACGCCGCCGCCGGGCGGCACGGCGACCACCCGCATCGGTGACGCCGAGGACCGCCTGATCGAGCTGCGCCAGTACAAGGGCGCGACCCCGACAGGCGAGTACGAGGCCACCAAGTACACCTACGACGCCGCCGGCCGGCTGTCCACGGTGGCCGACTCGGCCGGCAACGTGTGGCGCCACCACTACGACATGCGCGGCCGGGAGATCAAGACCGAGGACCCCGACAAGGGCGTCACGACGATGACGTACAACGACGCCGACGAGGTCGTCAGCACGACCGACTCCCGCGGCAAGACCCTGTGGTACGTCTACGACGAGCTGGGCCGCCAGAAGGAGCTGCGCGAGAACTCCGCGACCGGCCCGCTGCTGGCCGAGTGGAAGTACGACGCCCTGGCCAAGGGCCACACGAACGCCAGCATCCGGTACGTGGGCGGGCAGGCGTACAAGGCCGAGATCAACGCCATCGACGTCGACTACCGCCCGCTCCGGGAGACGGTCACCATCCCGGAACGGGAGGGCAAGCTCGCCGGCTCGTACCAGCTCAACACCCGCTACACAGCCGACGACAAGGTCCAGTCGGTCAGCTTCCCCGGCGTCGGCGGACTCGGCGAGGAGCAGGTCGTCTACACCTACGACGAGCTCGGCCAGACGACCAAGGTCACCGGCCTGTCGGCGTACGTGGGTGCGGCCCGCTACTCCAAGATGGGCGAGACCCTGCAGTACGAGCTGGGCGAGGCAGGCAAGAAGACCTGGCTCACCTACACCCACGACGAGGCCACCCGCAGGCTGACCAGCATGCGGCTGGACCGGGAGGGCGCGGCCAAGACCGACCTCGACATCAACTACACCTACGACGGGGTCGGCAACATCACCAAGATCGCCGACAAGGCGAGCGGCCAGGACACGCAGTGCTTCAAGTACGACCATCTGCGCCGCCTGACCTCGGCCTGGACGGCCACCGACGACTGCGCCAGTGGCAGCCCGCAGTCCGACAAGATCGGCGGTGTGGCCCCGTACGCGGTCAGCTACGCCTACGACTCCACCGGCAACCGGACCAAGGAGACCAAGCACGCCTGGGGCGGCGCAGGTGAGACCGTCCGCGACTACACCTACCCGCAGGCGGGCGGCAAGCAGCCGCACGCGCTGCAGAGCGTCGGGTCGGACCTGTTCGAGTACGACGCCGCGGGCAACACCACCAGGCGCAAGGTCGGCACCTCGGACCAGAGCCTGGTCTGGGACGCCGAAGGCAACCTGGAGTCGGTGACGGAGGCGGGCAAGACGACGTCGTTCGTGTACGACGCGGAGGGCGACCGGCTGATCCGCAAGACACCGACGGACGCCACGCTCTACATCGACGACATGGAGCTGCGCTTCGACTACGCCAAGGACGTCGTCGAGCAGACCCGCTACTACACCATCAACGACCAGCCCATCGCGGTACGCACGCCGGACAACCAGGTGTACTTCCTGGTCAACGACCACCAGGGCACCGCGCACGCCGCAGTGAACGCCGGAAACGGCGATCTGGCGGTACGGAGGACGACGCCGTTCGGCGAGGACCGGGGCTCGCCACCGCCATGGTGGCCGGGCCAGCGCGGGTTCGTCGGCGGCACCAAGGACGCGACGACCGGGCTCGTCCACCTCGGCGCCCGCGAGTACGACCCCAAGCTCGGCCGGTTCATGTCGGTGGACCCGGTCATCGACGATGTGGATCCGCAGCAGCTCAACGCCTACGCCTACGCCAACAACAGCCCCGTCACCATGGCGGACGCCGACGGGCAGTGGGTCTGGGTCGTGGTCGCCGTCGGCGTCCGGTTCGGCGCCCGCTACCTCGCCAAGAAGGCGGCCCAGCGCGCCGCCAGGCAGGCGGCGCTCCGCCGGGCCAGGGAGATCGCCAGGAAGAAGGCTCTGGAGGAGGCCAGGAGAAAGGCCAGGGAGGAGGCCAGGAAGCGGGCCTTGGAGGCCGCCAGGAAGCGGGCCAGGGAGGAGGCCAGAAGGCGGGCCGCGGAGACTGCCAGGAAGCGGGCCGCGGCGGCGGCCAGGAGGCGGGCCGCGGAGGCCGCCAGGCGGGCTCGGGAGGCCGCGGCGAGGCGACGAGCCGCGGCGGCGGCCCGCAGAGCGGCGAGGAAGGCGGCGCGCGAGGCGGCGGCCGCGAAGCGGAGAGTGCTGAACCGTCAGCGGTACAACCGGCGGAACGGCCACCTTCCCAGAGGGATCCAGCATGCTCGCTCGCGCCCGGCGCGGCGTCCGACCAGCCACAGGTCGACGCAGCGGCAGGCACCGCCCAGGGCGAACCGGCAGCCGGCACAGCCACGGCCGAGCCAGGTCTACCGGAACGACGGCACCGTCCAGCCGACCCAGTCCTACAGCGTCTACGGCAACGGCCGGATGTATCCGGAGGGGAGACCGCCGTCGAACCTCCCGCGCGGCGGCTCCGGCCAGGGTGAGAAGCAGATCTTCAAGCCGGAGAAGATCGAGATCGAGCCCAACACCAAGAGAGGGGCGACCACGCACCTGGGCTTCCGCGGCGGGAAACTCGGTGACGACATCGCCGACTTCTTCGACACTTGGCTCGGCGGCCTGGGTTGATCCCAGAGCGGTTCGCTGAGTGATCGCCGGCGCGGGGCCTTGGTGGCTCCGCGCCGGCTTCCGTCCGCCTCGCCCTCGCGCAGCCGTGGCACAATCCGTAGAATCTTATTCGGTTTCGAGCGAGGAGGCACTGTGGACGCGTTTGCTCTCACCGGTAGGAACGCCCTGGTCACGGGGGCGTCGAAGGGGATCGGGCGGGCCATCGCGCTCGCGTACGCCGAGGCGGGGGCCGACGTGGCGCTCGTGTCCCGGTCGGCCGAGACACTGGCCGAAGTGGGCAAGGAGGTCGAGGCCCTGGGCAGGCGCGCGGTCGTCATCCCCGCCGACCTCACCGACCGCGAGGCCGCCGCCGGTGCCGTGACGGCGGCGATCGACGGGCTCGGGCACCTCGACATCGTGGTCAACAACGCGGGCGGCTCGAACTTCCTGGTCGAGTTCAAGGACCTGCGGCTGTCGGGATGGGACAAGCTGATGCGGCTCAACCTCGATTCGGCCATGACCGTCTGCCACGCGGTCGCCCCCCACCTGCTGGAGCGGGGCGAGGGCACGGTCATCAACGTGGCCTCCGTGGCGGCGCTCGGCGCGCCCTTCCTGGCGCCCTACGCCGCCGCCAAGGCGGGGCTGGTGGCGTTGACGAAGACGCTGGCCGTGGAGTGGGCACAGTCGGGGGTGCGGGTCAACGCCCTGTGCCCTGGCTGGACCGCCACCGACCTCAACCGCAACCTCTGGGAGGACGAGACCTCCGGGGCCGCCACGGTCGCCAGTGTGCCCATGCGGCGCTGGGGGACGGTGGAGGAGATGGCTCAGCCGGCCGTGTTCCTGGCCAGCTCGGCTTCGGCGTACATCACGGGTCAGGTGCTGTTCGTGGACGGCGGCGCCACGGCCATCTAGAGCCAGGAATCATTCGCCGGGCAACGCCAGGTTTATGGCGGACATTGGCGGAATGGCGCCTTTATGGCTGCTTATTACGGAAGCGGTCAACGTTATTGGTGATATCGGCATACGACATTGAGTGCTTGGCGCCGTGAACCGGGTTACCGTGTGGTCCGTGCAGCTCTACACGAGATCGTCCGGGACCGGGCTCCCGGTTGTGCTGCTTCACGCGTTCCCGCTGTCGTCGGCCATGTGGCTCGCCCAGCGGGAGGGTCTGGCCAGGGCATGCCGGGTCATCACTCCCGACCTGCGCGGCTTCGGCGGGTCACGCCTGGGCGACGACGAGCCGTCCATCGACCTGATGGCCGACGACGTCGCCAGGCTGCTCGACGACGAGGGCATAGACCGGGCGGTGGTCGGCGGGCTGTCCATGGGCGGCTACGTGACCATGGCGTTCTGTCGCCGGCATCCCGACCGGGTGCTCGGTGCGATCCTGGCCGACACCAAGGCCGGTGCGGATCCGCCCGCGGCGAGGGACAACCGGGAACGCATCGCCCAGGCCGTGCTGTCCGACGGCAGCGAGGTGCTGGTCACCGAGGTGCTTCCGGGGCTCATCGGGCCGACGACCAAGGAGCGGCGGGCCATGGTGTTCGGGCGCGTCAAGGGGCTGGTGCAGTCCGCGCCGCCGGGCGCCGTCGCCTGGGCGCAACGGGCCATGGCCGCCCGGCCTGACTCGTTCGACACGCTGAGCACGCTGAAGGCGCCGCTGCTGGTCGTCGTGGGGGAGGAGGACGAGCTGTCGCCGCCCGCCGAGGCCGAGGCGATGGTACGCGCCGTGCCCGACGGGCGGCTGGAGATCATCCCGAAGGCCGGCCATCTGAGCGCGGTCGAGCAGCCGGAGGCGTTCAACGCGGCGGTGACCGAGTTTCTCAAGACCGACCTCGGAGGCTCCCGCGACTGACCGCGCGCGCTCCCTGAGTCCCCTGAGGAGACCTCAGCCGAAGCGTGGCGGGCCGCCGGGGTGTGCCGGGCGGCATTTCGACGCCCTTTACTCAAAGGAGCCTCAGGCGCGGTCCTGGCGCGGCACGACCACCTCGCGGATGATCAGCGCGATCGCCGCGGCCACCGGGATGGCCAGCAGGGCGCCGACGATGCCCAGCAGCGCGCCGCCGAACAGCGCGGCGATCACCGTCACGGCCGGCGCCACGTCCACCGAGCGCTTCATCACCCTCGGATAGATGAAGTAGTTCTCGACCTGCTGGTAGACCAGGAAGAAGATCACGCAGGCGATACCGGCGGGCACCGACTGCAGGAACGCGACGCCGCTCACGAGTATCGCGCCGATCGTGGCACCCACCAGCGGGATCAGGTCCGTCAGCGCCACGACCAGGGCGAGCGCGAGTGCGTACTGGACGCCGGCGAGTGACAGGAAGATCCAGGCCAGGACGCCCGCGATGACCGAGATCAGCACGTTGCCCGCGACGTACCCGCCGATGCCGGTGAGGATCTCCTCGCTGATCGCCCGCGTCCGGGCCCTCCGAGTGGCCGGCACGAGCTTGAGCAGGTAGTCCTTGATCGTGTGCAGCGAGCCGAGGAAGTAGAGCATGAGCACCAGCAGCGTCACCGTGGTGTACACGCCGTTCAGCACCACGAGCCCCGCGCCCATGATCCCGCTGGCCAGCGACGGCCCCAGCGTGCTCGTCACGAACGTCTTGAGCTGCGCCAGGATCTGGTAGTCGGCGTCGAGCTGGTGCAGCGTGGAATTCCGGCCGAGCTCGGTGACATAGCCGGGCACCGCCGCGACGAACTCCGACAGCTGCTGGCTCACCGGCGGCACCACGGCCAGGCCGAACAGCGCGAACGCCACGATGACCCCGGCGAACACGATCGAGATCGCGCCGCGCCTGGCCAGGCCGCGCCGCTGGAGGGCCTCGACGGCGGGGTTCAGGCCGACGGCCAGGAACATCGCCACCACGATCAGGATGATCGTGCTCAGCGAATTGACGACCATCTGGGCGATCGCGATCGCGGTCAGCACCCCGAGCCCGCCGACCAGCCCGAACAGGAAGGGGCCCCGGGCGAGAGGTTTCCCAGGCAGCCCGTACGGCTGCGCGGCGTCGTCGTCGTTCTCCTGAGCCCGGATCGCTTCCTTCTCCGCGGCCTTCTGAGGCTCTTCTGCGGTGGTGGTGGCGGCGGTGGGCTCGGCGTCCGCGGACAAGGTGACTCCCAGGGAAGGTCGGCGGCAAACCTCGTACAGGCTGATGGCAAAGAGAGAGCCTAGCGACCAGGTGATCGCCAGGCTCTCTCCGACCTGCTATTCAGCCCCCGTGTGCAGCCCCGTGGGAGGCCCGGCGGCTACTCCTGCCACCATTCGGCGTCGTCCTCGGACTTGGTCTCGACCTTGGGGGCGGGCGTCGGGGCCGGGGCCTCGACGACGGAGGGCGCGGCGAGCGCGGGCTTCGGCGGGGCGGCCGTGACCGCGGGCTCCGGATCCGCGCCCGGCAGGGGGGCGCCACCGAGCAGCTGGCGCAGCTGGGCCAGGTGGCTGGTGATGCTGTCGCGCTGGCGGGTGAGCTCGTCGACCTGGCGCTGCATCGCCGTGCGGGTGCGCTCGGCCTCGCTCTTGGCCTCGGTGACGATCGTCTCGGCGCTCGACTTGGCCTCGGTCACTATGGTCTCGGCGCTCTTGCGGGCGTTCGCGACGAGCTGCTTGGCGTGCAGGTCGGCCTCGCGGCGGGTCTGCTCGGCCTGCTGGGTGGCCTTGGTGGCCCGCGACTCGGCGGTGGCGGCCCGCTGCTCGGCCTCGGCGACCAGCTTCTGCGTGGCGGCCTGCGCCGTGGCGTGGCGCTCGGCCTCCTGGCGCTCGGCCTCCTCGCGGCGGGCGGCGAGCTGGATCTCGAACTCGGCCTCGTCCTGCGCCCGCTTGGCCTCGGACTCCTCCAGCACCCGCTGGGCCTGCGCGCGCATCTCGTCGGCCTGCCGCTTGGCGGTGGTGAGCACCTCGTCGCGCTCGCGCTTGGTGGAGGCCCGCAGCTGGGCGACCTCGCGCTCGGTGGTGGTGCGGAGCTTGGCGATCTCGCGCTCGGCGTCGGCCCGCTTCTCGGCCACCTCGTGGTCGGCGGTGGCCCGCAGCTTGGCGACCTCGCGCTCGGTGGTGTTGGTCAGCTCGTCGGCCTCGCGGCGGGCGGTGGAGCGGATCTCCTCGGCGTCCCGCTCGGCGGCGGTGCGCATCTCGTCGCTCTCCCGCGTGGCCTGGGCGCGCTTGTCGGCGGCCTCCGACTCGGCGGCGGCGCGCAGATCGGCGGCCTCGACCTTGGCGGCGGCCTTGATCTCGTTGGCCTCGGACCTGGCGGCCTGCACGAGCTCGGTGGCCTGCTCCTCAGCCAGACGGAGCAGCTGCTCGATGCGGGCGCCGAGGCCGGAGTAGGTCGGGCGCTCCTGCTCCTGCAGCTGGCGCTGGGAGTCGGACAGATCGCGCTGCAGGCTCGTGACCTGCTCGCGGGCCTGGCGTAGCTCCCCGTCGAGCTGCTTCAGATGGTCGTGGACCTGATGCCGGTCGTAACCACGGAGCACCACGTCGAACTCGCGTGCTGGGGCGTCCTCGAAGAAGTTGTTGAGCTGGGCGTCGATGTCGGACTGCATGGAGGCTCGATCCTGGGTTGTCGAGACGGCTACACGGGCCGGACGGGGGGTTCGGGGCATCCGATCCAGGAGCCTGTGCCTCGCGGCAGGCTCCATGTCCGGTGGAAGGTCAAGCGTACTCCGCTGGTGCCACCTGCGAAGCCCCGTCCAACTTTCTGCGTGACTAGTTACATATGCGTGTTTTGTGCCTTTTCTAGTGCTTGGCCGCCTGGACCAACTCCGTTAGCATTCCGCCCACGTCCTTGGGGTGCAGGAACGCTATCTGCGAGCCCATCGACCCGTGTCTGGGACGCTCGTCCAGCAGCCTCACACCCTTCTCGCCGATCTTAGCCATGGCGTCGGTGATGTCGGGCACGCCGAACGCCACGTGGTGGACGCCCTCGCCCCGCTTGGCCAGGAATTTCCCCACGGGCGAGTCGTCGGAGAGAGGCTCCAGGAGCTGAATGTAGGAGCCCCCGCCTTCGCCGTCGGCAATGTGCAGCATGGCTTCTTTCACGCCTTGCTCCTCGTTCACCTCCCGTGCGACGACGGTCAGCTCGAACGTCTCCGAGAACAACGCGATCTTCTCTTCGAGGTCCCTGCATGCGATCCCGATGTGGTCTATCCGCATGAACATGTGTGGTCCACCTCCATAGCGAGCGTGCGGCTACTCGTGGGTATGGTGTCAAAGAACCCGACGCGCGCGTAGGAGGCCCTTGTCATGTCCAGTTCCGTCATCGTGGCCGGAGCTCGCACTCCCATCGGCAAACTCCTGGGAGCCCTGTCCGGGCTGCCGGCCGTGGAGCTCGGGGGCATCGCCATCAAGGCGGCCCTGGAGCGCGCCGGTGTGGCGCCGGAAGCGGTCGAGTACGTCATCATGGGCCAGGTGCTCCAGGCCGGCGCGGGGCAGATCCCCTCCCGCCAGGCCGCCGTCAAGGCGGGCATCCCGATGACCGTCCCCTCCATCACCGTCAACAAGGTCTGCCTGTCGGGCCTCGACGCCATCGCGCTGGCCGACCAGCTCATCCGCGCTGGCGAGTTCGACATCGTGGTGGCCGGCGGCATGGAGTCCATGACCAACGCCCCCCACCTCCTGCCTGGACTGCGCAAGGGCGTTAAGTACGGCGGCTCCGAGGTCGTCGACTCGATGGCCCACGACGGCCTGTTCTGCGCGTTCGACCAGTGCGCCATGGGGGAGTCGACAGAGCGCTACAACGCCCGGCTCGGCATCGGCCGCGAGGAGCAGGACGCCCTGTCGGCCCGGTCCCACCAGCTGGCCGCCGCCGCCATCAAGAACGGCGTCTTCGAGGAGGAGATCGTCCCCGTGGAGATCCCGCAGCGCCGCGGCGAGCCGCTGGTCGTCCGTGAGGACGAGGGCGTGCGCGGTGACACGACCCCGGAGACCCTCGCCAAGCTCCGCCCGGCCTTCGCCGCGGACGGGACCATCACGGCGGGCTCGGCCTCGCAGATCTCCGACGGGGCGTGCGCCGTCGTGGTCATGTCGAAGGCCAAGGCGGAGGAGTTGGGCGTGGAGTGGCTGGCCGAGATCGGCAGGCACGGCAACGTGGCGGGCCCCGACGCGTCCCTGCAGTCCCAGCCGGCGAACGCCATCAAGCACGCGATGGCCAAGCAGGGCGTGACGGCCGGCGACCTGGACCTGGTGGAGATCAACGAGGCCTTCGCCAGCGTGGTCCTGCAGTCCGTCAAGGAGCTGGACATCCCTCTCGACAAGGTGAACGTCAACGGGGGCGGCATAGCCCTGGGCCACCCGATCGGGGCGTCGGGCGCGCGGATCGTGCTGACGCTGGTGTACGAGCTGAAGCGGCGGGGCGGCGGCCTGGGCGCCGCGGCCCTGTGCGGCGGTGGCGGCCAGGGCGACGCCCTGCTCATCAGCGTCCCCAAGCAGTAGGAGCCTCTCGGGCGGTCGGTCATCCGGCCGCCCTTTCTGCGGCCTGTGATGTAAAGAATTCTAGACATCGAGTCTGCCTTGTTTTACATTCGAGCCATGGCACCAGAAGAGAAACGTGCGTGGATCATGGCAGTGGTCTCGGCCTGCGGGTACGGCACCTACGTCGCGATCATCCTGGGCAGGGCCGGTACCGTCGCCATCACCGAGGTGCCGTACGCGGCCACGCTGCTGTGGATCATCGGGGGCGCGATCGTGGCGACGATCGTCCTGCACATCGCGGTCTCGATGGCCTCCCCCGGGGACATCGGCAAGAAGGACCAGCGCGACAGAGAGATCCATCGGTACGGCGAGTACGCCGGCCAGTGGTGCCTCGTGCTGGGTGGTCTGGCGGCGCTGGGGATGGCGATGGCCGAGGTGGACCACTTCTGGATCGCGAATGTGATCTACCTGGCCTTCGTCCTGTCGAGCGTCCTGGGATCCGTGCTGAAGATCGTCGCCTACCGCCGGGGCCTGCCGACATGGTGAAGCCCACCAAGGTCACCAACTCGATCCGGGTCCTGCGGTTCGCGCACGGCGAGATGACGCAGGCGGAGCTCGCGGAACGAGTGGGGGTGACGCGCCAGACCATCATCGCCATCGAGCAGAGCCGCTACTCGCCGTCGCTCGAGATGGCGTTCCAGATCGCGCGGGTGTTCGGGGTCCCGCTCGATGACGTGTTCCATTATCCGGACGGAGAAGCATCATGAAAGCGATCGTTCGCGACACGTATGGGTCCGCCGATGTCCTGAAATATGTGGACACTGCGCGTCCGGTGCCCGGCCAGCGCGACGTCCTGGTACGCATCCACGCGGCCGGCCTCGACATGGGCGTCTGGCATCTCATGGAGGGCGTGCCGTACGTGATGCGCCCTGCCATCGGGCTCCGCGTCCCCAGGACCAAGGGGCTCGGCATGGATGTCGCGGGCACGGTCGAGTCGGTCGGCGCGGACGTCGCCCGGTTACGGCCCGGCGACCGCGTCTTCGGCACGTGTGGCGGCGGAGCCTTGGCAGAGTACGCCTGCGCCCGCGAGGACAGGCTCATGCCGATCCCGGAGAACCTCACCTTCGAGCAGGCGGCGGCCATCCCGACCTCGGCGATGACCGCCCTCCAGGCGCTGCGCGACAAGGGGCGGGTGCGGGCTGGCCAGCAGGTGCTGGTCATCGGGGCCGGCGGGGGAGTGGGGACGTACGCGGTGCAGCTGGCCAAGGCGTTCGGCGCGGAGGTCACCGGGGTGTGCAGCGCCGCGAAGGCGGACCTCGTACGGTCGATCGGCGCGGCCGAGGTCGTCGACTACACCCGCGAGGACTTCACCGACGGGAGGCGTCGTTACGACGTCATCGTCGACACGGCGGGCAACCGCTCGCTGACCCGTCTCCGTCGCGCACTCACCCCTCGGGGAACGCTGGTCATCGTCGGCGGCGAAAACGGCGGACGGTGGTTGGCGGGTCTGGACCGTCCGCTCCGTACCGCCCTGCTGGCGCCGTTCGCCCGCCAGCGGCTCAGAGTAATTTTCGCGTTCCCCCGGGAGTCGGATTTGCGGGAGCTGGCGGAGCTCGCCGGTTCCGGCCAGTTCACGCCCGCCATCGACAGGACGTTCCCGCTGAGCGAGGCCCCTGACGCCATCCGTCTCCTGCTGCGCGGCCAGGTGCGCGGCAAAGCCGTCATCACCGTACCGGCCGGTTAGTCTCGCCACATGGCGAAGGTCTTGCGGGCACAGGACGCCCTTACCTAGCGCGACGCCCCGGTCCGACCAGGAATGGACCGGGGCATCGCGACATCAGCGTCATGAACCCGTGACGCCGCCCCCTTACGGGGGCTGTTCAGCCCGGCCGCGAGGGAGGATGCGGCCGGGCTGCTTGTGGGCGGTCATGAGGAGAGGAACTTGGCGAGGACCGAGCGGTGGCGGCGCTCGGACCGCAGGCCCTTCCTGGCCTCCCGCACGCGGCGCTCCTCGGCGGCCGCCCGCCGCAGTTCGGCGGCGTGGTACTGCATCACGGAGTATTCGAGTTCGGCGTTCATGGGGGTGCCCCTAGTGCTCGTGTTTCTTCTTCCCTGCACTCTTAAGGCTCCTCCTAAGGCCCTCCCCAACACATCGGACGGATGCCTTATCTCCGGACGTAAGGGCACATAGGGATGTACTTAGGAGGGTGCACAGAGTGACTAAGGCACCCGTGAGGCACTAGGGCTCGTCCGTGAACTTCACCGTGACCTTGGTGAATCCGAGCGACTTCAGCAGGCCCGACATCATCGCCTTGGTGTTGGCGTCCGCCCTGGCGCGCAGGTCGCTCGCGACCGCCGCCTCCGTGATCTTCTTCTCCGCCAGCAGATAGAGCTCCCGCTGATCGCCCGGCGACCCGGACAGGAAGTCCTGCACCCGGTCGAACAGGCCACGCTGCTGCGCGAACACGTAGGACCGGCTGTTGTCCAGGTTCGGCTTCTCCAGTTGCGCCCGGGGCAGGCGCACGGTCGCCTGGGTGCGGTCCTCCGAGACCGTCACCGCGTTCGTGGCCAGGCCGGAGAAGTCGACGTACGCGTCCACCCCGCCCGCCCCGACGAACAGCGTGCGGGTGCCCTTGATCGCGTCGGGCAGGAAGTTGGCGTCCTTCTCCAGGTCCACGACCACCTGGAAGTTCCCCGTCGCTGCCTCGAAGCGGCTCAGGTCCTTGATGGACTCGAGGAGCACGGGCTGGCTGCGGTCGATGGACCGCTCGCCGAGCGGGTTGAGCCAGGTCCAGGCCAGGCGGCCGCCCACGACGAGCAGGACCGCCAGGACGAGCAGCCCTGTCACATATCGCCACCTGCGGCGCCGCTCGGGGGTCACCCCGGGCGTCGTACGGGAAGTCGTCATGCGAGCATGACTACCCGCCCGGCGATCATCAGTGCCAGCCGTTTGGTGACATCTTTCAATCCGTCATCAGTCCGTCGCGGTTCCCAAGCCGGCCGTGGAGGTGCCGGGCGCCGAGTTCGGCGTGCCCTCGCTCTCCGGGTACACCGGGTACACGTGGCTCGACTCCGGCGTCGGGCGGACCGACGCCGGCGCCACCTGCGCCCGTGCCGGGCCTCCGCCGAAGTGGGTGCTCGACAGCCCGCAGTTCTGGAAGTCGCTGTAGAACATCCGCAACCACTCCCTCCGCTGGTGCTCGGTCAGCCACGAGAACCACGACGCCGCGTACTGGTGCTCGGGCAGCGGGCCCCCGGGCAGCGGCTCCCCGCGCAGCCACGCCATCACGATCTCCCGGTAACCGCCCGCCACCGTGCCCGGGCAGCGGGCGGCCAGGGACTCGATGTACTCGTACGCGGCCTCCTCGGCGAACCCCGCGGAGAGGTCGGGCACATGGATGGGAGCGAGCCCGTTCGACGGCTTCAGCTCCTCCTCCAGGGGCCGCTGCTCCACCCGCGTGAACGCCGCGGGTGTGCCCGCCAGTCGCGAGGCGATCTGCGTGAACGTCGCGCCCAGCTCGGTCAGCCCCGCCCGCATCCCCGGATGCACGCACACGGTGATCGGCCAGTCCTGGCAGCTGTAGGCGATGTCCACGGCCGCGGCCGGCTTCGGCTCGGCCAGCACCCGGGCCACGCCGGTCCCGGCGGCCAGCACGGACAGCAGCGCGCACGCCAGCACCAGGGCCTGCCTGGTCACCAGCGCCGCCCAGCCGAGCAGCAGCGCCGCCGTGATGCCGAGCAGCCAGATCGTCTGGTTGAAGAACGCCGCCCCGCTCAGCCCCTGGAACAGGTCGTACGGCTCCCCGGTGCCGGGCGCCAGTTTGTCGGCCCAGCCGCGGTCGTCGGCCAGCCACGAGAACAATCCGTAACAGGCGAGCCCGGCCAGCGGCGGTGTGAACGCCTTGGGCAGCACCCACCCGGCCACCCACCCGATCACCGAGTACAGGGCCAGCCCCGCCATGCCCATGCCGAGGCCGGACAGGCTCACCCGCCCGGCCTGGTCGGTGAGCACCGTCTTCACCGCCAGCACCAGCACCGTCGCCGCGAACGAGCCCATCACCACCACCACGATCGCCAGCGGCGCCTTCAGCGCCCGCCACGTCGTGAGCGACCGCCCGCGCAACGCCCTGCGTTTGCGCATCGCCACCCAGGCCGCGAAGGCCGCGGCGACGGGCCCGGTCAATCGCAGCGAGCCGATGACGGCGGCCACGATGTTCTCCCAAGCGTCCACGCCAGGTATCAGGACATTCCACGCCGCGACCAGGCCGAGAGCCATGAGCACGGCAACCGTGACAGCCGCGCTGTGCTTCAGCTCCTCTCGTGAAACGCCCGCGTGCTCACGCACCCTTTTCCCCGTTGACGTACATCAAGCACCCCCCGTGCCCCTCGGCAAGACGGAAAACGATCAGCCCGGCCCGTCCCCACAGGCCGATGGACTTGGCTTCCGCGTCACCATGCGTACGAGAACCATAACTGAGCGTGATGATTGGCGTCCGGATTCTTGGTCGACCGGGGATGCCTGTCGCTCCAGGTCACCGGACGAACCGGGATGACCGGCGCGCTAGCGTATGGCTGTGTCACAGCCCAAGCCGCTCAACCTGCCGTTCGACCCCATCGACCGCGCCGCGGAGAGCTGGCGTGCCCACTTCGGGCCCTCCGCCGCCATGGCCGCGGTGACATCGATCATGAGAGCGCACCAGATCCTGCTGTCGCAGCTCGACGCGCTACTGAAGCCGTACGACCTCACCTTCGCCCGGTACGAGGCCCTGGTCCTGCTCACCTTCAGCAAGACCGGAGCGCTCCCGCTGTCGAAGATCGGCGAGCGGCTCATGGTCCACCCCACAAGCGTCACGAACACGGTGGACAGGCTGGAGAAGTCCGGGTTCGTCACCCGGCTGCCCAACCCGCGCGACGGGCGCGGCGTGCTCGCCGAAATCACCAAGGCCGGCAGGGGCATCGTGGAGCGGGCCACCCGTGACCTGATGGACGCCGAGTTCGGCCTGACGATGTACGCCGAGGACGAACTCCACCAGATGTTCACCCAGCTGCGCACCCTCCGGGTGGCGGCGGGTGACTTCGTCACCTCGACGATGCGGCAAGATGAAGAGCATGGCGGACTTCTCTAGGCCCGGGTCGCTCTACGGAGCGATTGACCTGGGCGCGCGCAAGCAGGCCCTTGAGGCGCAGGCCCGGCGGGAGGCGGCAGGTCCCCAGGCGGCCGCGTCGGCCTCGGTCGTCGACGTGACCGAGGAGACGTTCACGACCGAGGTCATCGACCGGTCGATGACCGTGCCCGTGGTCCTCGACCTGTGGTCACCGAGAGCGCCGGGCAGCGCCCAGCTCAGCCCGGTGCTGGAGAAGGTGGTCGGCGACCTCGGCGGCACGGCCGTGCTGGCCAAGGTCAACGTGGACACCAGCCCGCAGATCGCCCAGGCGCTGCGCGTGCAGGCGGTGCCCACCGTGCTGGCGATCTTCCAGGGGCAGGCCGTCACCGGCTTCCAGCAGGTGCTGCCCGAGCAGGAGGTGCGCCGCTGGCTCGACGAGCTGATGGGCGCGGTCGAGCAGTTCTACCAGGCCAACCCCGACGCCCGGCCCCAGACGGCCGGCGAGCAGGAGGCGCCCGCAGGGCCGCCTGCCGACCCCGACATCGTGGCCGCCGAGCAGGCCATCGAGAACGGCGACCTCGACGCGGCGGCGGCGGCCTACCAGCGGCTGCTGGCCCGCTCGCCGGGCGACGAGGACGCCAAGATGGGCCTCGCGGGCGTCAATCTGATCAAGCGCACCGAGGCCGTCGACCCCGCCGACGTCCAGCGGCGCCTCCAGGATCCGGCCGACATCGACGCGCAGTTGCTCGCCGCCGACCTGGAGATGCTGTCCGGCTCGGTCGACGAGGCGTTCGGCCGCGTCATCGCCGTGGTCAAGCGCACCTCGGGTGACGAGCGCGACAAGGCCAGGCGTCACCTGCTCGGCTTGTTCGACACGTTGCCGGCCGAAGACCCATCTTTGGCGAAGGCCCGTAGAGCTTTGGCGAGCGCACTGTTCTAACCTGGGTGTATGCGGGTCGTCACCATATCCGCGACATACGGCACGGCCGGCAGTCAGATCGGCCCGGCCGTCGCGGAGCGCCTCGGGGTGCCCTTCGTCGACCGCGCCATCCCCAGCGCCGTGGCCCAGGAGCTGGGCTGCACGCTGGAGGAGGCGCTGGCCCACGACGACCGGGCCGAACACGGCCTCGGCAGGCTGCTCTCAGGGGCGATGCGGCTGCCCACGGTCACCTTCGGCGGCGTTGACATGTACGTGCCGGGCGCGATGCCGATCGCGCCCGAGGAGTTCGTCCGCCGTACCGAACGCATGCTCAAAGACATGGCCGGCGACCGGGGCGGCGTGTTCCTCGGCCGGGCGGGAGCCGTGGTGCTGGCCGACCATCCGGGCGCGCTGCACGTCAGGCTCGACGCGCCGGTCAGCCGCAGGATCCGGCAGACGGCCACGCTCGGGGGGATGAGCGAGCGCGACGCCCGCAAGATCATCGAGGACAACGACCGCGCCAGGACGGCCTACGTGCGCCACTTCTACCGGGTCGATCCGACGGACCCCTGTCAATATCACCTCGTCATCGACAGCACCACGATCCCCGTTCCGACATGCGTCGATCTGATCGTCAGGGCGGCCGAGTCACTGGATTGACCTGGGGAGCCCTATCATGGGGGAATTCTTTGGTCAGTCCCGAAGGAGCGATTGACGTGGCGACCGTCCCGAGTGTGTCGTACTCCATCACCGTGCGTCTCGAGGTTCCGGCCGGCGGCAAGGCCGTCAGCCACCTCACCCACGCCGTAGAGTCGGCAGGGGGTGTCGTCACCGCCCTCGACGTCAGCAACGCGGGCCATGAGAAGCTCCGCATCGACGTGACCTGCGCGGCCAGGGACACCGACCACGCCCAGAGCATCGTCGACCAGCTTGAGGCGGTCGAGGGCGTCGTCATCCACAAGGTGTCCGACCGCACGTTCCTCATGCATCTCGGCGGCAAGATCGAGATGATGTCGAAGGTGCCGCTGCGCAACCGTGACGAGCTGTCCATGGCCTACACCCCGGGTGTGGCGCGCGTGTCGATGGCCATCGCGCGCAACAAGGAGGACGCCAGGCGCCTGACCATCAAGCGCAACACGGTGGCCGTCGTCACCGACGGCTCGGCCGTGCTGGGGCTGGGCAACATCGGCCCCGAGGCTGCGCTGCCGGTGATGGAGGGCAAGGCGGCGCTGTTCAAACGGTTCGCGGGCATCGACGCCTGGCCGATCTGCCTCGACACCCAGGACGTCGACGAGATCGTCCGCACGGTGCAGGTGATCGCGCCCGGGTTCGGCGGGATCAACCTGGAGGACATCGGCGCGCCGCGCTGCTTCGAGATCGAGCGGCGGCTGCGCGATCTGCTCGACATCCCCGTCTTCCACGACGACCAGCACGGCACGGCGATCTGCGTGCTCGCCGCTCTCACCAACGCGCTGCGGGTGGTCGACAAGAGCATCGAGAACGTCAAGATCACCATGGCGGGCGCGGGCGCGGCCGGCAACGCGGTGCTGCGGCTGCTGCTGGCGGCCGGCGCGCGCAACGTGATCGTCTGCGACTACCTGGGGGCCGTGCACCGCGGGCGCGACGACCTCGACGAGTCGCTGCGCTGGATCGCCGACCACACCAACGCCGAGGGCTACTCGGGCGATCTGCGGGGGGCGGTCAAGGACGCCGACGTCTTCGTGGGGGTCTCCGCGCCGGGCATCCTGACCGGTGACGACATCGCCACGATGGCCAAGGACGCGGTGGTGTTCGCGCTGGCCAACCCGGAGCCCGAGGTGTCGCCCGACGACGCCCGCGAGCACGCGGCCGTGGTGGCCACGGGGCGCTCCGACTACCCCAACCAGATCAACAACGTGCTGGCCTTCCCCGGTGTCTTCCGCGGGCTGCTGGACGCGCAGGCGGGTGGGGTGACGCAGGAGATGCTGCTGGCCGCCGCCGGCGCCCTCGCCGCCGTCGTCACGCCCGAGGAGCTGGGTCCCAACTACATCATCCCCAGCGTGTTCCACCCCGACGTGGCGGCCGCGGTCGCCGCCGCCGTGCGCGAATCCGCCGGTGGTCGTGCGCGCGGCTTCACCGAGGCGTAAAGATTTTTATCCGGGTGCGGCGGGGCGGGCTCGGCGCCGCCCGCCGCACGCCCTTCCGCCGGACCGGCGACCACGCCATCGCACTTCGCACGTCTGCCCGATCGGCACAGCTCGCCCCCATCGAGCACCCTGAGGCGGTGTAAAGGGGGCTCGTTTTACCAGGCCTGGGCCGTGATGGCGGGCATGAGGCGGTAGCTCTCCTGGAAGACCAGGTTGTGGGCGTCGCCTGCGGCGATCACCCGCAACGTGTCGAGCTGCGCTTCCGCGTCCGCCGGGTCGAAGACGTTCATCGGCCAGTCGCCGACCGTGTTGCCCCGCAGATGCGGGTGGTGGAAGTCGCATCCGTAATGGGCCACGACGGCGATCGGCTGGACGTGGCACGCGCGCTGCTCCGGCCACGTCAGCGACCACATCGCGTTCAGACCGCCCTCGCGCGACCGGGTGACCCCGCTGGCCACCACTTCGCCGGTGCCGAGCAGCAGGTCGGCGTTGACCTCGTCGAGTGCCCTGCGCGCCACCGGGTCGAGCAGCTCGGTGGCCATGACGAACACGCGCTCCTTGTCCTCCCGCGTGACGGCCCCGCCGTGGTCACGATCACGCAGGTCGCGGAAGTGCCGGATCAGGGCTTCGTTCATCGGAGTGCACATGACTGTCCCCTGCCCAGATCCGGCTCAGGTGAGCAGGGCGGCGATGCGGCTCCGCACGTCAGGCGTGTCGAGGCCGCGGACCGTGAGCGTCGTGCGGCGGCGTACGACGTCGTCCACCGTGGCCGCCCACTCGCGGTCGCGCGCGTAGACCGCCTGGGCCCAGATGTCGGGACCGTCCGGATGGATGCGCTCGCCGAGCGCGGGGTCCTCGCGGATGAGCCGGACCAGGTCGAACGCGATCGAGCCGTAGTGCGTGGCCAGGTGCCTGGCCACCAGCGGGTCCATGCGCGCGCCCGGGTCGCGGTCGGTCCACAGCCGCATGGCCACCGCGTCGGGGCTGGCCAGGCCGGGGAGCGGCACGGCGGGCAGGATGTCGGCCAGGTCGTCGCCCAGCGGCTGCCCCGGCAGGTGGGCGAGCGTGTCCAGGACGTGCTTGCCGATGTGGCGGTAGGTGGTCCACTTGCCGCCCGCCACCGAGAGCATGCCGCCCGAGCCCCTGGTCAGGACGGTCTCCCGTTTGGCCGCCGCGACCTGGCCCGGCCCGCCGGGCAGCACCCGCAGCCCGGCGAAGGCGTAGGTGATGTCCTCGCGCCTGAGCTGGGAGTCGCGTACCGCGTGGCCGGCCTCGTCCAGGATCTGGGCGATGTCGGCCTCGGTGGCGCCCACCGCGCCGGGGTCGCCCTCGTACGCCTCGTCCGTGGTGCCGAGCAGCAGGTGGTCCTCCCACGGGATGGCGAACGAGACCCGGTACTTGTCGATCGGCGTGGTCAGCGCGGCCTTCCACGGCTCGTGGCGGCGCAGGACCAGGTGGGCGCCCTTGGACAGCCGGATGCTCGGCGCCGCGTCCGGGTCCTCCATGCGCCGCAGGTGGTCCACCCATGGCCCGGTGGCGTTCAGCACGAGCCGGGCGGAGACGCCGAACTCGGTCCCGTCGAGCCGGTCGCGCAGGTCGGCCCCGGTCACGGTGCCCGCGACATCGCCACGCGTCTTGCGCAGTCCGACGACTTCGGCGTGGTTGAGGACGACGGCGCCCGCGTCCACGGCGGCCCGTACGGTCATGACCGCGACGCGGCTGTCGTTCATCTGGTGGTCGCCGTAGACGGCGGCGGCGCGCAGCCCCTCGCTACGCAGGGCCGGGACGCGTGCCATGGCCTGGTGAGGCGTGATCACCTTGCCCATGCCGTCGCCGAACACCGACAGCGCCGAGTACAGGAACACCCCCGCGCCCAGCTTGGCGGCTCCGTGCGGCCCGCCCTTGTAGATCGGCACCAGGAACGTCAGCGGCTTGACCAGGTGCGGCGCGATGTCGGCGGCCAGGGCGCGGCGCTCACGGTGGTTCTCGGCGACCAGCCTGACGTTGCCGGTCTGCAGGTAACGCAGGCCGCCGTGGACGAGCTTGGACGAGGCGCTGGAGGTGGCGCCGGCGAAGTCGCCCGCGTCGACCATCGCCACCCGCAGCCCGGCCTGCGCGGCCATCCAGGTCACCGACGTGCCGAGGATGCCGCCGCCGATGACGAGCAGGTCGTAGGCGGTGCGGGCGAGCTCCTCGCGGGTCTCCGCCCGGTCCGCGCAGGTCGTGGTCCTCATGTCTGAACTCCCTACTGCTCGACCCAGTCGAGGGTCCGGGCCACGGCCTTCTTCCAGTTGCGGTATTCGTGCTCGCGCGCGGCCTCGTCGATGGCCGGGCGCCACTCGGCGGCCTTGTGCCAGTTGGCGCGCAGGCTGTCGACGTCGGGCCAGTAGCCGGTCGCCAGCCCGGCGGCGTAGGCGGCGCCGAGTGCGGTCGTCTCGGCCACCATGGGGCGGATCACCGGCACCGCGAGCACGTCGGCGAGCGTCTGCATGAGCAGGTTGTTCGCGGTCATGCCGCCGTCGGCGCGGAGCGTGGTCAGATCGAGACCGGAGTCGGCGTTCATCGCGTCGACCACCTCGCGGGTCTGCCACGCCGTGGCCTCCAGCACGGCCCGCGCGATGTGCCCCTTGTTGACGAACCCGGTCAGCCCCGCGATCACCCCGCGCGCGTCCGACCGCCAGTGCGGCGCGAACAACCCCGAGAAGGCCGGTACGAAGTAGCAGCCGCCGTTGTCGTCGACCGTCCTGGCCAGCGTCTCGATCTCGGCCGCGCTGGAGATCAGGCCGAGGTTGTCGCGCAGCCACTGCACCAGCGAGCCGGTGACCGCGATCGCGCCCTCCAGGGCATAGGTGGCGGGACCGTCGCCGATCTGGTAGCCGACGGTGGTCAGCAGGCCGTGCTTGGAGACGACGGGGTCCTGGCCGGTGTTCATGAGCAGGAAGCTGCCCGAGCCGTAGGTGCTCTTGGTCTCGCCGGGCGCGAAGCACGTCTGCCCGAACAGCGCCGCCTGCTGGTCGCCGAGCGCCGAGGCGACCGGCACGCCGGCCGCGGTGTGCCCGTAGACCTCGGCGGACGGGCGGATCTCCGGCAGCATCGCCCGGGGCACGCCCAGCGCCGCGAGCAGCTCGTCGTCCCAGGCCAGCGTGTGGATGTTCATCAGCATCGTCCGGCTGGCGTTGGTCACGTCGGTGACGTGGCGGCCCGTGAGGTTCCACAGCAGCCAGCTGTCCATCGTCCCGAACAGCACCTCGCCGCGCTCGGCCCGCTCCCGCAGCCCATAGGCGTCCAGCAGCCAGCGGATCTTCGGCCCGGAGAAGTACGTCGTCAGCGGCAGCCCGGCCTTCTCCTTGAACAGCCCCTCATGCTCGGCCAGCGCCCGGGTCAGCTGGTCCGTGCGGGTGTCCTGCCAGACGATCGCGGGGCAGACGGGCCGGCCCGTCGCCCGCTCCCACAGCACGGTGGTCTCGCGCTGGTTGGTGATGCCGAGCGCGGCGATCTGGCCGTCCTCGATGCCGGCGCCGCTGACCGCCTCGGCGAGCACGCGCTGCACGGCCTGCCAGATCTCGTCCGCGTCGTGCTCCACCCAGCCGGGCTTGGGGAAGATCTGGCGGTGCTCGCGCTGGGCGACGGAGATGATGTTGCCGGCCTGGTCGAAGACGATGCAGCGGCTGGACGTGGTGCCCTGGTCGATGGCTGCGACGTAGTGAGGTCGAGGCACGGGGTTCCTCGCTTGGTTCAGGTTCGGCAATGCCGAACGAATGCTATTTCCTGGCCTTAGGGATGTTCAAGTGAGCGGGTGATCGCGCGGGCGGCGTCCCGTACGTACGAGACGAACTCCATGTGCAGGGCGCCGTCGGCGGCCAGCCGCTCGACGGCGCCGCGGATGCCGATGGCGCCCACCACCAGGCCCCGCGGGTCCTTGATGGGCGCGGCGATGGCCACCTCGCCCTCGGTCAGCTCTTCCATCTCGGCCGCCCAGCCACGCGTCCTGACCAGGTCGAGCTCCTGCTCCAGCGCCGCGGGGTCGACGATCGTGTTCTTCGTGCACGGCTGGAGCGGCGGCGCGGGCGCCTCGCCGTACGGGTCGTGGGCGAGCAGCACCTTGCCGAGCGCGCTGGCGTGCGTCGGCAGGTACGTGCCCACCTGGAGGGTCTGCAGGCTGTCGTCCGGCCGGAACACGTGGTGGATCACCAGCACGTGGCCCTCGTGGAGGGTGCCGATCCACGCGCTCTCCCTGCTGCGCCCCGCCAGCGCGTCGGCCCAGTTGATGGCGCGGGTGCGCAGCTCGTTGACGTCGAGGTAGCTGCTGCCCAGATGGAGCAGCGTGGCGCCGAGGTGGTACTTCCCGCTGGTCTGGTCCTGCTCGACGAACCCGACGTGGACCAGCGTGCGCAGGATGCCGTGCAGCGTGCCCTTGGGCAGGCCCAGCGCCCTGGCCAGCTCGGCCACCCCGAGCTGCCGCGGCCCTGAGGCGAGCAGGCGCAGGATCGCGGCGGCCCGCTCGACCGACTGAATCGTCTCTCCCACGTACCGCACCATAGCGCAGTTGTGTTCGGTATTGCCGAACGAATCTTGAGGTGGAACCGATCACCGCACATCTGCGTCCAGGAGGTGGGGGAAACGCGATGTGGATCCTTAATGGAATGAAAGTTCCGTTAAAATGGAACGTTGCGACAAGGAGATTTGATGGACCAACCTTCCCGTTCGGCGGGAACCGTGCGGCCCGGTGGCCGTACGGCGCGGGTGCGCGCGGCCGTCATGGAGGCCACGCAGGATGAGCTGGTCGAGCACGGCTTCCACGGCCTGACCATGGACCAGGTGGCGGCCAGGGCGGGCGTCGGTAAGACCACGGTCTACCGGCGCTGGGGGAGCAGGGCGGGCCTGGTCGCCGACCTCATGACCGAGCTGGCCAACCAGTCCACACCCCATGCCGACACGGGTGGCGTCGAAGACGACCTGCGGGCCAACGCCCTGTCCGTCCTGGGGGCGATCACCGACGGGCGGCTCGGGGCCACGTTCCAGGCGGTGATCGCCGCCGCCACCAGCGACCAGCAGGCCGCCGCCGCGCTGCGCTCCTTCTATCTGCGCCGGATCGAGGAGTGGGCCAACGTCGTGGAGCTGGCCGTCAAGCGGGGCGAGCTGCCCGAGGGCACGGACGGCGGGGAGGTGATCCGGGCGATCTCGGCGCCGCTCTACTACCGCCTGGTGGTCACGAGGGAGCCGGTGACCCGGGAGCACGCCGAGCACTCGGTGTCGCGCACGCTGGCCGCGGCCAGGGCCGGGGCGTTCGTCGTACGGGAGACGCCGGAGGGGTCTTAGGGGGTCGAGCGCGGCCAGATGGACCCGTACCACCACAGGATGCCGCCCATCACGATCAGGCCGCCCGCCATGGCCAGCTTGGCCAGGAGGTCGGCGGGCGGGCCGGTGAAGGGCAGGTTGTCGCGGTGGTGACCCCAGGGGCAGTCGTTCGTGACGCGGGTGGAGTCGACGAGATCCTCCGACTGGTGGCCGGCGACCGAGTACGCCTCGATCTCGGCCGCGCTGCCCTTGCGCACCCGCACTTGCCTGGAGACCGTCTTGCGGGCCGCGATCGAGCCGGTCGCCACGCTCACCCCGTCGGCCTTGACGTCGAAGCGTACAGGCTGGGAGGTCAGGTTGCGCAGCGTGATCTCCGCGCGCCCCGAGCGGCAGGCCACGTCGTCCACGGTCAGCGCGAACGGGTCGTCGCCGCGGTCCGGCCACGGCCACGCCTCCGCGCGGTGGGGAAGGAACAGTGCACCGCACATCGTGAGAGCGGCCACGACGAGACCTGTGTTTGTGCCCATTGAGCTCCTCCCGCGTGTGATCTTTGCTACGTAAGGTGCCCAAGCGTGCACGAAAAGTAACATCGGCGGTCTGGGGGAGCGCGGACCGCCCTGAACCCTTCATGATGGAGGTATGGCGGAAGCGATCTACGTCGGCGGTTTGTTGGTGGCGACGCCGCTTCTCGACGACCCCAACTTCCGGCGTTGTGTCGTGCTGATCCTCGAACACGACCACGACGGCGGGACCCTGGGTGTGGTGCTCAACAGGCCGAGCGACATCTCGGTGACCCAGGTGCTGCCCGTGTGGGATCCGTTGGTGACCGGGCCGTCGGTGCTCTTCGAGGGCGGGCCCGTGCAGACGGACAGCGCGCTCGCGCTGGCGGCGGTCCCGAGCGGAGAGGAGCCGCTCGGCTGGCGCAGGCTGCACGCGGGCACTCCGGCCGTCTCGCGGCTGGGCACGGTGGACCTCGACGCGCCGCCCGAGATCCTGCAGGGGGAGATCGCGCAGATGCGCATCTTCGCGGGCTATGCGGGGTGGTCGTCCGGCCAGTTGGAGAGCGAGATCGCCGAAGGCGCCTGGTACGTCGTCGACTCAGAGGCCGGCGACACGTTTCACGCCGATCCCCGGGAGCTCTGGCGGCACGTCCTGCGACGCCAGCGCGGCGAGCTGGCCTTCGTGGCGACCTGCCCCGACGACCCGACGATGAACTGAACTCAGCGGTCCCAGCCGGGCAGCAGTGAGCGCTCGGCCAGCTCGATGGTCTCCGCCATCCGCCGCGTGATCTCCGGCACGGTGGCGTCGCGGCGCGGGCACTCGAAGCCGACGCGCATGGTGCACGAGGCGAACGCGACGATCAGGTGCGAGAGCTGGTCCTCTTCGGGGTCCACGCCCCGGCGGGCGGCGACCGCCTCGACCAGGCGCCGCTCCGTCTCCGCCCCTCTGGCCACCGACAGTCCCACCAGGCGCGGATGGGCCTCCATGAGCCGCCGCAGCTTCAGGAACCTCTCCGTCTCGTCGGGCGTTGAGCTTGCGATGTCGTTCAGCACCGCGCGCATCGCGTGCATGAGCGAAGTGAACGCCGGCTCGTCCGCGGGGCGGGACGCCAGGGTCTCGAGCATGATCTCCTGGCCGTGGTCGTGGAACCACAGCACCAGGTGATCTTTGCTGGTGAAGTAGCGGAAGAAGGTGCGAGGAGAGATCTCGACGGCCCCCGCGATCTGCTCCACCGTGGTCGACTCGTATCCTTGTTCGAGGAACAAGTCGAGCGCGGCGTCGAGGATCGCCAGGCGCGTCTTCTCCTTCTTGCGTTCCCGAAGACCCACAGTGGCCACTCCCTCGATACCTTCCTGTCACAGTGTGCCATAAGTCATACCGCGACGATTAAAAACCCATTGTGATAAGTCATCCTCTGACATAGATTACCTATCGTTTGCGAGATCTATGCCCCGGTGGGGGCTGACTTAGGGGGACTTCATGGCTCACGCGAAGGCGGTCGACGCGCCGTCGTCGCTCGGCCCCGCAAAAACGGGGACAGGCAGCAACCCGTGGCTGGTGCTGCTGGCGGTCAGCCTGGGCGTCATCATGGTCATGCTCGACGGCACGGTCGTGGGCATCGCCAACCCGTCCATCCAGGCCGACCTCAAGGCCTCGCTGTCCGATCTGCAGTGGGTGACCAGCGGTTATCTGCTGGCGCTGGCGGTGTTCCTGATCACCGCCGGCAAGCTGGGCGACCTGTTCGGGCACAAGCGCGTCTTCCTGATCGGTGTGGCCGGCTTCGCCCTCTCTTCGGTGGGCATCGGACTCAGCGCCGAGCTGGCCGACATCATTCCCGGCCTGTCGCCGGTCGGCGCGCTGATCGCCCTGCGCGTGCTGCAAGGCCTGTTCGGCGCGCTGCTCCAGCCGGCCGCCCTGGCGCTGCTGCGTGGAGCGTTCCCCGGTGAGAAGCTCAACCAGGCGATGGGGGCCTGGGGTGCGATCATCGGCCTGTCCAGCGCCGCCGGCCCGATCGTGGGCGGTCTGCTCGTCGAGAATGCGAGCTGGGAGACGGTCTTCTTCATCAACGCCCCCGTCGGCCTCGTCGCCCTCGTCCTGGGCACCATCCTGATCAAGGACAACCGCGCGCAGGTCATGGCGCGGATCGACTGGCTCGGTGTGCTGCTGCTGTCCGGCGCGATGTTCTCGCTCGTCTGGACGATCATCAAGGCTCCCGAGTGGGGCTGGGGCGACAGCACGACGCTGACCTTCGTGGCCGTGTTCGCGGTGCTGATCGGCTCGTTCATCTTCTGGCAGAGCAGGGCCGCCCAGCCGCTGGTGCCGCTGTCGCTGTTCAGGAACCTGTCGATCTCCATCGGCACCGTGCTGATGATGATGGTCGCGTTCGCCATGTTCGGCGCGATGTTCTTCCTGGGCTTCTTCTTCCAGGGCGTGCACGGCCTGTCCCCGCTGGAGGCCGGCCTGCGCATGCTGCCGATGAGCGCCGGCATGATCGTCGCCTCGCCGCTGGCGGGCATGGCGATCGGCAAGCTGGGGCCGAAGATCACGATGGCGGCGGGCCTGCTGATCACCGCGTTCTCGATGTTCCTCATGTCCCGGCTCAGCATCGACGCGTCGTTCATCGAGAGCGGCATCCCGTTCCTGCTGCTGGCCTTCGGCATGTCGCCGGTGTTCGTGGGCGCCACGGAGATCATTGTGGGCAACGCCCCGGTGCAGCTGACCGGTGTCGCGGGTGGCGTGCAGCAGTCGGCCATGCAGGTCGGCGGCGCGCTCGGCACCGCGATCCTGGGCGCCGTGATGGCCGGTGAGATCTCCGACAAGCTGCCCGGCTACCTCGGCCCGGCTGCCCAGGCGATCCCGGCCCCGCAGATGACGGCGCTGGAGAAGGCCGCCGCGTTCGGCGCCGTGCCGCCCGGTGTGCCGCAGCAGATCGGCGACGCCGTGCACAACGCCTTCATGGACGGCATGCACGTGGCCTTCCTGGTGAGCACCGGCATCGCGGTGCTGACCGCCGTGCTGACGCTGTTCGTCAAGGCCGGCAGGAAGACCGAGGGCGCGCCGGTCCACGCGGGCTGATCCCCGGCTTCCCGTACGGCCCTCGCCACGCGGCGGGGGCCGTACCGCTGTGTGGGGGACCAAGGCGCGGGCGGGCATAAACTCGGTGGGGTGAGCAGCACGAAGATCCTCCCAGAGCAGGAGACCACGCCGCGGACGTCGCACGGCGACGGCGATCACGAGCGGTTCGCCCACTACGCGGACAAGCACAAGATCACCGAGAGCATGGTGACGGGCACCCCCATCCGTGCCCTGTGCGGCAAGGTCTGGGTGCCCAGCCGCGATCCCAAGAAATATCCGGTCTGCCCGGAGTGCAAGGAGATCTACGCGGGCCTGCCCGCGGGTGGCGGCAATGGCGGCGACGACAAGCAGTGAGTGTTGCTGAGCGGTAATCCCTCGGCGTCGAGTTACGGTCGGTAGCCAGACCAGCTCACGTCGTAGTGGGGGATCGCATGGCCCGGCGCGTGACCGCCGTCTCGTTGGCATGCCTGCTCGCGGCCGGGTCCACACCGCCGCTCCGGCTCGAGGCCGCGCCGGCCGCGGACTGCGCCGTCCATGCCTTGCGGGTGCCGTGGCCACGTTCGCCCAAGCCGGAAGACGTGGCCAAGGTCATGGCCGAGGTGGTCGACAAGCTGGCCGGCCGCACGCCGCCCGCCCAGATCACCGTGCCCACCTGGGTCCACGTCATCACCGGCGGCGCACGCCCGGTCTCCGACACGGACGTCGAGGCCCAGATCGAGGCGCTCAACTCCGCGTACGGCGGTGTCCACGGCGGCGTGGACACCGGCGTGCGCTTCAAGCTCGAGGGCGTCACCTTCGACGAGAACGCGCTGTGGTTCACCGACCCCGTCGGCAACGAGCGGCCGATGAAGGAGGAGCTGCACCGCGGCGACGCCGGCACGCTCAACCTCTACATCGCCCAGCTCAGCACCCAGATGCTGGGCTTCTCGAGCTACCCCTTCTGGTATGCCGAGTCCCCCGGCCTCGACGGCGTCGTGATCGACTGGCGCAGCCTGCCCGGCGGCACGCTGGCCGACTACAACCGCGGCTTCACCGGGGTGCACGAGATCGGGCACTGGTTCGGCCTCTTCCACCCGTTCGAGAACGGGTGCGCCGCGCCCGGCGACGGCATCGACGACACCCCGATGGAGGCCAGGCCGACCGTGGGCTGCCCGCCGGAAAAGGACACCTGTACGAATCCGGGCACGGATCCCACGCACAACTTCATGGACTACGCCTACGACCGGTGCATGTCGGAGTTCACACGGGAGCAGGCGGAGCGGATGCACCAGATGTGGGCGGTGTACCGGCACACCTCGGTGGCGTAGGTGTCCGACAAATTACGATGTGTAGGTGACAGGACCGAAGGCACTCGACACTCCCCACACGCCCACGCGCATCCTCGCGCCCGAGTTCCGTACCGCGACGGTCGGCATCGTCCTGACGATCACGTTGGTCGCCTTCGAGGGCATGTCGGTCGCAGTCGTCATGCCGACGGTGGCGAAGGAGCTGAACGCGCTCTACCTCTACGGGATCAGCATCTCCGCCTTCCTCATCGCCAGCCTGTTCGCGAACGTGGTGGCGGGACTCTGGTCGGACCGCCGCGGCTACCAGCTGCCGTTCCTGACCGGGGTGGTGCTGTTCGTGGCGGGCATGGCGCTGGCCGGGGCGGCGCAGTCGGCGGGGCTGTTCCTCGCGGCGCGGGCCGTGCAGGGGCTGGGGGCGGGGGCCTCCATCGTGGCGCTGCTCGTGATGATCGCGCGGGTCTACCCGGCGGGGCTGCGGCCCAAGGTGTTCGCCGCCGTCTCCGCGGCCTGGGTGGTGCCCGCCATGGTGGGACCGGCCGTGGCCGGGTTCGTGGCCGTGCACTGGGGATGGCGCTACGTCTTCTTCGGGATCATCCCGCTGGTGGTGCCCGCGCTGGCGATGCTCGTGCCCGCGCTGCGCATGCCGTCCTCGTCCGAGGCCGAGCCGTCGCAGGGGCCGCGGTCGAAGCCGCTGGCGATGACACTGGCCGCCACCGCCACGGCGGGTGGGGCCACGGTGCTGCTGCACGGGGTCGACCGGCTGCACGTGGAGCCGGTGCCGGGGACCGCCGAGACGGTGGCGGGCCTCGCGTTCCTCGTCTACGGGCTGTACCGGCTGCTGCCGCCCAGAGCGTTGCGGTTCGGGCGCGGGCTGGCGACGACCATCCTGATGCGCGGGTTCTTCTCGGCCTCCTTCTTCGGGGTGAACAACTTCATCCCGCTGGCGCTCGAAGAGGTGAAGGGCTTTGATCCGAGCTATGCGGGGATCGCGCTGACGACCGGGGCGCTGGGGTGGTCCGCGGGGTCGTACCTGCAGAGCAGGCAGGACGGGGAGGCGTACAAGAGGATCCGGCTGGGGGCGGGGTGCGTCACCGTCTCGATCCTGATATGTCTGTTTTCCGTGCTGCCTGGGGTGACCGGGTGGATCTCGGTGCCCGCGTGGATCGTGGCCGGGTTCGGGATGGGGTTCGGCATGACCACCGTCAGCGTGACGGCGTTGAAGCAGTCGCCGGTGAACGAGCAGGGGGCGAACTCCGCCGCCCTCTCGGTCACGGACATGCTCGGATCCGCGCTGTCGGTCGGGGTCGGCGGCGCGCTGGTCAACCTGATCGGGCACTCCCCGGCCCAGATCGCCACCGGGTTCGTCGTGATCTCGCTCCTCATGGCCGCCATCGCGCTGAGCGCCACCGCGCTCGCCGGGCGCACCCGCTGAATTCCACCTCTCCTGTCACAGCGCTCACGGTTCTCCTGACCTCCGTTCCGAGGAGTGATAGGACAGCGGGACAGGGAGGTGCCATGGAGGATGATCGTCGCGTCTGGCCGCCGCAGCCCGGCCCGAGGCATCGCCGTACTCCTCCGCGCTACACGTGGGGCCCGCCTCATGAGGAGGAGCCGCGGCGCGGGCGCACGGGCCCCCTGGAGGCCGTACCGGACCTGGAGCCGGAGCCGGTACGGCGGGAGCCCTACCCGCTCGACCTCCAGCCGGTACGCGGCGAGCCCCACCCGCTGGATCTCGAACCGGACGAGCCATGGAACCCGCGGATCCGCAGGACCGCGGAGCGCGCCACAGAGCGCGATGAGGATCCCTGGGACTCGCTTCCGCCCTCCGCCCGGCTCCGCGGCACCCCGGTGGATCCGGGGCAGCGCAGGGGCGTGCCGGGACGGGCCTGGCGGCGGTGGGCAGGCGTGACGGCGGCGGTGCTGGCCGGAGCGGGGCTGGTCGCGGGGACGAGCGCGGTCGTGCTGCGGATCACCGCGCCGCCGGCGGAGACGGGCCGGCTGAGCGACTCGCTGGCCGGGGTGAAGGTGACGCTGCCGCAGGGGTGGCGCCAGGGGGCGGTGGCGCCGGTGACGGGGTTCACGTCGGTGATCAGGGACGGTGGCGGGGGGCTCGTCATGGCCAGGCCCGTCCCCGGGCCCGTGGAGAACGCCGAGAAGGCCACGGCGGAGGCCGCGGAGCTGTACTCCAGGCTGCTGCTCAAGGGCGACCGGGTGACCGTCGTCGAGAACAAGGAACTGCCCGGAGGCCGCACGCGGGCACTGCGGGCGGAATATCAGGACGTGGTCAACCGGCCGGCGTTCCTCCGAGTGACTCTGCTCACTCGGGGCGGCGACGGTGTGCTGCTCGTGGGGCTGCTCCAACCCGAGGAAACCGCTCGCAGACAGGCGCTGGACGCGGTGATGACGAGTATGCGATACGGATGAGAAACCTGCTAAACGGACTGCCGCTGCGGCCTTTACCCGGCACGGCGGTGGGGCGGCAGTCTGCGAGCAGGTTTCTTGTCCGCCAGCCCTAGCACGTGGAGATGACCTTGGCCAGAATCCTCGGCTCACGGCACGTCTTGTCGGTGGGCCCGATTACCCTTGGGTCACTGTGAGAAAGCGAAGCACACGAACCCCAGAGGTGATGCGGTGAGCACCTTCGCCGCGTCCCACCTTTCGCCTTCCTATCCAGACCGAGCCGCGTGGGGCACCGCGCCCAAACTGCGTGCCTGGCAGCAGGAGGCGTTCGACCTCTATTTCAGGCGCGAGCCGCGTGACTTCCTCACCGTGGCGACGCCGGGCGCGGGGAAGACGACCTACGCCCTGCGGATCGCCAGCGAGCTGCTCGCCAACGGGGTGATCAGAGCGGTCACCATCGTCACGCCCACCGAGCACCTCAAGCGTCAGTGGGCGGACGCCGCCGGGCGGGTCGGCATCGCCATCGACCCCGAGTTCAAGAACAGCCAGGGCGCCACCTCGCGCGACTACACGGGCGTCGCGGTGACGTACGCGCAGATCGCCATGCACCCCGCGCTGCACAGGGCACGCACGGAGGCGCGCAAGACGCTGGTGATCTTCGACGAGATCCACCACGCGGGCGACGCCAAGTCGTGGGGCGACGGCGTGCGCGAGGCGTTCGAGCCCGCCACCCGCCGCCTCCAGCTCACCGGCACCCCGTTCAGGTCCGACGACAACCCGATCCCCTTCGTCGCCTACGAGGAGGACGGCGAGGGCCTCAAGCGCAGCGTCGCCGACTACTCCTACGGCTATGGTCCCGCGCTCGACGACGGGGTCGTGCGCCCGGTCATCTTCCTGGCCTACTCCGGCGAGATGAAGTGGCGCACCCGGGCGGGCGACGAGATCGCCGCGACGCTCGGCACCCCGCTCACCAAGGACCAGCTCTCGCAGGCGTGGCGGGCCGCGCTCGACCCGAAGGGCGACTGGATCCGCCAGGTCATGCAGGCCGCCGACCGCCGTCTCACAGAGGTGCGCAGGGGCGTGCCCGACGCGGGCGGCCTGGTCATCGCCACCGACCACGAGACCGCCCGGGCCTACGCCCGCCACCTGCGCAACATCACCGGCGAGGGCGCCACGGTCGTGCTCTCCGACGACCCCGGGGCGTCGAAGAAGATCAAGCAGTTCGCGGCCTCGGAGGACCGCTGGCTGGTGGCCGTGCGCATGGTGTCGGAGGGCGTCGACATCCCCCGCCTGTGCGTGGGCGTCTACGCCACCTCCACCTCGACCCCGCTCTTCTTCGCCCAGGCCGTGGGCCGCTTCGTGCGCGCCCGCAAACGCGGTGAGATGGCCTCGGTCTTCCTCCCCTCGGTGCCCACCCTCATGGGGCTGGCCAACGAGATGGAGGTGGAGCGCGACCACGTCCTCAACAAGCGGCCGCCGGAGGACGGCCTCGACGACAGCCTTCTCGAGCAGGCCAACCGCCAGAAGGACAATCCCGACGTCCTGGGCGACGAGCTCCCGTTCGAGACGATGGAGACGTCGGCCACGTTCGACCGGGTGCTGTTCGACGGGGGCGAGTTCGGCACGGGCGCGGAGGTCGGCTCGGCCGAGGAGGAGGACTTCATCGGCCTGCCGGGGCTGCTCGAGCCCGACCAGGTGGCGACGCTGCTGCGCAAGCGGCAGTCCGACCAGCAGGCGGCCAAGCGCAAGCAGGCGGAGGAGCAGCCGCGGGAGACCCTGGCGCCGCACGAGCAGATCGCGGAGCTGAGGCGCGAGCTCAACGGCCTGGTGGGCGCGTGGAACCACCGCACGGGTCAGCCGCACGGCGTCATCCACTCGGAGCTGCGCCGCTCGTGCGGCGGCCCGCCGATCGCGCAGGCGACGGCGGAGCAGATCCAGGAGCGGATCGACATGATCCGCCGCTGGGCCACCCAGCGCCGCTAGCCCGCCGCTTCTTCCCGCGCTCGCCGTCCGGGTGGTGGACGACCTTCGTCGTGCCACCCCCGCGCAAATCCCGGCAAACCGGTCCTTGCTACGCTCCGTAACTCTGTGCATTTGGCCACAGAACCATGCCCTCTTGTTAGAAACTCGACCGAAACGGCAAGAACCACTCTTGGCTTGTCTCGGGATACGCAGAAGGACTTTGCCCATGTCGTCTGAGGCCACCAGAAAGCCGACGTTGAGCGTCACTTCCGGCCTCACCCGAAACGCAGTCATCGTCAGGCTCGAGGGCGAGCTCGACGTCTACGCGCTGCCGGTGCTGCGCGAGCACATGGAGCCCATCTGGGACCTGCCCCCGAGACCCTTCCTGATCCTGGATCTGGGGGAGCTGCGGTTCTGCGACTCGATGGGGATGAACGAGCTCGTCGGCGTCCTGCAGAAGTGCGAGGCCAGGGGGACCAGGCTGCTGCTCGGCGGGGTCCAGGGGGTCATGGCCAGGGTGTTGTCGATCACCGGGCTGCGGCACGCGTTCGAGGTCTTCGCCCGGCTCGACGACGCGTTGCGGCTGGCGGTGGCCAAGACCTGAGCTCAGGCGGGCGGCTTGCGGGCCAGGAGCAGGGCCTGTTGCGTCGGCTCGCTCGTCCCCTCCCCGGGCTCCCGTACGAGCGTGGCGTGCATGACGAGCCCGGCCTTGGTCATCAGCTCGGCGATCTGGTCGGGGCGGCGCCGGTGGAAGTCCAGCGAGATCTCATGTCCGAACGCCTCCGTCCTGTGCCCCGACTCGTCGCCGACCTGGAACACGACCAGCGCGTATGCCCCTGGAGCCAGCACCCGGCAGAACTCGGCGAACACGTCGGGCAGCAGCTCCAGGGGGATGTGGATGATCGAGTAGTTGGCGACGAGGCCGCCCAGCGCCCCGTCGGGCAGGTCGAGGTCGAGCATCGAGCCCTCCTCGAACCGCAGGCCGGGATGCGTCCGCCGGGCCAGCGCGACCATCTCGGGCGACAGGTCCACGCCGAACACGTCCAGCCGGAGGCCGTGCAGGTGCGCGGTGACCTGCCCCGGACCCGAGCCCACGTCCGCCACGGGACCCGAGCCCCGTACGAGCTCCGCGAACGCGGCGAACATCGCCCGGTCCAGCGGCTTGCCCGCCAACTCCGCGCGGAAGAGCCCGGCGTAGTCGGTGGCTATGGCGTCGTATGAGGCGCGGGTGGCGCGCAGGAAGTCCGGCTCGGTCACGACGGATGACCCTAGCCCAGCCGTCAGCCCCGGATGAACGCCAGCAGATCAGTGCTGCGGGATACATCGCCCCGTGTGCCCATCGGTCAGGACATAACCCGACTTCCCGTGTATTGGAACCTTGACGGTCGCCATACCGCTCTTGACGTTCACGGGCAGCGTGAACGCGCGCCGGCGACGCACCGCGAGCACGGAGACGCGCCGGCCGATGCTCGGCCCCTCGTACAGCCAGACCGCCATCTTCCGCCCCTTGGTGCGCACGACGGCCTCGGCCGCCCTGCACTCGTGCGGGACCGCCGCCCAGGTCAGCACGATCTCGCGCCCCGCCCTCGCGGACCGAGGCACCGGCACGCGCTCGTCGCAGGGCGGCTCGACGTGCGCCGCGACGGCACGGGCGGCGGGCGTGGCCGGATGGATGGCGGCCATGGCGATCGTGCCGCCCTCCAGCAGCGCCAGCGCCACGACCGCGGCCACCCGCTCGACGGCGCGACCCCTCACGAGCAGCCACAGGCACAGGGGGCCGAGCACGAGCCAGGCCACGCCCAGGGAGAGGGCCAGCATGAAAGACCTCACACGAAAAGGAGTATGTGACTCTCCGTATTACTACGGCTCCGGAGAGGGTTCGCCCTCATGGATATCACATGACCTCAGCGTTGCCTATCGCATACGCTTCGTGATCAGTAGTGCTGTTTAGCCGATCAACCCACGATGGGCGCCCCCAGGAGGGTGGCGCCCGCGTCCTTCAGCTCCGCCAGCGCCGCCTCCGTCGTCGGCTGGGCCACGCCTGCCGTCAGGTCCAGCAGCACCCGCACCGCCAGCCCGTTACGCGCCGCGTCGAGCGCCGTGGCGCGCACGCAGTGGTCCGTGGCGATCCCCACCACGTCGACCTCGTGCACCCCGCGTTGCCTGAGCCACTCGGCCAGTGACACGCCGTCGCCGGACGTGCCCTCGAAACCGCTGTACGCCGCCGCGTAGGAGCCCTTGCTGAAGACCTCCTCCACGCCCGACACGTCGAACGACGGGTGGAAGTCCGCTCCCGGGGTGCTGGCCACGCAGTGTGGGGGCCACGTCGCGACATAGTCGGGCGAGCCGGAGAAGTGGGCGCCGGGGGAGATGTGATAGTCGCGGGTGGCCACCACGTGGTCATAGCCGTGCTCGGACACGTGACGGGTGATCGCCGCCGCCACCTCCGAGCCCCCCGCCACGGGCAGGCTGCCGCCCTCGCAGAAGTCGTTCTGCACATCGACGATGATCAACGCGGTCCCCATACCCAGCACCATACGTCAGGCGAATTCCGTGGGGATCGCCGCGTACCCCCTGCCGAGGTGGAGGGCCTCCAGGGGGAGGCTGGAGACGGCCTGCGCGTGGCGCTCGCGGGTCGCGGACAGGGGCTCCCTGCCCACGACCTCGCCGTCGCGCACCAGCTCGTGCAGCAGGGGGATGCCGCTCTCGGGGACCAGGCCGCCGGTGGTGATCAGCTCGGTCTCCACGTGGCCCGCCTCGTCCAGCAGCCGGTACGCCTGCTTGCGGCCCCCACGCGACGGCTTGCCCACCGAGCGCTTGGCGACGGCCTCCAGCCTGCCCGTGGCCGTCTCCCGCGCCACCAGCTTGTACACCAGGGCCGCCGTGGGGACGCCTGACCCGGTCACGAGAGAGGTGCCGACGCCGTAGCCGTCCACGGGGGCGGCGGCGAGCGCGGCGATGGCGTACTCGTCCAGGTCGGAGGTGACCAGGATGCGGGTGTTGAAGGCGCCGAGCGCGTCGAGCTGCTCACGCACCTCCTGCGCGGCGGCGGCCAGGTCGCCCGAGTCGATGCGGACCGCGCCCAGGTCGGGCCCGGCCAGCTCGACGGCCGTGCGCACCGCCTCGGCCACGTCGTACGTGTCCACCAGCAGCGTCGTCCCACGGCCGAGCGAGGCGATCTGGGCCTCGAACGCGTCCTTCTCCGAATCGTGCAGCAAGGTGAACGCGTGCGCCGCCGTGCCGGCCGTGGGGACGCCGTACACGTGCCCGGCCATCAGGTTGGAGGTGGAGGCGAACCCGGAGATGTACGCGGCCCGGGCGGCGGCCACGGCGGCGCCCTCGTGCGTGCGGCGCGAGCCCATCTCGATGATCGGCCGCTTGCCCGCGGCGTTGGTCATGCGGGAGGCGGCGGAGGCGATGGCGCAGTCGTGGTTGAGAATCGACAGGGTGAGGGTCTCCAGCAGCACGGCCTCCGCGAAGGTGCCCTCCACGATCATGATGGGAGAGGCGGGGAAGTAGAGGTCTCCCTCGCGGTAGCCGTAGATGTTCCCGGAAAACCGGTAATCGGCCAGAAACGCCAGAGTGGTGTCGTCGACGACGTGGTTCTTGCGCAGATAGGTAAGTTCTTCCTCACTGAAACGGAAGTGTTCCAGCTCGTCCAGGACACGTCCCGTACCAGCGACAACCCCGTAGCGCCGGCCACCTGGTAGATGTCTGGCGAAAACCTCGAAAACGGCGCGTCTGTGTGCGGCCCCACTGCGCAGGGCCGCCTGGAGCATCGTCAGCTCATAGTGATCTGTGAGCAACGCAGTGCTCATGGTCATTGTCACGACTCGAAGACTACGGCCCAGATAGGGCAGACTCGGGGATGTGGGTAGCACCGCTCCAATCGCCGTTGAGCGTCCGTCATCGGACGTCCGACCCGATCTGCCATGGGTGACCATCGTCTGGAACGACCCCGTCAACCTCATGTCCTACGTGACCTATGTCTTCCAAACGGTCTTCGGCTACACGAAGGAGAAGGCCGAGAAACTCATGCTGGACGTTCATCACAAGGGCAAGGCCGTCGTGTCCAGTGGCACGCGGGAAGAGATGGAACGCGATGTGCAGATTCTCCACTCCTACGGCCTGTGGGCGACGCTCCAGCCGGACTCGGTCAAGTAAGGCGGCACGGGTGACATCGGGTTTCTCACCGGGCAAGGGTGGCGGCGTCATCGCGGAGTTCGAGGCCGCCGAGGTCTCGCTCCTGCGCTCGCTCGTCTCGATGATGCTGGGCATCGTGGAGCCGGGGCAGACCAGCGACGACCCGTTGGAGCGGGCGCTGGGCATCGGAGGGGGCGAGGCGCCGTCCGACCCGGTGCTGGCCAGGCTGTTCCCGTCGGCGTACGAGGACGAGCAGGAGTCGGCGGAGTTCCGCCGCTACACCGAGGCCACGCTGCGCGACGGCAAGCGGGCCGACGCCCAGACCGTCTTCGACACCGCCAAGTCGGGCCGCGCCGAGCTCACGCCCGAGCAGGCCCAGGCGTGGCTGCGCTCGCTCAACGACGTGCGCCTCACGCTCGGCACCAAGCTCGACGTGACCGAGGAGGTCCACGACGAGATCGCCATGATGTCCGAGGACGATCCGCGTTATCCGGCCTACGTCACCTACGACTGGCTGACCTACCTCCAGGACAGCCTGGTCCGCGCGCTCTGGTAATTTCCGGGCATGCTGTCGATCTCGCAGGAACTGGTTGACAAGATCGTCGCCCATGCCCGCGCCGACCACCCCGATGAGGCGTGCGGCGTCATCGCGGGCAAGAACGGCGTTCCCGAGCGGTTCATCCCGATGGAGAACGCCGAGCGCTCGCCCACCTTCTACCGCTTCGACTCCATGGAGCAGCTGCGCGTCTGGCGCGAGATGGACGACCGCGACGAGGAGCCCGTCGTGATCTACCACTCCCACACCGCCACCGAGGCGTACCCGTCGCGCACCGACGTGTCCTACGCCTCCGAACCGGACGCCCACTACGTCCTGGTCTCCACGCGGGACGAGGACAAGGTCGAGTTCCGCTCGTACCGGATCCTCGACGGTGTGATTACGGAGGAAGAGGTAAGGTTTCTCCCATGATGGTCAGGCCGGTGCAGAGCTTCCTCTTCGCGCACACTCCGGCTGTCGTCGTGTACGACTGTCGTCCGCGCTGAATCCCCGGAATCCCCACCAAGCCGTCGGTGTTGCTGCCGATGGGACGACCTGACCTGAGGAGACTGAGCGCGATGGCCATCGAAGTTCGCATTCCGACCATCCTGCGTAATTACACCGGCGGCGCCAAGGCCGTCGATGCCGAGGGCGCCACCCTCGAAGAGCTGATCAGCAATCTTGAGTCGCGCCACCCCGGCATCAAGGACCGCCTGGTCGACGAGGGCAGCCTGCGCCGCTTCGTCAACGTCTACCTGAACGACGAGGACGTGCGCTTCCTGGGCGGCCTCGGCACGCCGCTGTCCGACGGCGACACGGTGACCGTGCTGCCTGCCGTCGCCGGCGGGTGACATGCGCTTCGATTCGCTGATCGACTCGGTCGGCCGCACGCCGCTCGTCGGTCTGCCGCGGTTGTCGCCCTCCGCCGACGTGCGGATCTGGGCCAAGCTCGAAGACCGCAACCCGACCGGGTCGATCAAGGACAGGCCCGCCCTCTGGATGATCCAGGAGGCCGAGAAGGACGGCAGGCTCACGCCGGGCTGCACGATCCTCGAGCCCACCAGCGGCAACACCGGCATCTCGCTCGCGATGTCGGCCAAGCTCAAGGGCTACAAGCTGATCTGCGTGATGCCGGAGAACACCTCGGAGGAGCGCCGCCAGCTGCTGCGCATGTGGGGCGCGGAGATCATCTCCTCGCCGGCCGCGGGCGGTTCCAACGAGGCCGTACGCGTGGCCAAGGAGCTGTCGGCCCAGAATCCCTCCTGGGTGATGCTCTACCAGTACGGAAACCCGGCCAACTGGCGCTCACACTACGAGACCACCGGCCCGGAGATCCTAGAGGACCTGCCCACCGTCACCCACTTCGTGGCCGGTCTCGGCACCACGGGGACGCTGATGGGAGTCGGGCGGTTCCTGCGCGAGCGGGTGCCGGGCGTGCAGATCGTCGCGGCCGAGCCGCGTTACGGCGAGCTCGTGTACGGGCTGCGCAACGTGGACGAGGGCTTCATCCCCGAGCTCTACGACGAGTCCGTGTTGACCACCCGCTTCTCCGTGGGCTCGGCCGACGCGCTGCGGCGCACGCGGGAGCTGCTCGCCGCAGAGGGCATCTTCGCCGGGGTCTCGACCGGCGCGGCGCTGCACGCGGCGCTGGGGGTGGCCAAGAAGGCGGTCAAGGCGGACGAGCGCGCCGACATCGTGTTCGTCGTGGCCGACGGCGGCTGGAAATACCTGTCCACGGGTGCCTACGAGGGCACCTTGGATGAGGCGGAAGAGCGCCTCGAAGGCCAGCTCTGGGCCTGAAGCAACGAAGAAGGCGGCCGGTCCGATGACCGGCCGCCTTCTCTTCGCCGTCAGTTGACCAGGACCCGCAGCGAGAACGTCGACTCGGTGTCGGTCACGCTGCCGCTCATCCCGATGGCCCGCAGCACCTGCGCGTTGGCCTTGGCGTCGCCCTGCATGGACTTGAGGTAGAGGTTCTCGATCTTGTCCAGGTCCACGAAGACCGCGTAGTTGGCGTCATCGGCGTTGGCGACCGCCGTCTGGAACGTCTCCGAGTCGCCGAGCGTGCCCTCACCCGCCAGCTGCTTGGCGTACTCGTCCGTCGTCGCGACCGTGAAGACGCCGTCGCCCTTGACCTTGGCGATCTGCGGCCCGCCCTGGCCCCGGGACATCGCCTGCTGGACCTTGTCGACGATGGCCTGCGCCTTGGCCGGGTCGGTGACGACGCGCACGCCGCCCTTGATCTGGTTGCTGCTCAGGCCCTGGCTGTCCACCGCGATCGTGAAGTTCTTGCCCAGGACCGTGGCGAGATCGCCGGGCAGCTGCAGGCCGAGCTGGCTCTGAGCCTGCTGGATGAACTGCTGGACCTGCGCGCCGCCGGTCGCCGCGGCCTGCTTCTGGATCTCAGCCCACTGCTTGGTGACGATCTGGTCGAGACCGGAGACCGACAGGGCGCCCGCCGTGCTGGCGGGCAGCGTGCCCAGCTCGGCCTTGGGCAGGTCACCCTCGGGCGCCGTGCCCTTCATGCCCCGCACGAGACCGGCGAGCTCGACGTACGCGCTGTCGAAGCGCAGCGCGCCGGCCCATCTGGCGTTCTTTATCTGCTCGACGGCGGCGGCCTGCTCGGCCGGGATCTCCTTCTTGGCCAGCTCCATGAGCCCGCCCATGCTGGCCCAGAACGACAGCACGCCCTGCTCGCCGATCGCGCCCATGTCGTCGTTGAACTCGGTGTTGTCAGCCAGGCTGGTGTCGGCCTGCGCGAACTTGTCGGCCAGCTGCTGGGTGGAGCTGATCAGCGCGTAGTCCTCGCGGAAGGCGATGCCGTACTTGTCGCCCTTCATCATCTTGGCGATGCCGGCCTTGGCCTGCGCCTCGTCCTCGACCTGGATGGCCAGCGCGAAGTCGGGCTCCTCCTTGCCTGACGGCACGGCCGCGAAGCCGAGCCTGCTGCCCAGCCAGGGATCGACGTCCTTGGCGAAGTCGAGCTTGGCCTCGTTGCCCTTGTTGAACATGTCGAACACCGCCTTGCGCGGGTCCTCGCCGGTGAAGGAGTCCTTGGTGACCGTGAACTTCCTGGCCAGCTCGAACAGCGCCACCTTCTGGTTCGCGGCCGGGTCCATGTCGAGCCGAACGTAGGCGATCGAGTTGGCGGGCAGGACCTCGTTCGGCTGCGTGCCGCCCCCGCCGATGGCTCCCACGGCCCACACCGCGCCGCCGCCGAGCAGGATCACCGCGAGCGCCCCGGCCGCGGCGATGATCCACGTCTTACGGCCCTTCTTGGCCGGCTCCGCGGGGCCGAAGCCCTCGGGCCCCTGCTGCTGCCAGCCGCCCTGGCCGTGCTGGTCCTGCTGCCAACCCTGCTGTTCCTGCTGCCAGCCCTGGCCCTGCTGCCAACCTTGCTGCTCTTGCTGCCAGCCACCCTGCGCCTGCTGCTGGCCCTGCTGCCAATTCTGCTGGCCCTGCTGGCCGCCCTGGCCGTAAGGGGCGCCGTAGGAAGGCTGCTGCCCGTAGGCCGACTGGGGGCTGTACGGCTGCTGCTGCTGGCCGGAGGACGCCTGCTGCCCGTACGTCTCCTGCTGGCCGTAGGGCTGCTGCTGCGGCGGGTACGGCTGGCCGGAGCTCAGCGGGGGGTTCTCCGGCTGCTGCCCCTGGTTCCAGTTGTACGCCGTGGTCCGGTTAGGATCCTGGCCGTAGGGGGGATTATTCGCAGACATCACTCAACTCACAATGTGGACATTGGACCCCAAAGAAGTTAGCTGATGTTGCTAGACGGGCGCTTGCAATGTGCTGAAGTGATATTCAGACCCGGGTGAGCTCCTTTCTCAGCGTGCTGATGTGGACCTCGCCGCCGCCGTACTCCGCGATGGCCGACCATGGCACGAACGTGCAGCCCGCATAGGCCAGGCGGGACAAAATCCGGGAGAGCCATTCCGGGCGGTCCGCGCGCTCGCGGGTGAGGCCGAGCAGCAGCGGTGCGCGCAGGCTTGAGACGACGAGTCCGTAGACGGTGTGGCTCTGCTGCAGCTCCCCTTTGTGCTTGACCACGCGGATGTCCACCACGTGGCCGACCCACATCCCATTGGAGTCCCAAACGGACTGACCGATGAGTTCGGTGACACTCGACATGATCGAACTTTCTCAGCCGAATCACGTTTTCGCAGGTAGGCGCGCTGATAAGGGGATGCACTAGAGTATGCCACCAGAATAGTGTTCTGGACTTGAGGCAGGCGTGGATGACCAAGTTCGACGAGGCGACGCAGGCGATCAAGGTCGACGAGGGCACGTACGACGTGTGTCTCGATCCCAGGTACGCGATCGGCGGACCGCTCAACGGCGGCTACCTGATGGCCGTGATGCTCCGCGCGGCGGTGGACGCCTCTCCGTTCGAGCACCCGGTGAGCACGACCGCGCAGTTCCTGAAAGCGCCGATCGCAGGCCCCGCGCAGGTCAGGATCGAGCCGCTCAAGGCAGGCAGGACGGCCGCGTTCGCCAGGGCCACACTCGTCCAGGACGGCATGGCGCACATCGAGGGCCTGATCACGACGGCCACGCTGAACGAGGCCGAGCCGGTCTACGAGCAACCGGCGGACGACATGCCCAGCCGTGACGAGTGCGTCAAGCTCCCCGACCCCAAGCCCGAGTCGGGCATGACCCTGAACGCCCAGATGGAGCTGCTCTTCGACCCGCCCACCATCGGCTGGCTGAAGGGCAGGCCGACCGGCAGGCCGGAGTCGCGGGCGTACTTCAGGATGACCGAACCCCAGGACCCGGACCCGTACGTGCTGGCGCTTGCCGTCGACGCGCTGCCGCCCGTGGTGTTCTCCGCGGGCGCGCGGGGCTGGGCGCCGACGGTGGAGCTCACCTGGCACCTGCGCGCGCTGCCCGCGCCCGGCTGGCTCACGCTGCTCGGCAGCGGCCGGCTGATCTCGGACGGCTGGTTCGACGAGGAGGTCGAGGTACGCGACTCCGCCGGCCGTCTCGTGGCCCAGTCGCGCCAGCTGGCCAGGGTCGGGAGAGGCTGACAGCCACGAATGTGAGGATTCTTACGCAGAGTTGATCGCCCAGGTCGCCTACCCTCTAGAGCGTGCCGGACACGAGTATTGGGATCTTCGACAGCGGGGTCGGCGGCCTGACGGTCGCTCGCGCGATCATCGACCAGCTGCCCTACGAGTCGATTACGTATGTGGCCGACACGGCCCGCCAGCCGTACGGGCCGAAACGCATCGCGGAGCTCCGCGCCTACGCCCTGGAGGTGATGGACCACCTCGTCGAGGACGGCGTCAAGATGCTGGTGATCGCGTGCAACAGCGCCAGCTCGGCCGTGCTGCGCGACGCGCGCGAACGCTACGACGTGCCGGTCGTCGAGGTGATCCAGCCCGCCACCAGGCGCGCGGTGCGAGCCACCCGCACCGGCAGGGTCGGCGTGATCGCCACCAGGGCCACCATCGACTCCATGGCCTACCACGACGCCTTCACCGCGGCGCCCGACGTGCTCCTCACCGCCGTGGCCGCCCCACGCCTGGTGGAGTACGTCGAACGAGGGGAGACGATGAGCGACGAGCTCATCGAGGTCGTGCGCGAGTACCTGGAGCCCATCAGGGCCGCGGGCTGCGACACCCTCATCCTCGGCTGCACCCACTACCCGCTGCTCACCGGCGCGATCTCCTACGTCGTGGGTGACGGGGTCACGCTGGTCTCCAGCGCCGAGGAGACGGCCAAGGACGTCTACCGGATCCTGCACGACCGCGATCTGGCGGCGGGAGGCGAGGCCACCCCCCGGCACCGCTTCCTGGCCACCGGCGACTCCCTGCTCTTCGCCCGGCTCGGGCGGCGCTTCCTGGGCCCGGAGATCGACGTGGTCGAAGTCGCACCAGTGGGGGGTACTACCTCTAACGGCCGTGACGCGGAAAAGGAGCCCACATGAAGGTGACCATCGTCGGGTGCTCGGGCAGCTTCCCCGGGCCCGACAGCCCCGCGTCCTGCTACCTCCTCGAGGCGGAGGGGTTCAGGATGTTGCTCGACTTCGGCAGCGGGTCGCTCGGTGCGCTCCAGCGCCACATCGGCCTGTACGACGTGGACGCGGTCTGCCTGTCCCATCTGCATGCCGACCACTGTCTCGACCTGTGCGGCTACCACGTGGTCCGCACGTACGGGCCCGAGGCGCCGTACCCCCTGGTGCCCGTCTACGCGCCCGCCGACGCGCCGGGCCGGCTCTCGGCCGCGTACGGGATGCCGGACGAGCCGGGCATGGAGACCGCCTTCGAGTTCGTGCCGCTGGCGCCGGGCTCCTTCGAGATCGGCCCGTTCACGCTGACCGCGGGGCTGGTCAACCACCCGGTCGAGGCGTACGGCTTCCGCGTGTCCCACGGCGGCAGGTGCGTGGCGTACTCCGGTGACACCGGCGAGTCCGGCGAGCTGGTGAAGCTGGCCGCGGGCGCCGACCTGATGCTGTGCGAGGCGTCGTTCGTCGAGGGCCCAGACCTGCCTCCCGACCTGCACCTGACCGGTCGCCAGGCCGCTGAGCACGCCGCCAAGGCCGGCGTCGGCCGGCTCGTGCTCACTCATCTCGTCCCGTGGAACGACCAGGGCACGGTGCTGGAGCAGGCGGCGGGAGGAGGCTTCACGGGCCCGATCGAGCTGGCCCGCAGCGGCGCGGTTTACGACCTGGCCTGAAGCTCGTTGAAGTCCCGCAGTCGGGGGAGCGGGGAGAACAGCAGCGGAAGGAACGCCAGCAGCCTGCCCGTCATGATCACCCACAGGGCCTCCCGCACGCCGATCTGCTGGGCGAGGAGCCCGCCGAGCAGCGCGCCCAGCGGCATGATTCCCCAGACCATGAACCGCACCGACGCGTTGACCCGGCCCAGAAGGTGCTCGGGGGTCACGGTCTGCCGGTAGGTGACCTGGCCCACGTTCGTCAGTGTCGCGCTCCAAGAGAGCGCCATCGAGGTGATCGCGAAGCACACCACTCGCCAGTCGGCCTGCGTCATGGGTAACAGGAGGCCGAAGGGCGAGGCCACGCTGACGGCCAGCCAGGTCATCCTGGCCGTGCCGTACCGCCTGGACAGCCAGCCGCCGGTTAAGCCGCCGATCAGGCCGCCGATGCCGCCGGTCATGAGCAGCACGCCGACGACGCCGGGGGGCAGCCCGACCTCGTCGGCCAGGAATAAGACCGACAGGCCGAGCACGGCGCTGACGCACAGGTTGACGGCCGCCGTGGAGGCCACGAACATGCGCATCAGCCCGTCCTGCCACACGTACGCGAGGCCTTCTCTGATGCCGCGCACCAGCGAGGTGCGCTCGGTGACCGCGGGAGGCTTGTCGGGCACCTTGATCAAGCCCAGGAAGAGCACCGAGGAGAGCGAGCCGAGCGCGGTGGCCGCCAGCGTGGACGGCGCCCCGAGCAGCTGCACCAGCACGCCCCCGATGCTCGGCCCCGCCAGGAACGCGCCCGAGCGGACGACCTCCAGCTTCGAGTTGCCGTCGCTGAGCTGCCCGGTGCCGACCAGCTCCGGCAGGTACGTCTGGTCGGCCACGTCGTTGAAGACCTGGCTCGCGCCCGCCAGCAGCGCGACCACGAACATCATGCCGATCGACAGCAGCCCCAGCTGGGCCGCCAGCGGGATGCTGCCGAGCAGCAGAAATCTGGCGAAGTCGGTGGCCATCATCACGCGGCGCTTGCGCATCCTGTCGACCCACACCCCCGCGGGCAGGCCGATCAGCAGGAACGCCGTCGTCTGCAGCGCTGAGAGCGCGCCGACCTCCGCCGGGCCGGCGTGCAGCGCGAGCACGGCCACCAGCGGGAGCGCCACTCGTGAGATATTCGCCCCGAGTTCGTCCGCTACATGCGAACTGAGGAACCGGAGGAAGTCAGGGTTTCGCAACACCCCCGTTGTCATTGCGTAAGGATCCATGTGGCGGACACATTTGGTCAAGAGTGTCGTGGCGCGGAGATAGGGTGATCTGCATGTCCAGACAGGATGGCCGCAACCCTGACCAGCTCCGCCCGATTACGGTCACCAGGCATTGGCTGGCTCATGCCGAAGGGTCGGTGCTGGTCGAATTCGGCAACACGCGGGTGTTGTGCGCGGCCTCGGTCCAGGACAGCGTGCCCCGGTGGCGCAGAGGCAGCGGCCAGGGCTGGGTTACGGCCGAATACGCCATGTTGCCCAGGGCGACCAATACTCGCAACGATCGCGAATCGGTCCGCGGCAAAATCGGTGGCAGGACTCACGAGATTTCCCGGTTGATCGGGCGTTCGCTGCGGGCCTGCGTCGATTACAAGGCGCTGGGGGAAAACTCCATCCTGCTCGACTGCGACGTGCTGCAGGCCGACGGCGGCACCAGGACCGCCGCGATCACCGGCGCCTACGTCGCGCTCGCCGACGCCGTCGCCTGGATGCGCGAGCGCCGGATGTGCCCGGGCGACCCGCTGATCGGCTCGGTCGCGGCCGTCTCCGTCGGCGTGGTCGGCTCCGTGCCGATGCTCGACCTCTGCTACACCGAAGACGTGGCCGCGGAGACCGACATGAACGTCGTGATGACCGGAGAGGGCAGCTTCGTCGAGGTGCAGGGGACCGCCGAGGGCGCCCCGTTCGACCGCTCGGCCCTCGACCAGCTCCTCGACCTGGCCGTGACCGGCTGCGAGGAGCTCACGTTGATCCAGCAGGAGGCCCTGGGCTCATGAAGATCGTGCTGGCCACCCGCAACGCGGGCAAGATCGCGGAGCTGCGCCGCATCCTGGCCGGGTTCGACATCGTGGGGCTCGACGAGTTCCCCTCGATCGGTGAGGTCGCCGAGACCGGGCTCACCTTCGAGGAGAACGCGCTGCTCAAGGCGCACGCCGTCGCCCAGGGCTCGGGGCTGCCCGCGGTCGCGGACGACTCGGGGCTCTGCGTCGACGTGCTGGCCGGCATGCCGGGCGTCTTCTCCGCCCGCTGGTCGGGGCGGCACGGCGACGACCAGGCCAACCTCGACCTGCTGCTCGCGCAGGTGTCCGACGTGCCCGCCGGCAAGCTGAGCGCCCACTTCGCCTGCGCCGCCGCGCTGGCGCTGCCGTCGGGGGAGAGCCGGGTGGTGGAGGGCACGCTGCCGGGCCACCTCGTCACCTCGCCGCGGGGGTCCAACGGGTTCGGGTATGACCCGATCTTCGTGCCCGACGGCGAGGAGCGCACGACGGCCGAGATGTCGCCGGATGAGAAGGACGCGATCAGCCACCGGGGGCGGGCCTTCCGCGCGCTGGCGCCCCTCGTGCGGGAGCTGCTCAGCTCGTAACCACCGCGTAAGAACCGCGCGGGGCCGGGCGGCGTAGCGTCGAATCGTGCAGAGTAACTCGGTGGCGCCCGCCTGGGCGCGGGCCCTGATGGGGTTGGTGGCCGGGGGCGTGGCCCTCGGCATCGCACAGCTCGCGGCCGCGTTCGTCGGGCCCGAGACGTCTCCCGCGCTGGCCGTGGGCGATGCGACGGTCGATCTCGCGCCGGCTCCGGTCAAAGAGTTCGCGATCAGGACGTTCGGCGAGAGCGACAAGACGGTCCTCATCGTGGGCGTGGTGCTGGTGGTGCTCGGCGGGGTCGCGCCCCTCATCGGGGTGCTGGCCGTGCGCAGGCTCGCCTACGGCTTCGCGGGGTTGGCCGCGTTCGGGGCGATCGGCCTGCTGGCGGTGCTGACCCGGCCGGACGCCGAGGTGCCGGACGCGCTGCCGACCATCCTCGGGACGGCGGCCGGTGCCTGGACGCTCTGGTGGCTGAGACGGCGAGTGGCGGGCGCTTCGCCCTCGTCAGCCCACGCCACCGGCGATGACCGCAGCGCGGCCGGCGCGGAGCGGCCTGCGGTGATGCTGGCCGGGGCGGACCTGCGAGGGTTCGACCGGCGCCGGTTGCTGACCGGAGCCGCCGGAGGGGCGGCGGTCGCGTTCGGGGGCGCCGTGCTCGGGCAGGTGCTCGGGGATCGGCGGGTGGTGGATGCCGCGCGGGTGAGACTGGCCGTGCCCGAGCCGGCGACTCCGGCCAAGCCCATTCCGGCCGGTGCCGACCTCCGCATCAACGGCTTGTCATCGTTCATCACGAAAAATCAGGACTTCTACAGGGTGGACACCGCGCTCATCGTCCCCCAGGTGGATCCCAACGACTGGAAGCTGCGCATCCACGGCATGGTCGACCGGCCGGTGGAGCTTACGTACGCGGACCTGCTGGGGATGCCGCTCACCGAGGCGGACGTCACGCTCACCTGCGTCTCCAACGAGGTCGGCGGCGAGTACGTCGGCAATGCCCGCTGGCTCGGCGTCCGCATGGCCGAGGTGCTGCGCAAGGCCGGGCTCCAGTCCGGCGCCGACATGCTCCTGTCCACCTCGGCCGACGGCTTCACCTGCGGCACCCCGGTCGACGTGGTCATGGACGGCCGCGAGGCGCTGTTCGCGATCGCGATGAACGGCGAGGCGCTCCCCGTGGACCACGGCTTCCCCGTGCGCCAGGTGGTGCCTGGCCTGTACGGGTACGTGTCGGCCACCAAGTGGGTCGTGGACCTCAAGGTGACCAGGTTCGACCAGGACGAGGCGTACTGGACGCCGCGCGGCTGGGCGGCCAAGGGCCCCATCAAGACCCAGTCCCGGATCGACGTGCCCAAGCCGGGCGATTCCCTGAAGGCGGGGCGCACCACGATCGCCGGGGTGGCGTGGGCCCAGCACACCGGCGTGGACGCCGTGGAGGTACGGGTCGACGGCGGACAGTGGCGGCAGGCGAGACTCGCCCAGGTGCCCGGGCCCGACACCTGGCGGCAGTGGTCGATCGACTGGGACGCCGCTCCCGGGCGGCACACGATCCAGGTGCGGGCGACCGACGCCGCCGGGCGTACCCAGACCGAGCAGGAGGCCCCGCCCGCGCCGGACGGCGCGACCGGCTGGCACACCATTACGGTGCAGGTGGCCTGACCCCACTTGTCCCTGCTTCTGCAGGTACGGCGGGTGGTTCCTGCGGAGAATCTTGCCGACTTCCCCTCCCTGTCACGGTGACGCCTCTACGATCGGTCGTCGAGCATGACAGGAGGCAGGCCGTGTTCCGCGAGCGCAAGCCGAGCGTCCGAGACGGGCACTACAACCCCCTGGTGGCGGAGGGGGTGCGGTGGCTCGACTACGAGCGCGCCGCCGAGACCGGTGCCGTCACCGCGCGGGACGGCACCTCTCCGGAGGTCCCGTCCACCTTGGAGGCCAATCCTGTGTATGACGCTCTCCTGCGTGACGGCGAGTTCCGAGCCGGCCGTCGCGACGCCGATGAGGCGGACTGGTTCGACCGGCCGCACCGGCCGCCCAGGCTCGCCGGCTCCAGGCCGTACGGGGTGCCGGGCGGGCTCGCGCAGCCCGACCCGCAGGTCGAGCGGGACCTCGCCGAGGCGCTGCGGCCAGGCGACCGCTTTCCCGACCCGCGCGGCACCTGGGTGCGGCTGGTCAACGGCGGCGGGCCGGCCGACGACCCGTTCAGGGCCTCCAACGCCGCCGACTGCGCGCTGGCCGTCCTGTCCACCTGGCACGGCGAGCCCGCGACGGCCGCCCCCAGATTTCCCGAGTACGACGGGATCGGCCGGCCCTTGCTGACCGGCGAGCAGGGCAGCCTGGCCAGGATCGAGCAGTGGGTGGGGCAGCGCTTCCAGTACGCGGGGCAGGGGCGGCACGGCTACCCGATGATCGTGCGGCGGCTGCTCGACGCGGGTCACGGGGGGAGCGCCGTCCTCGTGGTGCGCTGGCCCGGCGGCGGCTCCCACGCCTGGAACGCGGTCAACGCCGACGGCGAGGTGATCTGGATCGACGCTCAGCGGGGGCACATGTCCGTCGAGCCGCCGTACACGACGGTGACCGGGGTGTTCTGCGTGATACTCGACCGGCAGGGGCGGCCGCGATGAACCTGGACCAGGCCCGGGCGATAGCCGAGGAGTATTTCAACGGGGTGCGGGCGCACGACGAGGCGGTGCCGGTGGGGGTGTACGGGTTCCACGATGGCTATGTCGCCTGGGTGCGCGATCTCGATCTCGACGATCCGGCGACACTGCCGGAGACGATCGGGGGCGGGTGCATCGTGATCGACCGCGCCACGGGCGAGGTGGTGGCCCGGCCGCTCCTCGACCCGGAGACGATCGCCGATCTCTGGCCCGGCCGCACGCCCCGCTGACGTCCCGCGTGGAGAAGGCCGGGCGTCGCCCCCATGAGACGCCCGACCAACCGTGCTCCCTCTTTCCGCAGATTTCGGTTTTATTCGGTTGCAGGGCTATTCGTGCGGATCAGCCGGTGGCGAGGGAGCCGACGATCGAAGCACGTGCCGCGCGGCGAGCCGGAAGCGCGGCGGCCAGCACCCCGGCCACCCCCGACAGCACCACGAAGAGCCCGATCTGACCGACAGGTACGGAGAAGACGGCGCCGTCCAGCATCGCCCTGATCGCGGCCCAGCCGAAGGCGCCTCCGAGCACGACGCCCACCAGCGCCCCGATCAGCCCGAGCACCAGCGCCTCGATCGACAACATCCGCCGCAGTTGCGGCCTGGTCAGGCCCAGGGCCCGCAGCAGCGCCGACTCCCTGGTCCGCTCGTGGACCGACAGGGAGAGCGTGTTCGCGATGCCCAGCAGCGAGATCAGGATCGCCAGCCCCAGCAGCCCAGTGATGATCATGAGCAGCATGTCCAGCGTCTCGTCGAACTGGCCGCGTACCTCCGTCGAGCTCGTCACCCGCACGGCCGGATAGGCCGCGACGGCGGCGTCCACCACCTTGCGGGCCTGCTCGGGCGGCACGCCGTCGTTGATGTTGACCATGAGGTAGGAGTCGGGCAACGACCCGAAGTACGTGTCGAACGCGGTCTCCGCCACCGTGACGGGCGGCAGCGACGACTGACCCCCGTCGAGCACCGCGACCACCTTCAGCGAGACCGTCCCGGCCTTCGGCGTCTTGAGCGATATCGACTCGCCGAGCCGCATGCCGAGATTGTCGGCCACCGCCGCCTGCCCGGCCCCGAAGCCCTTCATGGAGCCGGTGGTGACGTCCGGGGTGATCGGGCCGCTGAACGTGCCGACCTCGAGCCGCCTGCCTGCGACGGTGGCCTTTGCCTGGCGGATCTGGGCCACGGCCGCCAGCTCGGGCCTGCCGCGCAACTGCGTCGCGACGGACCTGGGGACGACCGGGTCGCGGGACTGGCCGGCCACCATGTAGTCGACCGGGAACTTGTCGTCGAGCTTGGCCGTCATCGTCAGCCTGGTGGAGGCGGTGACCACGGAGATCAGCGTCATGAGCGTCACGCCGATGGTCAGCGCGATGGTGGTGGTCGCGGCCCGTCTCGGGTTGCGCCCCGAGTTGTCCACCGCCAGCCGCCCGGGCACCCCGAACAGCCTGGCCGGGATCCAGCCGATCAGCGCGCTCAGCGGTTTGACCAGCACCGGGCCCAGGATCAACACCCCCAGGAACGTCAGCGCGCCCCCGGCCATCACGACGAAGAGCGAGATCTGCTCGCCGGGCTGGAGCACGAACACGCCCACGCACGTCGTGGCCAGGCCCGCCATCAGGAAGAACGCGGCGAAGAGACCGCGCAGGAGGCCGCCACGGAACCTCTCCTCCTCGACCTGGCTGCGCAGTGCCGCGATCGGCGCGACCCTGGTGGCCGACCTGGCGGGCAGCAGGGCCGCGCACACCGTGACCACCATGCCGACGGCCAGGCCGGCCGCGATCGTGGCGGGGGTCAGCGTGACGGCCGCGTCCGTGGGCAGCGGGGCGTCGAGCGCGCCCAGGACGGCCAGCGTGAGCGAGGCCAGGCCGTACCCGATCACCAGGCCGAGCGCGGAGGCGAGCGCGCCCACCACGGCGGACTCCAGCAGGATCGAGCCGAACACCTGCCCGCGCGTGGCGCCGATGCACCGCAGCAGCGCCATCTCCCTGGTGCGCTGGGCGACGAGGATGTTGAAGGTGTTGTAGATGACCAGCGCGGCCACCATCATCGCCACGACGCCGAACATCAGCAGGCCCAGCGTGAACATGCGGGTGTCCACCCTGGCCGCCTTGGCCAGGTCGTCGGCCAGCTCGCCGCCGGTCTTGACCACGTACGCGCCGCCGATCGCCGCCGCGACGGCCTGCTTCAGCCCGGGAGCCGTGCCCGCGACGTCGATCTCGCGGTAACCCTTCGCGCCGGTCATCCGCTGCGCGGTGGCCGCGGTGAAGCCGACCGCGCCGGTGTAGGAGAGCTCCTGGTCCACGCCCGGGTCGAGCAGGCCGACGAGCTTGAACTGGTGCCGGCGCTGCTTGCCGTCGAGCACGGTGATCGTGTCGCCGAGCCGGAAACCCTGGGCCTTGGCGGTGTTCTCGTCGAGCACGGCGGCCTGGTCGTCGCTGCCCGGACCGGTGCCCGAGACGATGTCGGTGCGGTCGAGCGGGCCACGGATGATGGACAGGGCGGTGGTGGGGGCGTTCCCGGCGGTCTTGCCGTCCTTGCCGAGCACGGGCGCGGCGGCGCGGATCAGGCCCTGCGCCTCGGTCACGCCGTCCAGCGCGCGTATGCGCTCCAGGACCCGCTCGGGCAGCACGGCGTCCGGGCCCTTGGGCAGCACGGCCACGTCCACCTTGCCCGCGTCGGCCGTGACGCGCTGTGCGAACCCGGCCTGCACGGTGTCGTTCAGCACGAACGTGCCCGCGATGAACCCCACGCCGAGCGTGATCGCCAGTGCGGTGAGCAGCAGCCGGAGCTTGTGCGCGCGCAACCCGGCCAGTGCCGTCTTCAGCACCTCACGCCTCCAGCTTCACGAGGGTGTCCAGCACGGTCTGCGGCGTGGGCGCGGTGATCTCGGTGACCAGCTCGCCGTCGCGCAGGAACACCACCCGGTCGGCGTACGAGGCGGCCACCGGGTCGTGCGTGACCATGACGATGGTCTGGGCCAGCTCGCGTACGGAGGTGCGCAGGAAGGACAGGACCTCCGCGCCGCTGCGGGAGTCGAGGTTGCCCGTCGGCTCGTCGGCGAAGATCACCTGCGGCTTGCTGATCAGCGCCCTGGCCACGGCCACGCGCTGCTGCTGGCCGCCGGACAGCTCGCTCGGCTTGTGCGCGAGCCGGTCCTTCAGTCCCACGGTCTCGATGACCCGGTCGAACAGCGGCTGGTCCGCCTGGCGGGCGGCGATGTCCAGCGGCAGCCGGATGTTCTGCTCGGCGGTGAGCGTGGGCAGCAGGTTGAACGCCTGGAAGACGAAGCCGATCCGCTCGCGCCGCAGCAGTGTGAGCTGCCGGTCGCTCAGCCCGGTGAGCTCCACGTCGCCGATGTGCACGGTGCCCGAAGTGGCGATGTCCAGCCCGGCCAGGCAGTGCATCAGCGTGGACTTGCCCGAGCCCGACGGGCCCATGATGGCGGTGAACGCCCCCGTGGCGAAGGACACGTTCACGGCGCGGAGTGCGTGCACCTGGGCGTCGCCCTGGCCGTACACCTTGGTGAGATCTCTGGCCACCACCGCGGGCGGGGCTTGGGTGAGCGTCACATTCATGCGCTTCACGCTAGGAGTGGAAATTTCAGGATTTATGGGTCCTGCGGATGGACTTTGTGTAGGCCGCTGGATGACGCCGATCAGACTTTAGGCCGATGCGACGGCACGATCAGCCCGGCCTCGTACGCGTACACCACCACCTGCGCCCGGTCCCGCAGCCCCAGCTTGGCCAGCACCCGCCCCAGATGTGTCTTCACCGTCGCCTCCGCCACCTCGAGGCCGCCCGCGATCTCGGCGTTGGACAGGCCGCGGGCCACCATGAGCAGCACCTCCCGCTCGCGCGGCGTCAGGTCGGCCCCCGGCACCGGCTCGCCCGTCGGGAGCTGCGCGGCGAACCTGTCCAGCATCCGCCGCAAGGTGCTCGGCGACACCACGGCGTCGCCCGCGTGCACGACCTTGATCGCGTTGATCAGGTCGGCCGTGGGCACGTCCTTCAGCAGGAAGCCGGCCGCACCCGCCTTGACCGCCGCGAACGCGTACTCGTCGAGGTCGAACGTGGTCAGGATCAGCACCTTCGGTCCGTCGACGCGCTTGGTGGCCTCGACGCCGTCCATGTGCGGCATGCGCACGTCCATGAGCACGACGTCCACCTCGGTGGTCTTGAGCTTCTCCAGCGCCGAGAGCCCGTCTCCGGCCTCCGCCACCACCTCGATGTCCGGCTGGGCCGCGAGCACCATCCTGAACCCGGCCCGCAGCAACTCCTGGTCGTCGACGAGCATCACGCGAATCATCCCGGCCGCCTCCTCTACGCCGCGTTGACCATGGGCAGCCTGGCCAGCACCTCGAAGCCGCCGCCCTGGCGGGGACCCGCCGAGACGGCGCCGCCGTACATGCCGACCCGCTCGCGCATGCCGATCAGGCCGTGGCCGTCGGGGCTCCTGGGCGCCGCCGCGCCCCTGCCGTCGTCGGTCACGCGTACGACCAGCTCTGGGCCGTTGTAGTCGATCTCCACGACCGCCCGCACGCCGGGGCCGCCGTGTTTGAGGGCGTTCGTCAGGGCCTCCTGGACGATGCGGTAGACCGCGAGCTGCTGGCCCTCGGGCAGCTCGCGCGGGACCCCGCCGACCTCCAGCCGGGCGGGCACGGCCGAGCCGCGCACCAGCTCTTCGAGCTGGCCGAGGCCGGGCTGCGGGGTGTAGTCGATGATCGCCGCCTCGTCCTCGCGCAGGACGCCGACGAGCCTGCGCATCTCGGCCAGGGCCGCGCGGCCCGTCTTGGAGATGGCCCGGACGGCCAGGCGCGCCTGCTCGGGATCGCTGTCGAGGGCGTAGCCCGCGCCGTCGGCCTGCACCACCATCACGCTGACGTTGTGTGCCACGACGTCGTGCAACTCCCTGGCGATCCTCGCGCGCTCGGCCGCCGCCGCCATCCTCGCCTGCTGGTCGCGCTCGCGTTCGGCCCGCTCGGCGCGCTCCTCCAGCCCTTCGAGGTATCGCCTGCGCGTGTTGGCGTACAGGCCGGTCAGCCAGACCGTCACCACGAAGATCGAGCCGCTGAAGAACATACCGAACGTTGGCGTCTCCCAGTTGACCAGCGCCAGGAACACCCCCAGCTCCGCCACCAGGCACGCGGCCAGCGCCCAGCGGAACGAGCACTGGTAGGCCACCGCCCAGAGCGCGATCAGCACCGCGAGGTTGGCGGGCAGCGGAGCGACGTCCGCCAACCACTGCCCGAAGCTGACCAGCGCGACGACGGCGAACGAGGCGATCGGCCGCTCACGCCACAGCAGCGGCAGCAGCAGCGCCGCCGACAGGCCCAGGTATCCGGCCACGCCGAGGTGCGTGCTGGTCAGTGGAGGGTCGATGGTCGCGTACGGGATCGCCAGGAAGCCGCACAGCGCGGCGAGCGGCCCCGCCCGGAGGGCGGCCGCCAGCTTCTCATGGCGTCTTGACCACGCCCGTACGCTGCCGAACACACCATCACGATATGTACCTCCACGTGACCCTTGTTCCGCCTGGAGGTGGAAGTGCGCCTACGACCCAGGTCTTACATGGCACGGGGCCAGCCTGGGTCTTACGCCGGTCTTACGGGGATTTGGGCATCCTGGTTCCTGGGAGCGCCCCTCTAGCGGGCGAGTAAAGGGAGATCGTGATGGCGGATCATGATCGCGAAGCCGGGTCGCGCGGTGAAGAGGAAGCACCGCGCGACCCTGCCCCCGCGGAGGAGACCGAAGAGCTGCACCAGCCCCGTGCGGAGGGGCGGAGCAGACTGAGGTACGGCGAGCCCCCGCCGGGTCCCGGAATCCCGCCCACCATGCTCTCGGCGTCGCCCTCGCCTCCAGGGTCCTACCGTGACTTCTTCCGGCAGAAGCAGGCCCAGATCCTCGGCGCCGGCCTGATCGGCCTCGTGCTCGGCGGCCTGCTCGGCGGCGGTGCCGTGGCCGCGATCAGCAACTTCACGCACCGGGACGAGGTGCGCGGGGGCGCGTACTGGAACCCGGGCCGGATGCACCACCGTCACCTGGTGCCCGCGCCCGACCCCCTGCCGACCAGCACCGGCTAGGCCGAGCTAGCGGCGGACATGCAGGCGGACGACGGTGCCGGCGTCGTCGTTGCGGATCTCCCGGCGGATCCTGCCGACGATCTCCTGGTCCAGCTTGCTCACCACCGCCCCCACATCCGCGGCCGCCGGGCAGGTCAGGCCGATGCGCAGGCCGTCCTCGCCGACCCGTACGTGCGCCCTGCCCAGCCCCTCCACGTTCTTCAGCCCAACGAACAGCATGGCGGTGCCCGTGCCGTTCGGCACGGGGCGGCGGCCCCAGCCGAGGCTGAGCAGCAGCCAGCGGAGCGAGATCAGGGACAGCAGCACCAGGCCCAGGGCCAGCGACCACAGGGTCCAGGGCTCGTCGAGTGTCCTGCGGACCTGGGCGGGCAGGACCTTGGCGGTGGCCGGCAGGTCGAAGAAGCGGTCGTGGCCGCGGAGCCAGGCGTAGGCGCCCAGGCCGAGCAGCGTCCCGCCCACGACGGCCAGGCCTATGCGGTTGCCCGCGTACTGCCGCATCTACCGCCCCTTCCTGCGTAGCCGGACCACGACCTCGCCCGTGCCGAGCGTGCCCACGCCCGCCAGCCGGTCACCCACCGCCGTGCCGATCTGCCTGAGCATGGAGCCCGAGCTCTCCGCCTGCGTCACGATCGTCACCTCGATGGTGCGGCGGCGCAGCCGTACCTGGGCCTTGTTCACCCCCGCCACCTGCTGGGCGGCCGCGCGCAGGGTGCGACGCAGGCCCGAGCGGGTGATGCCGATGACGATCAGCGGGTCGGACGTCTCCACCGGTACCAGCCCGGAACGGCCCGGCACGATCGCCAGCAGCAGCATCAGCGTGCCCGCCCCTACCATGACCAGAGCGGCGGTGGACAGCTGCGGCCAGTTGGTCTTGCCCGCGAGGTCGACGAGCTCGTTCACGGGGACCCAGCCGAGCGGGTGGCCGATCAGCCCCGACACCACCTCGGTCGCCGCCGCCCCCAACCCGGCGGCCAGCGCGAGCGCGACGAAGGCTCCAGGGAGGGTACGCGCCGGCCTGAGCGCCATTCTCGCCCTGCGCAGCCCGGTCTGCCGCGTCGTGACGGCGGCGCCGGGCACTGTCTGCTGAAGCGTGGTCATCACAACGACAGACGTACATGGGTGCCGCGTGGCCGGAACCGCGCCCTCGCCGCCCGTTTGCCCGAACATTACGGGGACAGGCCCTAATGTGAACGGCGCTCATATTCATTTGCCGGATATGCCGTTACCCTGCTCATATGGACGATCGCCAGCGCTACGACCGTGCCACAGCGGTCCTCGAACCGCCGCTCGCGATCCTCGACCTGGCGGCCATGCGCGCCAACGCGGCGGATCTGGTACGGCGGGCGGCGGGCAAGCCGATCCGGGTGGCGAGCAAGTCGGTACGCAGCCGCCCCGTGCTCGAGCGCATCCTGGCCATGGACGGCTTCCAGGGCGTCATGGCCTTCACCCTCCCCGAGGCCCTGTGGCTGGCCTCGCACGGCTTCACCGACATCCTGGTGGCGTACCCGACGGCCGACCGGCACGCGCTCGCCGAGCTGGCCGGGAACGCCGACGCGGCCGGGCACGTCACCGTGACCATCGACTCGCTCGCCCATCTGGACTTCATCGAGGCGGCCGTGGCGGGGGTGCGCCAGCGGGCCGAGATCCGGATATGTATCGACATCGACGCGGGATATGTCGCCTTCGGCGGGAAATTTCGGGCTGGGGCTCTCCGCTCGCCCATCCGCGAGCCGGAGGAGGCCGCCGACCTGGCCGCCGCCATCGCCAAGCGCCCCGGGTTCAGGCTGGCCGGGCTGATGGCGTACGAGGCACAGATCGCCGGAGTCGGCGACGACCCGCCCGCGAACGCCGCCTACACCCGCGCCATCCGCATCATGCAGGCCCGCTCCGCCCGGGACCTCATCTTCAGGCGCGGCCGCATCGTGAACGCCGTCCGCCAGATCGCCGACCTCGAGTTCGTCAACGGCGGCGGAACCGGATCGGTCGAGCGCACCGTGCGTGAGAAGGCCATCACGGAGGTGGCGGCCGGATCGGGCTTCTTCCATCCGAGGCTGTTCGACTTCTACCGTCACTTCACCGGCCACCCGGCCGCGCTGTTCGCCCTGCCGGTGGTCCGCCGCCCGGCCCCGAACACGGTGACCGTGCTGGGCGGCGGCTACCTGGCCTCGGGCGCTCCAGGGCCGAGCCGCCTGCCCCAGCCGTACCTGCCCGCCGGGCTCCGCTACGCCCCCGACGAGGGGGCGGGCGAGGTGCAGACCCCGCTGCTCGGCCAGGCCGCCGAGGACCTGCGGATCGGGGACAGGGTGTGGTTCAGGCACGCCAAGGCGGGCGAGATGTGCGAGCGCTTCGACACGCTCCACCTCATCGACGGCGACACCCTGGTGGAGTCGGTGCCCACGTACCGGGGCGAGGGCCGGACCTTCCTCTGAACGCCCCGGCCCCCGGGCTCAGCGGCGCTTGCGGCGGCGCCAGAGCACGATGGCCGCCCCCACGACCAGCACGGCCCCGACCCCGATCAGCACCGGCGCCAGGTCGGGCCGCTCCTCCTCCCACACCTGGTCGGTGTCGTCGCCGTACACGGCCGGCCGCGACGTCACGCCCAGGGCGTCGCCCACGGACACCACGAAGTTCGTGGCCCGGCTCTTGACGTCGGACACCGTGCGCTCGGCCACCCGCTTGGGGCTCACCCGGTCGGCAATGGCGTCAACCGTCTGCGCCAACTCCGCGCGCGTCCGCGCGATCCGCCGCTCCAGCTCGTCGGGATCGGTGTCAGCCATGTCTCTCCTCTCGACCGTACGCGGGGCCGCGCCCGCTCCGCGTGCCGTGCGAGCTCCGTCCGTTCTGGTCGTGATCAGTCTGTCAGGTCGCCACGCCGTACGGCACGGTGGCCGGGCCGGTAGGTTGGCGGAAAGGAACTCAGGAGGGCACATTGACCGACACCAAGCTCGCGCCCGGCGACGCCGCGCCCGAGTTCACGCTACCCGCCGCCGACGGCACCACCGTCTCCCTTGACGCCTACCGTGGCAAGCGGGTGATCCTCTATTTCTACCCCGCCGCGATGACGCCCGGCTGCACCAAGCAGGCCTGCGACTTCCGCGACAGCCTCGACCAGCTGGCCGCCGAGGGTTTCGTCGTCCTCGGCGTGTCGAAGGACAAGCTGGCCAAGCTGGTCAAGTTCGCCGAGCGTGACGCCGTGACCTTCCCGCTGCTGTCCGACCCCGAGCTGGCCGTCCACCAGGCGTACGGGGCGTACGGCACGAAGAAGCTCTATGGCAAGGAGGTCGTGGGGGTCATCCGCTCGACGTTCGTCATCGACGCGGACGGGAAGGTGGAGCAGGCGCTCTACAACGTGAAGGCCACCGGGCATGTGGCGGCGTTGAAGAAGAAGCTCGGCCTGAGCTGACCGCCACCCGCGGGCCCTCCGCCGAGGGCCCGGGCTGCCTTCGGAGGGGCAGCTGACACACGCTCCCTCACGCCCATTCGGAGCGCTAAACTATGTGCGGCCCGCTTTGGCGGGGGCTGCGCGGGCGTGGCGAAATGGCATACGCGGCAGGTTTAGGTCCTGTTGGTGGAGACACCGTGGGGGTTCGAGTCCCCCCGCCCGCACACCACGTGCTCGCCCTGCTCCGTCCGGCAAATGTGTCGCTGTTTGCGACCGGCGGTTTCGCTCGGGATTTCGGGCGCGGCGAACGGTAAAAATAGCTGGTGTTGATGCCGAGTTCGGTTATTTCCAGCCCCAGTCCGGCCCGGCAGTTTTTTCGGGTCTCCGGCTTTCGCTGTGGACCATGTGCCAGCTATTCGTAGTGATATCGGGCCTGCAGGATGACGATCTCGTCGTTCGCGGCGAGATATACCAGGCGATGCTCGTCGGTGATGCGCCGCGACCACGCACCCGCCAGTGCGTATTTAAGCGGCTCCGGCTTGCCGATGCCCTCGTAGGGATCGCGCAGGGTGTCTTCGATAAGCCTATTGATCCGTTTGAGGATCTGCCGGTCGGCCGTCTGCCAGTGGACGTAGTCCTCCCAGCCCTGGCTGGTGAATGAGACCTTCACCCCGCAGCCTCGTCGTCCAGCAGTTCATGCCGTTCGTGACGCCCTCCGACCGCTTCCTGGTAGGACTCGATCAACCGACGTGCGTTGACGGGAGAGCGGAGAAGATAGGCCGTTTCCTGGAGCGCTTCGTATTCCTCTGCGGCCACAAGGTAGGCGTTACCGCTCTTGGACACGATTTCCACGGCGGTGCGGTCGTTGTTGACCTCTTCGATGAGAGGGAACAGTCGACGGCGGGCTTCGCTGGCAGTAATGGACACGGCCCCTCCTAGGAGTGGTACAACATTATGGTACCACTCGATGGGTTGTTCAGCACTCGATCACGTTGACGGCGAGGCCGCCGCGTGACGTCTCCTTGTACTTGTCCAGCATGTCCCGGCCCGTGTCGCGCATCGTCTTGATGGCCTTGTCCAGGGCCACGAAGTGGCGGCCGTCGCCGCGCAGCGCGATCCTGGCCGCGGTGATGGCCTTGTTGGAGGCCACCGCGTTCCGCTCGATGCATGGGATCTGGACCAGGCCGCCGATCGGGTCGCAGGTCAGGCCCAGGTTGTGCTCGATGCCGATCTCGGCCGCGTTCTCCACCTGCTCGGGCGTGCCCCCCAGGACCTCCGTGAGAGCGGCCGAGGCCATCGAGCAGGCCGAGCCGACCTCTCCCTGGCAGCCCACCTCGGCGCCCGAGATCGAGGCGTTCTCCTTGAACAGCACGCCGATCGCGCCCGCCGTCAGCAGGAAGCGCACCACGCCCTCCTCGTCGGCGTGCGGCACGAAGCGGGTGTAGTAGGTCAGGACGGCCGGGATGATGCCGGCGGCGCCGTTGGTGGGGGCGGTGACGATGCGGCCTCCGGCGGCGTTCTCCTCGTTGACCGCCAGCGCGAAGAGCGTCACCCAGTCCATGGCCTGCAGCGGGTCCTTCTCGGCCGGCTCCGACTGCAGGCGGCGGTGGAGCTGGTTGGCGCGGCGCTTGACCTTGAGGCCGCCGGGCAGGACGCCCTCCTTGGCGATGCCGCGGCGCACGCACTCCGACATGACCTGCCACAGCCGCAGCAGGCCCGAGCGGATCTCCTCCTCGGTGCGGCCGAACGCCTTCTCGTTCTCGAGCATGAGGGCCGAGATGGACAGGCCGGTGTTGGAGCAGTGCTTGAGCAGCTCCTCCCCGGTGGTGAAGGGGTAGGGCAGGACGGTGTCGTCCGGCTTGATGCGGTCGGCGCCGGTGGCCTTCTCGTCCACGACGAAGCCGCCGCCGACCGAGAAGTAGACCTTCTCCCGCAGTTGCTCGCCGTCGGCCGTGTACGCGGTGAAGCGCATGCCGTTCGGGTGCTCAGGGAGGGAGAGCTTGCGTTCGAAGATCAGGTCCTGGCCGACCACGAAGGGGATCTCGTGCGTCCCGTACAGCTGGACCGTGCCGGACTCGCGCATCCGGGCCAGCCGGGCGTCGATGGAGTCGACGTCCACCAGCTCGGGCTTCTCGCCGGAGAGGCCGAGCAGGACCGCCTTGTCGCTGCCGTGGCCCTTGCCGGTCAGGCCGAGCGAGCCGTACAGGATGGCCTCGACCCGCGCGACCTGCGAGAGCAGGCCGTCGTCGTGCAGGCCGCGGGCGAACTTGTGCGCGGCCGCCATCGGGCCTCCCGTGTGGGAGCTCGACGGGCCGATGCCGATCTTGAAGAGGTCGAAGACGCTGATCGCCATTGATGGGCGCCTCTCATGCAGGGCCGGGGCCCCAGCGAGGGGCCCCGGGAAAACGGATCAGGATTCGCCCGAGGTGAGCGCCGTGTACTCCTCGGCGGAGAGCACTTCTTCTGGCTCGCCTTCGACGCGCACCCGGAACATCCAGCCCTCGCCGTACGGGTCGCTGTTGACCAGGCTCGGGTCGTCCACGACGACCTGGTTCACCTCGACGATCTCACCGCCGACGGGGGTGTAGATCTCGTTCACCGACTTGGTGGACTCCACCTCGCCCACGGAGTCGCCCGCCTCGACGTTCGAGCCGACCTCGGGGAGCTGCACGTAGACGACGTCACCAAGGGATTCGGCGGCGAAGGCCGTGATGCCGACGGTCACAGTGATGCCGTCGTCGAGGCCCGCCACCCACTCGTGCTCCTTGGTGTAGCTCAGGTCGTCAGGGATGTTGCTCACTTGTTCCTCCTGTAGAAGGGCAGCTCTACCAGGTCCATAGGTTCTTGGCTGCCCCGGATGTCCACGGCCAGGCCTGATTCGACGCCGGTGTCCACGTAGGCCATCGCGATGGGCCTGCCCAGGGTCTGGGAGGGCGCACCGCTGGTGACCTCGCCGACGACGGCGCCGTCCCTGGTGACCGGGTAGCCGTGGCGCGGCACCCGGCGTCCCCGCGCGACCAGGCCGACGAGACGGCGTCGCGGCGTGTCGTCCTTGACCGCCTCGAGCGCCGACCTGCCGACGAAGTCGCCCGGCTTGTCGAATTTCACCACTCTGCCCAGCCCCGCGTCGAACGGGGTCAGTTCGGCGCTGAGTTCGTTGCCGTACAACGGCATGCCGGCCTCGAGCCGGAGCGTGTCGCGGCTGGACAGGCCGGCGGGCTTGAGCCCGTACGGCTCGCCCGCCGCCATGAGCGCGTGCCAGAGCGGCACCGCGTCCTGGTTGGCGACGAACAGCTCGAACCCGTCCTCGCCGGTGTAGCCGGTGCGGGCGATGAGCGCCTGCCGCCCGTCCACCAGCCCGGGCAGGCCCGCGTAGTACTTGAGCCCGTCGAGGTCGGCGTCGGTGAGCGTGGCGAGGATCTCCTGGGACCGAGGCCCCTGTACGGCGATCAGCGCGTACTGGTCCGAGCGATCCTCGACCACCACGTCGTACGCCTTCGTACGCTCTATCAGCTCATTACCGACTTTTTCGTAGTTCGAGGCGTTTGCTACGACCATGAACTCTCCGTCCCCCAGCCGGTAGACGATGAGGTCGTCGAGCACTCCGCCGCGCTCGTTGACGATCATGGTGTACCTGGCCCGCCCGGGCGTCAGTGCCGACAGGTGGCCGACCAGCGCGTAGTCGAGGGCCTCGCCCGCCTGCGGCCCGGTCAGGAAGATCTCGCCCATGTGCGAGAGGTCGAACAGCCCGGCCGCCTGCCGAACGGCGTTGTGCTCCGCGGACTCGCTCCCGTACCGGAGCGGCATGAGCCACCCCGCGAAGTCGGTGAGCGTGGCGCCGAGGCTCTGGTGAACGTCTCGTAGCGGTGTTGGTCGGGACATTTGTCGCACCTCTGGACAGGATTGGATGCCAGCATCCTCCCCCTCTGTCATCGATGCCTGAGAGCTTCGCCCGAGTTTTGCCGGACTTTCACCTTCGGCGAGGCCCCCAAAGGCCTGCTTTCCAGAGGTCACCTCAGCCGCGCGGTCCTTTGCCTTGAGAGGTTTGCGGGGAGGGCTTGCTCCTTCAGGGACCCTGACCGGCTGTCAGGGTGCTCTCCCGCGCGGTTTTGCCGGTGATGTCCGTCAGCCTAGTGCTGTGATGGGGGTGTTGTCGCGTTCAGGCCGCTGATGGACTCCTCAAGTGAATGGCGGCTTTCCGCCCGGTCGCCATGGGTCCTGCGGTCAGCAGGCGGCGATGAGGGCCTCGAAGAGCGCGCAGTCCTCGGCGGCCTCCGGGTGCCACTGCACGGCCACGGCGAAGGGCGCCGAGTCCAGCTCGACCGCCTCGATCGTGCCGTCGCCGGCGGTGGCGCCGACCGTGAGCCCGGGCGCGAGGCGGTCGATGGCCTGGTGGTGGTAGTGGGGGACCGTCACGGGGTCGGCGCCCAGCGCCTTGGCCACGCGGGTGCCGGGCATGGCGGTGACGGGCATGGGACCGAAGCGGCCGGGGGCGGGGGAGTGGCCCGCGTGCCCGACCACGTCGGGGAGGTGCTGGTGGAGGCTGCCCCCGAGGGCGACGTTGAGCACCTGGAGCCCGCGGCAGATGCCCAGGTACGGCAGGCCCGCGTCGAGGGCCGCACTGATCACGGCAAACTCCGACTCATCACGAAATTTCCGGATATAGCCGGTGTGCTCCCCGGGCGACTCACCGTACCTCGCCGGGTCGATGTCCCCGCCACCGGCCAGGATGAGTCCGTCCAGGCGCTCCAGGACCCGCGCGGGCTCGCCGGCGGGCGGCAGCACGACCGGCTGCCCGCCGGCGCGTACGACCTGCTCCACGTACATGTACGGCAGGAGCGCCACGGTCATGTCCGCCCAGACCGTGAAGTTCGCCGGCTCGACGTACGACGTGATGCCGATGACGGGACGCTGCACGATGATCCCCCAGAGCTAGAGCGGCGTGACGTAGGCGCCGGAGATGCCGCCGTCCACCAGGAACTCACTACCCGTGATGAACGACGCGTCGTCACTGGCCAGGAACGCCACCGCCGCCGCGATCTCCGACGCCTCGGCGAAGCGCCCCAGGGGAACGTGCACCAGCCGCCGCTGTGCCCGCTCCGGGTCCTTGGCGAACAGCTCCTGCAGCAGCGGCGTGTTCACCGGTCCTGGGCACAGCGCGTTCACCCTGATGCCCTCCCTGGCGAACTGCACGCCCAGCTCGCGCGTCATCGCGAGCACCCCGCCCTTGGACGCCGTGTACGAGATCTGCGAGGTCGCCGAGCCCATGACGGCCACGAAGGACGCGGTGTTGATGATCGAACCCTTGCCCTGGCGCCGCATGTACGGGATGACGTGCTTGCAGCAGAGGTAGACGCTGGTCAGGTTGACCTCCTGGACCCGGCGCCAGGCGTCGATGCCGGTCTCCAGGATGGAGTCGTCATCGGGGGGCGAGATGCCCGCGTTGTTGAAGGCGATGTCCACGCTGCCGTAGGTGTCGTGGGCCGTACTGAACATCCGGACGACGTCGTCCTCGCTGGTCACGTCGGCCTTGACGAAGAGGCCGCCGACCTCGTTCGCCGCCTTGACGCCCGCCTCCTCGTCGACGTCCACGCAGACGACCCTGGCGCCCTCCGCGGCGAACCTGCGCGCGGTGGCCAGCCCGATGCCGCTGCCCGCGCCCGTGATGACGGCGACCCGATCCTGCAAACGCTGCACTTGATTCACTCCCAGGAAATGAAGACGTTCTTGGTCTCGGTGAACGCCGCCAGGGCGTCGGGGCCGAGTTCCCTGCCGAGTCCGGACTGCTTGAAGCCGCCGAACGGGGTCCAGTAGCGGACCGACGAATGCGAGTTGACCGACAGGTTGCCCGCCTCCACCGCCCGGGCCACGCGCAGCGCCCGCCCGACGTCGCGGGTCCAGATGGAGCCGCTCAGGCCGTAGGGGGTGTCGTTCGCGATCCGTACGGCCTCGGCCTCGTCCTGGAAGCGCACCACGGACACGACCGGCCCGAAGATCTCCTCGGTGAACGCCCGGTCCGTCACGTCGGGCGTCAGCACGGTCGGCGGGAACCAGTAGCCCTTGCCGTCGGGGCAGGATCCCTGCAGGTAGGGGGTGCCCTGGACGAAGCCGCGCACGCGGTCGAGGTGCTCGGCGCTGATCAGCGGGCCCATCTCGGTGCTCTCGTCGAGCGGGTCGCCGACCTTGACGCCCTGTACGGCCGTCGCGAGGCGCTCCATGAACTCGTCGTACACCTCGGCCTGGACGAGCAGCCGGGACCGGGCACAGCAGTCCTGGCCGGAGTTGTCGAAAACGGCATAGGGCGCGGTTTTCGCCGCCTTCTCGAGATCGGCGTCTGCGAAGACGATATTTGCGGATTTGCCGCCCAGCTCCAGCGTGACCCGCTTGACGTGCCGCGCCGCCTTGGCGGCTATCTCCTTGCCCACCTCGGTGGAGCCGGTGAACACGATCTTCGCCACGCCGGGATGCTCCACCAGGCGGGCCCCCGCGACCTCCCCTGCCCCAGGCAGAACCTGGAGCACCCCCTCGGGGAGGCCCGCGGCGAGGGCCAGCTCTGCCAGCCTCAGCGCGGTCAGCGGGGTCCACTCGGCCGGCTTGACGATCATCGTGTTGCCGGCCGCGAGCGCTGGGGCCATGCCCCACGCCATGATCATCATAGGGAAGTTCCACGGCACGATGACCCCGACGACGCCCAGCGGCTCCTGGAACGTGATGTCCACGCCGCCGGCCACGGGGATCTGCCTGCCGTGGTCGCGCTCCGGGGCGCCGGCGTAGAAGTGCAGCACGTCACGCACGTTGCCGGCCGCCCAGCGGGCGTTGCCGATCGGGTGCCCGGCGTTGGCCAGCTCCAGCCGCGCCAGCTCCTCGCCGTGCTCGTCGACCAGGTCCGCGAACCTGCGCAGCAGCCGCGCCCGGTCGCCGGGCGACACCTCGCGCCAGCTCCCGTACGCCTTCCTGGCACGCTCCACAGCCCGGTCGACCTCGGCGGCGTCGGCCAGCTCGACGTCGGCGACGACATCCTCCGTCGCCGGATTAACGATCTTCATGCGCCCCATTCACATCCGCTCGAAACCACGGAACAGCTCCCAATCCGTCACCGCCGCGTCGAACGCGGCCAGCTCCACCCGCGCGTTGTTCGCGTAGTGCTCGACCACGTCCTCGCCGAACGTCTCGCGCGCCAGCTTCGACCCCTCGAACAGCGCCAGCGCGTCACGCAGCGTGTGGGGGACGGTCTCGGCGCCGGCGTCGTAGGCGTTGCCCTCGTACGCGCTCTCCAGCGGCAGCTCGTTGTCGATGCCGTGCAGCCCGGCCGCGATCAGCGCGGACACCGCGAGGTACGGGTTGACATCGCCCCCCGGCACCCGGTTCTCCACGCGCAGCGACAGTCCGTGGCCGACGAGCCGGAGCGAGCAGGTGCGGTTGTCCACGCCCCACTTGACGGCCGTGGGCGCGAAGCTGCCGGGAACGTAGCGCTTGTAGGAGTTGATGTTGGGGGCGTACAGGAGGGTGAGCTCGCGCAGGCAGGCGAGCTGCCCGGCGATGAAGCGGGCGCCGAGCGGGGAGAGCCCGTGCGGCCCATCGCCCGCCATCACCGGATCCCCTTCGCTGCTGCGCAGCGAGATGTGGATGTGGCAGGAATTGCCCTCGCGCTGGTTGGGCTTGGCCATGAAGGTGATCGACTTGCCCTCCTGGGCGGCGATCTCCTTGGCGCCGTTCTTGTAGATGACGTGGTGGTCGCAGGTCCTGAGCGCCTCGTCGTAGCGGAAGGCGATCTCGTGCTGGCCCAGGTTGCATTCGCCCTTGGCGGACTCGACGTACAGGCCGGCGCCTTCCATGCTCCGCCTGATCCGCCTGAGCAGCGGCTCGATGCGGGCGGTGCCGAGCAGAGAGTAGTCCACGTTGTAGAGATTGGCCGGCGACATGTCCCGGTAGCCGCGTTTCCACGCGTCCTCGTAGCTGTCCTCGTAAACGCAGAACTCCAGCTCGGTGCCCACGTACGCGGCCAGCCCGCGCTCGGCGAGGCGGGCGAGCTGCCTGCGCAGGATCTGCCGGGGCGAGGCGGTCACGTCGCCGCCGCTCTCCCAGGCCAGATCCGCCATCAGCATCGCGGTCCCCTCGTGCCACGGCACCCTGCGCAACGTCGCGAGGTCCGGCTTCATCACGAAGTCGCCGTAGCCCCGCTCCCAGGACGACATCGAGTATCCGGAGACGGTGTTCATGTCCACGTCCACGGCCAGCAGGTAGTTGCACCCCTCCGAGCCGTGGTGCAGCACCTCTTCGAGAAAATAGCGGGCGGACAGTCTCTTGCCCTGCAGCCTGCCCTGCATGTCGGCGATCGCGAGGAGGACGGTGTCGATGCGCCCGGCCGCCACCTCGTCGCGCAGCTCGCTGACGGAAAGGAACCCGGTGCTCGACCCCTCGTTCACGCTGTCCCGCTCCGATCTGGGCTGAGGCGCTCTCCCGCTGATTGGGCTAGTGTTAGACCATTGAGGTGTATAGCGGGATCTCTTGTCAAGACCTGAGGACACGTTGGACGAGTCGGCGCGTTTGATGACGGTGTTACGGCCGGTGCGGGCCGGCAACGCCTTCGAGGAGACCGTGGAACGGCTGCTCCAGGCGATCAAGCTGGGCGTGGTCCCGCCCGGCGACAAGCTGCCGCCGGAGCGCGAGCTGGCCGTCCAGCTCGGCATCAGCAGGGTCACCTTGCGCGAGGCCATCCGCGCGCTGTCGGACGCCGGCTATCTCGACGTGCGCCGGGGGCGCTACGGCGGGGCGTTCGTCACGTACAAGCCGGACCCGGGCGATCTGCAGCAGGTCGTGGCCGAGATGGGCACGGACGACGTGTCGGACGCGCTCACGTTCCGCCTGGCGGTGGAGTGCGGGGCGGCGCAGGTGCTGGCCGCGTCCGGCCTCACGCCGGAGAAGGAGGACGTGCTCCGCCGCCGGTTGTCGGATCTGAACGAGGCCCCGATCGAGGACTACCGCCGCCTCGACACGGCCTTCCACCTGTCCATCGCCGAGCTGACCGGCTCGACCCTGCTCGCCACGGCGTGCGCCGACGCCCGCTCGCGGGTCAGCGACCTGCTGAACGCCATCCCGATGCTCCAGGTCAACCTGGACCACGCCGCCGTGCAGCACCAGGCCATCGTGGACGCCATCCTCTCCGGCGACCCCGACGCGGCCCGCCGGGCGGTGAGCGAGCACCTGGAGGGCACGGCAGCTCTTTTGCGGGCATTCCTGTCCTGAGGCATGGAAGGGGCGGACGGCTCGTACCATCTCTTTTAGAGTCATGGGCAACTGGTTTCAGCAGAGCATTGTCACCACAGGACGGCTGCCGCTGTTCTGTTACTTCGTCACGCTCATCGTGGCGTTCATCGCCACCCGCATCAACGTCCGCCTGATCAGGAAGAAGGTCGGCTGGTTCCGCAACGTGAACGTGGGCGAGATGCACATCCACCACGTCGTGTTCGGCGTCGTACTGATGCTGGTGGGCGGCGTCTCCGGGCTCATCGTCTCCTCCGCCTCGCAGGCCGGCTACGCCGCCGCGGCCTGCATCTTCGGCATCGGGTCCGCGCTCGTGCTGGACGAGTTCGCGCTGATCCTGCACCTGCACGACGTGTACTGGGAGGAGGAGGGGCGCACCTCGGTGGACGCGGTCTTCATCGCCGTCGCCGTCACCGGCCTGCTCCTCATCGGCCTGCGCCCGCTGACCTGGGACTACGGCACGCCGGTCAACCCTGCCGCGCTGATCGTGGCCAACCTCGTGCTGGCCGTCATCACCCTGCTCAAGGGCAAGATCTGGACGGGGATGGCGGGCCTGTTCGTCCCGCCCATGCTGCTGGTGGGCGCGGTACGGCTGGCGCGCCCCGGCTCGCCGTGGGCCCACTGGTTCTTCGCCAAGCGGTCACCGCGCAAGATGGCCAAGGCCATACGCCGCGAGGAGCGCTGGCGGCGGCCGGTGATCAAGGTCAAGATCGCCTTCCAGGAGTTCCTCTCCGGGCGTCACGATCTGCCTTCCACTCGGCGCGGCCGTCGGCATACTTGAGTCATGGCGCTTCCTTCGATCTATGAGGGGCTCGAGGAGAAGGTCCCCGACTCGCTGGCCGACCTGCACGGGCCGGCCGGCGGTGTGGTCGCTCTGCCGCCGCACCTGGCGTGGTCGGGGCTGACGGAGTTCGACCTGTCCAAGCCCGGGATCCGGATGGAGATGTACCGCACCGTGATCACCACCGGTCGGCGGGTCGATTACGAGACGTATCTGAACGCAGACCTCCTCGTCGATGACTGGCCAGTGCTGAGGAGAGGGCTTGGACCCGGCTACCGTCACGTCTGGGAGAAGAAGCTCTCGCTGCCGCGGGAGAGTGGCGCCTGATGCACTTTCCGCCCTTCCAGGAGCGGTTGCTTCATGCCGTGTCGCCCGTCTGCGAGCGCTACGGTCTGGTGCTCGCGGGCGGTTATGCGATCAAGGCTCACGGCTTCACCGACCGGCCGAGCAAGGACCTTGACTTCGCAACCGCCATGGAGCTGCCGCTGCCCGACGTGGCCAACGTGCTCGGGCTGGATGACGCGGTCGGGTTGAAGATGCGCGCCGTGCACGAGCGAAGCCTCGCCCGCGACATCATCGACGTCGCCGCCGTGGCCCATCTGTACTCCTATCGGGCGCTCGAGCAACTCGCCGCCATGCACCATGAATTCTTCTCGGTGTATGACCTGCTCGCGCGGCTGGAGTTCGTCGACCTCATGGACGACGAGGCATTCGAGGCCTATGGCGTGGGCGAGGAGCGGATCAAGGAAATCCGTCGGTTCGCGCAGGGATGGGTGGACGACATCAAGTGGCGCCGGGCGGACGACGGCGATGTCGACTACGACGCCGACGACCTGCCCGACATCGACTGATCGCCGTCGATCAGCGGCGTGAGCAGCGGGCGTTTGGCGGTGCGGCCGTCGCCGGAGGAACGGCCGCGGAGGCGGCGGCCGATCCAGGGGCCGGCGAAGGCGGCGAGCCAGCGCACCTCCCCCGACGCGGCACGCAAGGCGCCCGGGGCGGGCAGGGGCGGCAGGGGCGTCGTCCACGCGTCGTCGCTGCCGGGCAGGCCGAGAGCGTGCGCGACGCCGGCGGCGAAGCGGGCGTGGCCGGTCGGGCTCGCGTGCAGCCGGTCGACGCTCCACATGCGGGCGTCCACGGTGAAGTCGAGCGGGAACGTGTCCACCAGCGTGACCCCGGGACGGGTGGCGGCCTCGCGGATGCGGGCGTTGAAGTCGAGCAGCCTGGGCCGGAGCGGGCGGGCCAGCGGAGCGAGCCGGAAGATGTCGGGGAAGGTCATGGTGACCACGTGCGCGCCCGCGGCGGTCAGCTGGGCGATCATGTCCGCCACGATGTCGGCGACCTTGGCGGCGTCGAAGCCGGGCCGGATGATGTCGTTCATGCCTGCCATGACCGTGACCAAGTCGGGACGCAGGGCCAGGGCGGCGGGCAGTTGCTCGGCCCGGATCTGGGCCGCCTGGCGGCCGCGGACCGCGAGGTTGGCGTAGCACAGGTCGGGGTTGGCGTGGGCCAGGTGCTCGGCGAGCCGGTCGGCCCAGCCGCGGTGGCCGATGATGTCGTCGCCGTCCCCGAGGCCCTCGGTCTGGCTGTCGCCGATCGCGACGAAACGGGCATACGTCATGAGTTCGTCCTCTGTGTGTGGGCTGCTCGCTCGGTCAGGGTTCGGGCGGTCTCCAGGCACCAGTCGCGCATCTCGCGCTCCAGGCGGCAGCCCGCCAGGCAGGAGAGGTACGGGCCCACGTGCTCGCCCTGGCGCAGGAACGTCTCCTCGTCCTGGTCGCCGCGCATGCGTAGGAGGGTCTGCTCGAAGAAGGCGAGCTTGACGGCGGCCTCCTCGGCCCGCTCCCGGAGTTGCTCGATCACGGGCCCCGGGTCGACGTGGTCCACGGCATGCACTTTGACGGCGAGGTCGTCGCGGATGAGCAGGGGCTTGGGCGGGGTCGCGGCGAACAGCGCCAGCTCGGCGGCCCCGGCCTCGGTGACCGTGAACACCCGCTTGTTGGGACGGCCCTTCTGGACGACCTCCCGGCCCGCGATCAACCCGTGGGCCTCCAGCTTGGTCAGCTCTGCGTAGAGCTGCTGAGGGGCGGCGTACCAGAAGTTGGAGACGCCGACGTCGAAGATCTTGGTGAGCTGGTAGCCGCTGTACTCGCCGCCGAGCAGGGCCGCCAGCATGGCATGCCTCAGAGCCATGGATAGTCATGTCCATGAGTAGTCATGGACATGACTATAACCGGAGCGGGCTTACCGGGGCTAGAGGGTGGCCACCGAGCGGAGGGCCAGGCCCGCGCCGAGCAGTACCACCATCGCGGCCGTGCCCACCGGGGCGAGGCCCGAGAGCCTGGCGGCCAGGCGGCGGCCCGCCGCGGCGCGTCGCTCCAGGCGGTCCACGAGCTTGACCAGGAGCAGGCCGGTGACGGTGAGGGTGGCGGCCATGCCGACGCCGTAGGCGGTCACCAGCGCCACCCCGAACCAGGTGCGGCCGAGCGCGATGGCCCCGAGGAGGACGACGAGGGCCGAGGGGCTGGGGACGAGGCCGCCCGCGACGCCGAGGCCCACCAGGGGTGCCCGCTTTGTCGCGCGCTCTCCCTCCTCGTTCTCGCTCCCGCTCCCGTGCCCGTGCCCGTGCCCGTGCCCGTGCCCGTGCCCGTGCCCGTGGCCGTGGCCGTGCCCGTGCCCGTGCCCGTGCCCGTGCCCGTGCCCGTGCCCGTGCCCGTGCCCGTGCCCGTGCCCGTGCCCGTGGCCGTGCCCGTGCCCGTGGCTGGGGCGGCGGGCGTTCAGGAGGAGGCGGAGGCCGATGGCGGCGATCAGGGTGCCGCTGGCCACGCCCAGCCAGGCCAGCACCGACTCGCCCGCCAGCGCAGTGAACACGCTCAGCAGCAGCCCCACCACCAGCACCCCGACCGTGTGCGTGGCCGTCACCGTCGCGCCCACCACGAGCGCGTCGCGCGGGCGACCGCGCCGCCCGGCCAGGTACGCGGCCATGACGGTCTTGCCGTGCCCGGGGATCAGCGCGTGCCCGGCCCCCAGGACCACGGCCAGCCCGACCGCCAGCAGCCCGAGCGGGACCGTCAGCGAGTCGGAGCCGATCAGGCCCGTGAACATCCGGTCCAAGGCGGCCAGGGCGTCACCTATCGGGCCGCCGATCCCGCCCGGCACCGTGCCGCCGCCGGGAGCGCCGGAGGCGGGCAGGCTCGGGCCGGTGGCGACGGTCAGCGTGGCGGTGCGCTGGTCGAGCGGGTTCGCCAGCAGGTCGTTGGGGTACGCGTACAGCTCCCTGCTGACGCTCACGGAAGGCACCGAGGAGCGGACCAGCCGCACCCCGTCGCCCACGGCGGTGATCTCGCGCCAGCCGATCCTGTCCTGCTCGAACCCGTCCGTGAACTCCATGGCCCCCGCGGCGCGGACTTCGGCCACGAGCCGGCAGGACAGGCGGCTGGTCTGGAGGCCCCCTTGGCCGGGGGCGTACGCGAAGGAGGAGCCGGCCACCCGCCACGGCACCGCCCCGCCCGCCACCTCGAGCCGCTGGGCGGAGGCCAGAGCGGCACAGCGGCGAGCCGCATACGAGCCGTCCACCTGGGGTCTGGCCTGCAGCGTCGGCAACTCGGCCAGGTCCACGACGGCGAGGTTGCGCACCTCGGAGGGAGAGATGCGCAGGCCGTTGTAGTGGTTGACGGTGAAGTTGCCCAGCGGGTGGAGCGTCACGGGAGCGGCGGCCTGGGCGGCCCCGGTGCCGAACAGGGTGCCGAGCAGGAGGCTCGCGCAGAGGGACAGCAGGCCGAGCCGGAGCAGTCTCATGAGAACCTCGCCAATGCGGGAAGCGTCGGGTCGAAGCCGGCGTCCACCGTGACGGACCGGCCGAGCGCCTGCTCGATCTTGGCGCGGTGATATGTCAGCAGCGGGTTCCGCCAGCCGGTGGCGGTGGCCTTCTTCGCGTACGGCAGCGCCTCGGCCGGTTTGCCCGCCTTGAACAGGGCCCAGGCAAGGGCGTCGGCGGCGACGAGGTTCGGGTTGCGCGCGTACTCGGCCCTGGCGTGCTTGACGGCCAGCGCCGGGTCCCCGTGGTCGGCCTCGAACTCGGCCCAGGTCAGGTCGTCGCGCACGCCCGCCGCCTGGAACAGCTTGCGCTGCGCCTTGAGCAGCGTCCAGTCAGGGGTCTGGCCCGCCTTGAGCCGGGTCTCGCCCTGCTCGATCAGGTACTGGGGGAGAGGCAGGCGTTCGACGACCGTGTCGTACAGGGCCAGCGCCTCCGCCAGGCGGCCGGCCAGCGCGGCGGTCCTGGCCTGGCCCGCGAGGGCCGACGGGTAGGCGGGGTAGACCTGCAGGGCCTTGGCGTACCGGTCGGCCGCCGTGGTGAGATCGCCGGAGTGGAGCGCCAGCTCGCCCTGGTAGTAGCGGGCGTAGGCGACGTCGGCGGGCGACCAGGCGTCGCTCTCCGCCAGCTCCAGGTATTTGCGGGCCCCCGCCAGGTCGCCGCGGAGCTCGGCCGCGTACGAGGCGCGGGCGAACGCCGCCACTCCGGGACGCAGGCCCATCATCTCCTCCACCGCTCGTTGCGCCCCGCGCAGGTCCCCGAGCTGCGTCTTCGCGTCGGCCAGCACGCCGTAGGCCGCGGCGCCGTACGGGTTGGCGCGGATGGCGCACTCGGCCAGCCGCACCGCGTCGGCGAACTCGTGGCGGCCCGCGGCGAGCGCCGCCTGGCCGGTGAGCACCGCGTCGTCGCCCGCCCTCAGCTTGGCGGCCGTGGCGATCGCGCCTTCGGCCTTGGTGTAGTACGACGGGTCGCCGGTGATCCTGGCCTGGTCGACGTACTGGGAGGCGAGCTCGGCCCAGCCGCGGTAGTCGCCCGGCAGGCGCTTGAGCCGCTCCTGCAGCGTCTCGGTGAACGGCTCGGCCTGCGCCACCGGCTGCTCCGATGGCGCCGCCGAGAACGAGAAGATCGTGAAGGCCATGGCCCCGAGGAGGGCCAGTCCGGCGAATACGGCGAGGGAACGCATGTCCAAGGCTCCAGTGCTGAGGGACCTCGAGGGGTGACAGCCGGCCGGCCGTGACGGGGACCCGGCCGGCCGGCCTCATATCGGCGGCAGACGGTGGGAGAGGGGTCTGCCGCCGGAGGGCGGACCGGCCTGCTTGGAGAGGGAGCAGGCCGGTCAGGGAGTTAGCGCTGGTTCACCGCGACGTTGCTGGGCAGCGGGATGTACGGGAACGACTGGAGGAAGGGCTTGTCGTTCTTGTCCACCTTGTCCGTCAGCCCGGGCACGAGCTTGCCGGTCAGCGCGGCGCCGGCCACGGCCTGCAGCTCGATGTCCACGACGTCGTCGGCGAGTCGGCGGCCGTTCGGGAACCCCTGCAGGTCACCGGCCAGCACGCCGAGGCGGTTCGGGTCCTTCGCCGGCGGGATCGCCATGTTCAGCCGCAGCATCTCGGCGGGGCGCAGCTTGCCCGCGTCCTTGTTGAGCACCTGCGAGTTCAGGTCGGCCTTGATGGGGCCGTTCTGCTTGGCGATGCCGGTCAGGAAGATCTCGACCAGGTCGGCACGCGGGGTCGCGGGGGCCTTGATGCCGTAGATGGCCTCGAGCAGCCTGGCCACCTCGGGGTCGGTGACCCGCTTGACCAGCGGCGCCACGTCGGCGTCCTGCTCCGGGGACAGGGCGTTGAAGGCGTCCTTGAGCCCGGCGGGCGAGACGACCTCGTTCACCAGCGGGTTGCACAGGCGCGAGACCTGGACGTACCTGCTGCCGTTGAACTTGTCCGTCGTCGAGCAGATGCCGATCACCGGGTTGCGCTTGACGTCGCCCTTGAGTGCCAGCTCCTTGGCGGGCACCTGGATGGCCACGGTGTTGACGTTGTAGCCCTTGGCGGTGTCCTGGCCGACCTCGGCCAGGTTGCCCCCGTAGAGCAGGTCGAACACGCGCAGGTCCAGGAAGAACGCCTCGTCCGACTGGCCGGCGAACACCTTGCCGCCGCCGGGCAGACTCTTGATGGACTGGGCGCGCAGGGTGCCGTAGTCGGGCATGGAGGCCGGGCCGACGTTGCTCGGCGCGGCGATGGCGTCGCTGACCAGGGTCCTGCTGCCGGCGGGAGTGATCTTCTTGAGCGTGTAGCGCTGGCGGAAGAGCAGGTTCGGGTCGTCGAGCGAGGTGACGGGGCCGTTGTTGTACAGGAACGTGGTGGTGCCGCGCTTGTCCTCGTTGCGGAACGTCCACTCGTAGGTGATGTCGGGCCTGGCGTCGCCGTCGTTGTCGATCTTTATGTTGTAACGGGACTTCGTGGCGAACGGGTAGAAGTTCGGGCCGCCGTTGGGCTCCTCGAACGGGATCCAGTTCGCCAGCAAGGTCACCGTGTCGGCCTTGTCGGGGCTCACGAACGCGTACACGTCCGTGTTGTCGTGCTGCGGGTCGCCCGCGATCATCGGGGCCTCGCGGTGCGAGGAAGCGGTGCCGGAGTCGGTACGGAGCACGGCCAACGACGACGCTGCGACCGCTGCGGCGAGGCCAAGTCCGACTAGAGCGCGCCGGTTGATCCGGAGCTCCATTTTCGGTCCTTTCGAAGGGCTGATCGGTCGTACGAGGTTCCGGCCGGGTTCCTCGACGCCCTATTCGTCTGGGTGTCGCCTCCGGATGTCGTCTCCTCCTCAGGAATGAGGGGTCAACCAAAGTTGACATACTTAGGTCGTCAATTTAGGTTGACCCTGTCTGCGGGGTGCGGATCGTGCCGCCTCGTTCGTTGGAGAAAGTCGGGATATGTCGCGAGAGGAGATGCAGTGGTCAAGGAGTTGCTCGCCTACATCCGCCCGCACCGGAAGGTCCTGTTCCTGGGCGGGCTGCTGGGCCTGATCGGCTCGGCCGCGGGGCTCTCGATGCCGTTGCTGGCCAAGTACGTCGTGGACGCGTTCGGCGAGGCGGGATCGATGGCCGGGCCGCTGTTAGGGCTGACCGCGGCGGTGTTGATCGGCGCGGTCGTGTCGGCCGGGGGAAGCTACCTGATGGAGCGCACCGGCGAGGGCATCGTGCTCGGCGCCAGACGCCGGCTCGTCGACCGGATGCTGCGGCTCAAGGTCGCGGACGTGGACCGGCTCAAGCCGGGCGACCTGCTGGCGCGGGTGACCGGTGACACGACGTTGCTGCGGGCCGTGCTGACCAACGGGATCGTCGAGTCCGTCAGCGCCGCGTTCATGCTGGTCGGGGCCATCGTCATGATGGCGACCATGGACGGCGTGCTGCTGCTGGTCACGCTGCTCGTGGTGGTGGTGATCGGCGGGCTGGTCGCGCTGATCATGCCGAAGATCGAGCGGGCGCAGACCCAGGCCCAGGAGGCCGTGGGCGAGATGGGCGCCGTGCTGGACCGGGCGCTGCAGGCGTACCGGACCGTCAAGGCCAGCGGGGCGGAGGAGCGGGAGATCGCGGTGGTGGGCGACGCGGCGGAGCGCGCCCGCGACAGAGGGCTGCAGGTCGCCGGCTGGACGTCGCTCGCGGGAGTGGCGACGTGGATGGCGGTGCAGATCGCGTTCCTGGCGGTGCTCGCCGTCGGCGGGGCCAGGGTCGCCTCCGGCGCGCTCGAGGTGTCGTCGCTGATCGCGTTCCTGTTGTACCTCTTCTACCTCGTGCCGCCGATCGGGCAGCTCGTCCAGGGCGGCGTGCAGCTCCAGCAGGGACTGGCTGCGATGAAGCGGATCAAGGAGATCGAGAACCTGCCCGCCGAGCCGGTCAGCGCCGCCGTCGCGGGCACGGCCGAGCCGGTCGGGGTGACGTTCGACAACGTGGTCTTCAGGTACGGCGAGGACCGGCCGACCGTGCACGACGGGGTGAGCTTCGAGGTGCCGCCCGGCGGGCTGACCGCGCTGGTGGGGCCGTCGGGAGCGGGCAAGTCGACGGTGTTCGCGCTGCTCGAACGCTTCTACGACCACCAGAGCGGGACCATCGGGATCGGCGGGCGCGACATTCGCGACTGGCCGCTGGGCGAGCTGCGGGCCGCCCTGGGGTACGTCGAGCAGGACGCTCCCGTGCTGGCCGGAACACTCCGCGAGAACCTGCTCTTCGCCGCCCAGGACGCCACCGAGGAGGAGCTGCGCCGTGCCGTCACCCGTACCAGGCTCGACGACCTGGTGGCCAGGCTGCCCGAGGGGCTGGAGACGCCGGTCGGGCACCGCGGCGTGCTGCTGTCGGGCGGCGAGCGGCAGCGCGTGGCCATCGCCAGGGCGCTGCTGCGCAAGCCCAGGCTGCTGCTGCTCGACGAGGCCACCTCGCAGCTCGACGCGGTCAACGAGCTGCGGCTGCGCGAGGTCATCGCCGAGGTGGCCGCGGAGACCACCGTGCTGGTGATCGCTCACCGGCTGTCCACCGTGACGAACGCGGACCGGATCGTGGTCATGGAGGGCGGCGGCGTACGGGCGGTCGGGACGCACGACTCGCTGGTCGGCGAGGACGAGCTCTACCGGGAGCTGGCCGCCACCCAGTTCCTTGTCGGCTAGGGCCCCGCACCCTCCCTCAATGTACTCTGCGGGTGACAAAGATGAATGCCTTCATTCAGGAGGGTCACGATGAGCCGCAGCGTGCGCGCGCCACGAGGCACGACGATCACCGCGAAGGGGTGGCCGCAGGAGGCGGCGCTCCGCATGCTCCAGAACAACCTGGATCCGGAGGTCGCCGAGCACCCCGAGCAGCTGGTCGTCTACGGCGGCTCGGGCAAGGCGGCGCGTGACTGGGCGTCGTTCGACGCGCTGGTCAGGACGCTGACGACGCTCGAGGGCGACGAGACCCTCCTGGTGCAGTCGGGGCGCCCGGTGGGTGTGTTCCGCACCCACGAGTGGGCGCCCCGGGTGCTCATCGCCAACTCCAACCTGGTGCCCGACTGGGCCAACTGGGAGGAGTTCCGGCGGCTGGAGGCGGCCGGGCTCACCATGTACGGGCAGATGACGGCCGGTTCGTGGATCTACATCGGCACGCAGGGCATCCTGCAGGGGACGTACGAGACGTTCGCCGCCGTGGCGGCTAAGCGCTTCGGCGGGTCGCTGGCGGGCACGATCACGCTGACCGCCGGGCTCGGCGGGATGGGCGGAGCCCAGCCCCTGGCCGTCACCATGAACGGCGGCGTGGTCATCTGCATCGACTGCGACCCGCGCTCGGTCGCCCGGCGGATCGAGCACCGCTACCTCGACGTGGAGGCGGCGTCGCTGGATGAGGCGCTGCGGCTGGCGTACGCGGCGCGCGACGCCCGCGAGGCCCTGTCCATCGGGGTCGTGGCGAACGCGGCGGAGGCCGTGCCCGCTCTGCTCGCGCGCGGGGCCGAGATCGACATCGTCACCGACCAGACCTCGGCGCACGATCCCCTGATGTACCTGCCGCTGGGGATCGCCTTCGAGGACATGGCCGCGGAGCGGGACAAGGATCCCGCCGGGTTCACGGAGCGGGCGCGGGTCTCGATGGCGCGGCACGTGGAGGCCATGGTGGGGTTCAAGGACGCGGGGGCGGAGGTCTTCGACTACGGCAACTCCATCAGGGGCGAGGCGCGGCTGGCCGGCTACGGGCGGGCCTTCGACTTCCCCGGGTTCGTGCCCGCGTACATCAGGCCGCTGTTCTGCGAGGGCAAGGGGCCGTTCCGGTGGGCGGCGCTGAGCGGCGATCCCGCCGACATCGCCGCCACCGACCGGGCCATCCTGGAGCTCTTCCCCGAGAACGAGGCCCTCTCGCGGTGGATCAGGAAGGCCGGGGAGAAGGTGCACTTCCAGGGGCTGCCCGCGCGGATCTGCTGGCTCGGGTACGGGGAGCGCAACCTCGCCGGGGAGCGCTTCAACGACATGGTGGCGTCGGGCGAGCTGCGGGCGCCCATCGTGATCGGGCGCGACCACCTCGACAGCGGGTCCGTCGCCTCGCCGTACCGCGAGACCGAGGCCATGGCCGACGGCTCGGACGCGATCGCCGACTGGCCGCTGCTCAACGCCATGCTGAACACGGCCTCCGGGGCTGCCTGGGTGTCCATCCACCATGGCGGTGGGGTCGGCATCGGGCGGTCCATCCACGCCGGCCAGGTGACGGTGGCCGACGGGACCGCCCTGGCGGGGGAGAAGCTCAACCGGGTGCTGACCAACGACCCTGGGACCGGGGTCATGCGGCACGTGGACGCCGGATACGAGGAGGCCGCCGAGGTGGCGGCCACGCGTGGCGTCCGCATCCCGATGCGCGAGTCCTGACCCCTGGCCGCTGTCCGCGTCACGCCGGGCCCACCGCACATCGTCCCGCCGACGCGGCGCCCGAAGAGGGGGCGCGGTGAGCCGGTGGGCGGAGAGCGGTGGGGCGGTTGTGACGTCAGGGGATGAGAATGCGGGGTGGTGAGCGTTGGAGATGGGCGTGGCGGACGGATATCACGGTGGGCTGGGTGTGCTGCTGGATGGCCGGAGGCTGTCGCCCGTGCAACGGCGGATCGCGCACTACCTCAGCGAGCATCTCGACGAGGCGATCTTCCTGTCCAGCGTGGAGCTGGCCGAGCGGGCAGGGGTGAGCCAGCCGTCCGTGACCCGGTTCGCCATGGTTCTGGGGTTCGCCGGATATCCCGAGCTGCGCCAGGCGTTGCGCCCGCTGGTCCTGGGCGGGGGCGGAGTTGAGGTCCCGCAGGAGAGCCTGCTGCGCGGGGCCATCGACTGCGAGATCCGTAATCTCGCACTTGTCAGGGAGCGGCTGGCGACGTTCCCGCTCAAGGAGCTGGGCGAGCAGCTGGCCGCCACCGAGCCGCTGCCCGTCGTGGGGCTGCGGGTCTCGTGCGGGCTGGCCACCACCTTCGCCTACTACGCCCGCCGCATCCACCCCGACGTGCGGCTGCTCACGCACGGCGGGTCGGAGCTGGTGGACGGGCTGCACGCCGCGCGCAGGGCGGGCGCGGAGTGGGTGGTGGCCGTGGTCCTGCCGAGGTACCCGGCGGAGGCCGTGCAGGCCCTCGAGTATGCGGAGAAGCTGGGGCTGCGGGTGGCGGCTATAACTGATAAATCCGATTTCCCGGCTGAGGTCGTGCTGGACGCGCCCGTCGGCGACCGGCTCGTGTTCGATTCGCACGCGGCGCCGCTGGCCCTGGCCATGGCCCTGGTCGAGGCCATGGCCGACGCCGCGCCGCTGCGCACCCAGGCTCGGCTCGAGGAATACGAGCGGATGACCGACGAGACCGGTACGTTCCTATCCGGCGGTCCAATTCCTCCCCAGCCTGACGGCGGGGCTTCCTCGGGGGTGTCTGATGAATGAACGACCGACGGCGCTGGTCACCGGCGCTTCGCGGGGGATCGGCGCGGCCGTGGCCAAGGCCCTGGGCCCCACGCATCACGTGATACTCAACGGCCGGGACGAGGAGTCGCTGGCCGCCGTGGCGGCCGAGCTGCCCGACGCGCGGCCCTGGCCGGTGGAGCTGACGAGGGTCGCGGAGCCGGACGTCGCCGGGATCGACCGGCTCGACGTGCTGGTGCACTCCGCCGGGATCAACCGCATGGGCAGGATCGCCGACCTGGCCGCCGACGCCTGGCGCGAGACGCTGGAGGTGAACGTCGTCGCGGTCGCCGAGCTGACCAGGCTGCTCCTGCCCGCGCTCAGGCGGGCCGGCGGGCACGTCGTCTGCGTCAACTCGGGCTCGGGGCAGCGGGCCAACCCCGAATGGGGTGCGTACGCCGCCAGCAAGTTCGCGCTGAAGGCGTTCGCCGACGCGCTCCGGCTGGAGGAGCCCGAGCTCAGGGTCACCACCGTCTACCCCGGCCGGACCGCCACCGACATGCAGCGCGAGCTGCGCCGGTACGAGGGCGGCGAGTTCGAGCCCGAGAAGTACCTCAAGCCGGAGTCCGTGGCGCGGGCCGTGCTCGCCGTCGTCACCGCGGGCCCCGACGCCCACCTCACCGAGCTGACCCTGCGGCCCAGAGGCGGCCCGGTCAACTAGCTGAATGGATCCATTCACTACAGTGATGCCATGCTGCTTGAACCACTCGCGCACATAGGACGGGATCCGGCGACCGGGGGCTACGTCAGGGACGCCTGGTCGGACGCTGACATGGAGCTGCGCGAGTGGTTCGCGGGCGAGGCCCGGCGCAGGGGGCTCGACCTGCGCGAAGACCGCAACGGCAACCTCTGGGCCTGGTGGGGTGCTCCCTCACGCGAGCGTCCAGGGGTCGTCACCGGGAGCCATCTCGACTCCGTACGGCAGGGCGGCGCGTACGACGGGCCGCTCGGAGTCGTGTCGGCCTTCGCGGCGCTGGACCTCCTCCGGCAACGGGGAACGAAACCGGCCGTGCCGGTCGGGGTCGTGTGCTTCACCGACGAGGAGGGCGCCAGGTTCGGGGTGCCGTGCATGGGGTCGCGGCTGCTCACGGGCGTGCTGGAGCCGGGCAGGGCGCTCGCGCTCACGGACGACTCCGGCGACACGCTGGCGGACGTCCTGACGAAGGCGGGGCGGGCGCCGTACGAGATCGGGCGGGACGACGAGACGCTCGCCATGGTCGGCACGTTCGTGGAGCTCCACGTCGAGCAGGGCCGCGGCCTCGTCGACGAGGGGCGGCCGGTCGGGGTGGCCCAGGCGATCTGGCCGCACGGGCGGTGGCGGTTCGACTTCCACGGCCGGGCCGACCACGCGGGCACCACGCGGCTGGCCGACCGGGACGACCCGATGCTGCCGTTCGCCCGCATGGTGCTGGCCGCCCGCGCGGCCGCGGCGGAGCGCGGGGTGGTGGCGACGGTGGGCAAGGTACGCGTCTCGCCCGGCAACGCCAACGCGATCCCCGGCCTCGTCTCGGCCTGGCTCGACGCCCGCGGCGCGGACGAGAGCGCCGTACGCGACCTCGTCGCCGAGCTGGCGCGCGCGGCAGCCGAAGCGGCCGGCCCAGAAGTCCCGCCCCCGGCGGGCCACGGCGCGGGCGGGCGGGTCGAGGTCCGGGAGGAGTCGTGGACGCCGGTGGTCGACTTCGGCGTGGCGCTCAGGGAACGGCTGGCCCGGGTCGCGGGGGGCGACACGCCCGCGCCCATCCTGCCCACGGGAGCGGGCCACGACGCGGGAATCCTGGCCACGGCGGGCGTTCCGAGCGCGATGTTGTTCGTCAGGAACCCCACCGGTGTGTCCCACTCTCCCCACGAGCACGCCGAGCAGGCAGACTGCGAGGCGGGGGTCATCGCACTCGCGGACGTGCTGGAGGATCTGTGTCGCTGACCTACTGGTGTGAGCAGGCCTGGCTGCCCGACGGCGTCGCGGAAGGCGTGCTCATCGAGGTCGAGGGCGCCAGGATCGCGAGCATCGGCCAGGGCCCGCCGGGCCCGGCCGAGCGACTGCCGGGGCTGACCGTCCCCGGACTGGCCAACGCCCACTCCCACGCCTTCCACCGGGCCCTTCGCGGCATCGTCCAGGAGGGCAAGGGCGACTTCTGGACCTGGCGCGAGCAGATGTACGAGGTGGCGGCGGCACTCGATCCCGACTCCTACCTCCGCCTGGCCACGGCCGTCTACGCCGAGATGGCGCTGGCCGGGGTGACCTGCGTGGGCGAGTTCCACTATCTGCACCACGCGCCGGACGGCCGCCCGTACGACGACTCCAACGCGATGGGCCACGCCCTGATCCGCGCGGCCCGCGACGCGGGCCTGCGCATCACGCTGCTCGACACCTGCTACCTGTCCGGCGGCATCGGCGCCCCGCTCTCCGGCGCGCAGCTGCGCTTCAGCGACGGGTCCGCCGAGGGCTGGGCCTCCAGGGCCGAGGAGCTGGCGGGGGCGTACGAGGGGCAGCTCGACGTGGAGATCGGCGCGGCCATCCACTCGGTACGCGCGGTGCCGCCCGAGCAGATGCCGGCCGTGGTCGACTTCTCCCATCGGTACGCGGCGCCGCTGCACATGCACGTGTCCGAGCAGCCGGCGGAGAACACCGCGTGCGTCGAGATGTACGCGGCCACGCCGGTCCAGGTGCTGCACGAGCGGGGCGCGCTCGGCCCGCGCTCGACCGCGGTGCACGCCACCCACCTGACCGACGTGGACATCGAGCTGATCTCGCAGTCCGGCACGTACATCTGCATGTGCCCCACCACCGAACGCGACCTCGCCGACGGCATCGGCCCGGCCAGGGCGTCGGCCGACCGGGGCGCGCAGATCACGCTCGGCTCCGACAGCCACGCCATGATCGACCTGTTCGAGGAGGCCAGGGCCGTGGAGCTGGACGAGCGGCTGGGCAGCGGCAAGCGCGGCAACTGGAGCGCCGCCGAGCTGCTCGCCGCCGCCACGGGCAGGGGCCACACCTCACTCGGCTTCCCCGACGCGGGCCTGCTCGTGCCCGGCGCCTGGGCCGACCTGGTGTCGGTACGGCTCGACTCCGTGCGTACGGCGGGCGCGCGCGGACTGGAGGCCGTGGTGTACGCGGCCACGGCGGCGGACGTGCACTCGGTGGTCTCCGGCGGCCGCCGGATCGTCACGGACGGGCGGCACGAGCTCGGCGACGTCGGATCCCTGCTGGCTGAGGCGATTGGGAGCGTGCGATGACCACGACGCTGATCGACGGGATCGGGCTGCTCTACACGGGCGACCCCGAACGCGAGGAGATCGAGGACGCGGCGCTCGTCCTGGACGACGAGCTGGTCGCCTGGGTCGGGCCCGCTGATCGGGCTCCCGACGCCGACGAGCGGGTGGACGTCGAGGGCCGGGCCGTCATCCCCGGCTTCGTGGACAGCCACGCCCATCTGGTCTTCGCCGGTGACCGGACGGCCGAGTTCCAGGCCCGCATGTCCGGCGAGCCGTACACGGGGGGCGGCATCAGGACCACGGTCGCCGCCACCCGGCGGGCCGGCGACGCCGAGCTGGCCGCCCGTACGCTGGGCCTGGTCAACGAGATGCTCGCCCAGGGCACGACCACCGTGGAGATCAAGAGCGGGTACGGCCTGACCGTCGCGGACGAGCGGCGCGCGCTGAGGATCGCCGCCAGGCTGACCGACGAGACGACGTTCCTGGGTGCGCACGTCGTGCCCGCGGACATGGACGCCGACTCCTACGTACGGCTCGTCGCGGGGGAGATGCTCGACGCGTGCGCACCGTACGCGAAATGGGTGGACGTCTTCTGCGAGCGCGGGGCGTTCGACGGCGACCAGACGCGCGAGATCCTGGGCGCCGGGCTCAAGGCGGGGCTGGGGGCCAGGGTGCACGCCAACCAGCTCGGGGAGGGGCCCGGCGTGCGGATCGCCTGCGAGCTGGGCGCGGCCTCCGCCGACCACTGCACCCACCTGACGCCGGCCGACGTGGACGCCCTGGCGTCCTCGGACACCGTGGCGACGCTGCTGCCCGGGGCCGAGTTCTCGACGCGCTCGCCGTACCCTGACGCGCGGCGGCTGATCGACGCGGGGGCGACCGTGGCGCTGGCGACCGACTGCAACCCGGGGTCGTCGTTCACGTCGTCGATGGCCTTCTGCGTGGCGCTGGCGGTGCGCGAGATGCGGATGACGCCGCTGGAGGCGGTCAGGGCGGCGACGTACGGCGGAGCACGCGCGCTACGGCGCACGGACGTAGGCTGGCTGCGGCCCGGGGCCCGCGCGGACGTGGTCGTGCTCGACGCCCCCTCCTATGTACACCTGGCCTACCGGCCCGGCGTCCCCCTCGTTCACCAGGTGTTTCACGACGGTCTCCTCCTTGAGTAGGACATCCAGAACCATCCCTCGGACGTAGTGCTTTAGGGAATCTTTGCTTCTGGCCGGACGTTGGCCGGGTATAGAACGCAGCTGCGGAACGAGGTGCCTGGGGATGGCAAGGCCTACGGGGAGTCGCACGCAGGAGCAGCACGTCGCGGAGCGCGATCTGCTGGGGACATACCTGGCTGAGATCGGCCGGGTCCCGCTGCTCACGGCGGAGGAAGAGGTGGAGCTCGCCAAGCGGATAGAGGCGGGTCTCTTCGCTGAGCAGCTGCTCGACAGCGGGGGCTCGGAGCCGCGGATCGGGGACGCGGCCGACGAGGAGCTGGAGCGCCTGGCCATCTCGGGCCAGCGGGCCAAGGACGAGTTCATCCAGGCCAACCTGCGCCTGGTGGTGGCGGTGGCCAGGAAATACTCGGGGCGGGGGATGCCCCTGATCGATCTGGTGCAGGAGGGCAACCTGGGGCTGGTGCGGGCGGTCGAGAAGTTCGACTACCGGCGGGGGTACAAGTTCTCGACGTACGCGACCTGGTGGATCCGGCAGTCGGTGGGCCGCGCCATCCACGAGCAGGCCCGCCCGGTCCGCCTGCCCACGCACGCGGGGGAGCAGATGACCCGGCTGATGCGGGTCCGGCGCGACATGCTGGCCGAGTTCGACGCCGAGCCGACCGATGACGACCTCGCCGAGATCCTCGACCTGCCGATCGAGCGCGTGCGCGAGCTGCGGCGCTGGGCGTCCGACCCGGTCTCGCTCCAGCTCGGGGTGGGGGACGAGGACGAGACGGAGCTCGGCGACATGATCGCCGACGAGACGTGGGCCGATCCCGAGCAGCAGGCCATCGACATCCTCGAGCGGGAGCGCCTGGACCAGTGGCTGACCGGCCTCGAGGGGCCGACCAGCGAGATGCTGCGGTGGCGCTACGGGCTGGTGGACGGGCGCGAGCACACGCTGACCGAGGTGGGCGAGCGCTACGGCATCGGCCGTGACCGCGCCCGCCGCATCGAGCGCGACGCGCTGGCCCGCCTACGCAAGATGGCCACCGCCGCCGCCTGACCCACACCACGGCACGCACGCGCCCGCGACTGCCCGCCGCGCCCATGACACGTGGGGTGGCGCGTTCAGCGCGGGTGCGCGCGCGCCCCGTGGCGGCATCGCCGTGGTCCGTTGCGCCACGCCGGTGGTTCGTTGCGCCGCGCCGGTGTGTCGGTGCGTCAGCCGTGCGGGCCTGGGCGTTTCTCCGTCGCGAGCGTGACCTGACAGATGTCATACGGGGCCCATGACTCAGGCGACTACAAGCCTGCCCCGGCCGGCGCGAGACTTGTGGCAAGTCGAGCGTTGACAGAGGCTGGAGGCCTAATGCCGGGCACGAGCGTAGAGCTGTCGCCCCATGGCGCAAGCGCCCCCGCGTTCACCCAAGTGAAAGCTAATTTTGAGCTTGTTGCCAAATATGGCGACAACGTGCCGCTCTACCTGTTCTCTGACCTGTTCCTCCGCGCGCCCGCGCTGCGCGAGCTGTTCCCCGTCCACATGCGCCGCCAGCGCGAGCGGCTGATGACGGCGCTGTCGTACGTCGTGGAGCATGCGCAGAACCTGTCGGAGATCACGCCTTACCTGCACCAGCTCGCGCGTAGCCACCGGAAGTTCGGCATCCAGGGCGTGCACTACGAGCAGTGGAGCGCCAGTCTGGTGCACACCATGCAGCGCTTTTCGGGAAATCTGTGGAATGAGGCGATCGAGGAGGAGTGGCGGGACTTCCTGTCCCTGCTGACCCGGACGCTGGCGGAAGGGGCGCGGCAGGACGCCAGCCTCCGACCTCCGTACTGGACGGCCGAGGTGATCAGCCACGAGCGGAGAAGCGTGGATGTGGCGGTGCTGCGGCTGCTGGTGGACCGGCCCTTCAAGTACGTCCCAGGACAGTCTGCGCCCGTGGCGGTCAAGCAGTGGCCCAACATGTGGCGCTACTACTCGATGGCCAACGTGCCGCGCCGTGACAACACCATCGAGCTGCACGTCAAGGCGGGCGGCGCGGTGAGCCGCGCGCTGGTCTGCGACGTACGCGAGGGCGAGGTCGTGAAGCTGGGCGCACCCGTCGGCACCTTCACGCTCAACCCGAACACGGGGCGCAACATCCTGCTCATCGCGGGCGGCACCGGGTTCGCCCCGATCAAAGCCATTCTCGAGCACGTCACCAAGCTGCCGGTGCCGCCGTGGGTGTCGGTGTTCGCCGGTGCGCGAGAGCCCGACGGGCTGTACGACCTCGACGTGCTGCGTAGCTGGGAGGAGAAGTTCCCCTGGCTCACTGTCCGCGCGGCGCTGTCGGAGCTGGAGGACCAGAACGTGGCCACCACGGGCACCGTGGGCGAGGCCGTCAGCCGCTATGGCCGTTGGGAGGGCTACGACGCCTACGTGTGCGGCCCGCCGGGCATGGTCGACAACACGGTGGCCATGCTGCGGGCGAACGGCTTCAGCGACAGCCGCATCCGACTGGAGAGATTCGCTACCGCCGTCACGCCTTCCCGGAGGTTTGCCACATGAACGACTCGATGGAACCGTTTCCCCCGCCGGGCCGGCCGCTGAACGGCAACGGGCACGGCGCGGCCCAGGACCTGATGCCGTGGGCCGAGGAAACGGCCGGCGACAACAGCAACGCCGGCGGCGACAACAACGGATGGCAGGAGGACGCCTGGGAGGAGCCGCAGTGGGACGAGCCCCAGGCGCGGGGCGACGACCTCCCCGCTGAGCGGCTGAGCCCGTCGGTGCTGCGTTCGGTGGTGTTCCGCCGTGCCCCACTGGGCAAGCGCGGCCTGGACGAGCACCAGGTCAACCACCTCCTCGATCGGGTCGAGGCCGAGCTGGTACGGCTGACGCAGGAGAAGAAGGCGCTGGAGGCCGAGGTCAAGCTGCTGCGCGACGCCGCGACGCGGCAGGCGGAGAGCCGGCCGGAGCCCGCCGCACCTCCCAAGGAGCAGCCGCAGGCCAAGGCCAGGGAGACCGGGCTGGCCCGCGTCGACCCGAACGAGCAGGCCGCGTCGCGTGCGGTGGCCAACCGTGTCCAGGAGGCGCATGTATACGCCGCGAGCCTGCTCTCGCAGGCCCAGCAGACCGCCGACCAGTACATCCAGGACGCCCAGCGCTACAGCCGGGAGCTGATCGAGGACGCGCTGCTCAGGCGTGGCACGATGCTGGCCAAGGCGGCCGACGAGCAGGGCATCGACAGTGACGAGTCGCTGGGACGGGAGGTCGCCCGGTTGCGCGCGGCCAACCAGACGTATCGCGGCAAGCTGCGCGACCACTTCGAGCTGATGCTGATGAACCTCGACGAGTGGGAGACGGCGGAAGGGATCGGCGGCGGCCCGGCGTGACCGCGTACCGACGCCTCGTCGTGGTCCTCGGGGCCACGGGGCTGATCGGCTCGCAGGTCGCCGCCCTGCTCGCGGACCGGGACATCAGGCTGCGCCTGGTCGCCTCGCGTGAGCCGCCGCGGCTCACCGGCAGGGCGGAGACGGAGACCGCCGCGGCGGACCTCACCGCGCAGGATCAGGTCGCCTCGGCGGTGGCGGGCGCCGACGCCGTCTTCCACCTCGTGGCCCGCCACGACGGCGCGCGGGCCTGGCGCGTGGCCGAGGGCGACGACACGGGCGAGCGGGTCAACGTCGGCATCCTGATCGACGTGCTCGCCGCGATCCGGCGCGCGAGACCTGTCGTGGTGTTCGCCGGCTCGACGTCGCAGTCAGGCGCGGCGGGCCGCATCGACGGCACCGAGCCGGACCGCCCGGCAAGCCTCTACGACCGGCAGAAACTGGCCGCCGAGACCGCGCTCATGCGCGCGACGTCGGACGGGCTCGTGCGTGGCGTCTCCGTACGGCTGCCCACCGTGTACGGCTGCCGCCCCGACGGCGCCGAACGCGGCGTGGTGTCCGCCATGGTGCGCCGTGCCCTGACCGGCGAGCCGCTGCAGATGTGGGGAGACGGGCGGATGAAACGCGACCTGCTGCACGCGCGCGACGCGGCAGGCGCCCTGGTGGCCGCGCTCGACCACGCCGGCACGCTGGCGGGACGGCACTGGGTGGTGGGCACGGGACGTCCGGTGCCGGTCGCCACCCTGTTCGGGCTGGTCGCGAGGACGGTCGGCGAGCACACGGGCCGCCGGCCCGTGCCGCTGCGATCCGTGCCGCCGCCCGCGCATGCCACCTCCGGCGACTTTCTGGACGTCGAGATCGACGCGTCGCGCTTCACCGCCGTGACCGGCTGGAGCCCGCGCGTCGAGCTGGACGAAGGACTCGCGGAAACCGTGGCTAACGCGCTGCGGCCATCTCTCGCACCATGCTGTACAAGCACGCGATGAGCGTCCTGGCCTGCACGTTGAGGTAGTGACTGTGCCGCAGCAGCTCGGTCAGCTGCGGCAGGGAAACCCAGCGGAAGTCCGGGTGCGTGTGGTCGGCGTCGGTCTCGACGATGAGGTAGCGGTTGCGCGCGTGATAGAAGCGCCCGCCCTCCTCCGACAGCATGGTGTCGAAGAGCACTCGGCCGGGCGGCGTGCCGAGCACCTCCGCCAGGAACGGCGGAGGTGTGTCGTGGTTGGCGGGAGCGCACTGCACGGTCGGCCCCAGCTCGGCGACATCGGCATAGCCAGGCTCGACCCGGGCCCTGACCAGCACGTGCGGCACGCCGTCGAACCAGTTGAGCAGGAACGCCACGACCCCGGGTGCGGTCGGCTCGATCATCGGCTGCGTCCAGGCGCCCACCTCACGGTCGCTGGCGGTCACGCTCGCCCCCATCACGGCGAAGTACCTGCCCGTCTCGTGGGAGATCGCGCCGCGTTCCCTCCGCCAGCCGCCGACTCGGTCGAGCGGTATCCGCTCGACGTGGATCTCGATCGTCGAGCGCCGCTGGGTGATCCAGCTCAGGATCTCGCCCATGTCGTGCCGGGAACGGCCGGGCATGGCGTGATCGTCCCCCCATACGGACGGCGGCAGGCAGGACAGCACGGTCCTGGTGTCCATGTTCACCACGTCGGGCACCGACAGCAGGTCGAGCACGTCGTCCAGGGCCAGCCAGCGGAAGCCGGGCGACGGCGCGAGGTCGTCGGTGATCTCGATGACCATGTTCCTGTTGCGTTTGCGGTAGAACCAGCTGCCCTGCTCCGACTGCCGCACGTCGCTCAGCACCCGGCCGTCCGGCGAGCGGAACCTGTCCAGGTACGGCACGGGACGCCCGCCGTGCACGCGCGTGTAGTTGCTCCTGGTGGCCTGCACGGTCGGGGACAGCTGGGCCCCGTTGACGTTGCCGGGCTCGTGCTTGGCCTGGAGCAGCAGGTGGGGCACGCCGTCGAGCCGTCTCATGAGGATGCCGAGCACGCCCACTTCGGGCTGGTTGATGATGGGCTGCGCCCACCGTGACACGGGCCCCTCGGGGTAGTGGACGTCCACCCCTTCGACGCTGAAGAATTTCCCGCTCGTATGCACCAGGTTGCCGGTGCCGCGGTCCCGGCGCCAGCCGGTGAGTTCGTCCAGTGGAATTCTTTCGGCTTTCATCGCGCCGTGTGCGGAAAGCCAGCGGAGGACATTCATATTCGGCCCACCCTATACGCGTAAACAAGCGCCACATATAGTGGCGTCATGGAAATTGATGTGTGTTGTCGGATCTGTTCTGGGCGGCTGGAACAGGTTGCCGACTTCGGGCGGCAGCCTTTGTCCGACGCGTTTAGAGTGCCAGCGGAACAACGGGCGGAGTTCTTTTTCCGGCTCGCCGTCGGCGTATGCGGTTCGTGCTCCATGGTGCAACTCATGGAGGAGGTGCCGCGTGACCGCATGTTCCATGACGGCTATCCCTATCTGTCCTCGGGCTCGTCGGTGATGCGTGCGCACTTCGCCGGCTTCGCCGAGCGGGTCATGAGCGAATGGAGTGATCCGTTCGTGGTCGAGCTGGGCTGCAACGACGGCGTCATGCTCGGCAACCTCGCCCGCGCGGGCGTCAGGCACCTGGGCGTGGAGCCGTCGGGAGGCGTCGCCGACCGTGCCGCGGCCCAGGGGGTAAGGGTCTGCAAGGAGTTCTTCGAGTCGGGCGTCGCCGAGCGGATCCGCGCCACCGACGGGCCCGCCGATGTGATCTACGCGGCCAACACGCTGTGCCACATCCCCTACGTCGGCTCGATCCTGCGCGGCGTGGCCACGCTGCTCGGCCCCGAGGGCGTGTTCGTGTTCGAGGACCCCTATCTGGGCGACGTCGTCCGCCTGACCTCCTTCGATCAGATCTACGATGAGCATTTCTTCCTCTTTTCCGCCGGTTCGGTGCAGCGGATGGCCGCGCCGTACGGGCTGGAGCTCGTCGATGTCGAGCGGCTGGCCGTCCACGGGGGAGAGGTGAGATACACGCTGGCCAGAAAGGGGGCCAGGGACCAGAGCGCCGCGGTGCGTGAGCTGCTCGCCGACGAGGCCGCGCAGGGCATCGCGGACGCGGCCGCGTTGCGTGCCTTCGCGGGCCGTGCCGCGGACACCCGTGACCGCCTGGTCGCGCTGCTCACCGAGCTGCGCGAGCGCGGCGCGAGCGTCGCCGGGTACGGCGCCACCGCCAAGAGTGCCACCGTGCTCAACTACTGCGGGATCGGGCCTGACCTGATCCCGTTCATCGTCGACACCACCCAGGCCAAGCAGGGCAGGCTCACTCCTGGCTCGCACATCCCGATCAGGGGGCCCGAGGCCTTCCGCGATCCCTACCCCGACTACGCGGTGCTCTTCGCCTGGAACCACGCCGCGGAGATCATGACCAAGGAGCAGGAGTTCCGCGAGGCGGGCGGGCAGTGGATCCGCTACGTGCCGGAGGTCCACGTTGCTTAGCCGGGAACTCGAGGTGCGCGGCGCCTTCGCCTTCCAGCCGGTGGCCTACGCCGACGAGCGCGGCGAGTTCGTCACCGCCTACCAGCGCGCGGACTTCGTGGCCGCGCTCGGGCATCCGCTCTTCCCCGTCGCGCAGGCCAGCCAGAGCACCTCCAGACGCGGCGTGGTGCGCGGCCTGCACTACACGCTGGCGCCGCCGGGAACCGCCAAATACGTGCGGTGCGTCCGCGGCAGGGCGCTCGACCTGGTGGTGGACCTGCGGCTCGGGTCGCCGACCTTTCGCCAGGTCGACCAGGTGGAGCTCAGCGGGAGCGGTCACTGCGCCCTCTACCTGCCGCCCGGCGTCGGGCACGCCTTCGTGGCGCTGGAGGACGACACGGTCATCTCCTACCTGCTGTCAGAGGAGTACGAGCCGCGCAACGAGCTGGCACTCTCGGTGCTGGACCCGGAGCTCGGCCTGCCGCTGCCGCGGGACCTGGAGCTCGTGCTGTCCGAGCGCGACCGTGCCGCGCCCACGTTCGCGCAGGCCGCGGAGCGTGGTCTGCTGCCCGATCACGCCGCGTGCGAGGCGGTGCGGGATGCCTGGTCATAGCACCTTCCGCAACACCGAGATCACCCGTTCCTGCTTCTCCTGCGACAGCGAGGGATACATCGGCAGCGAGAAGATCTCCCCGGCCAGGCGCTCGGTCACCGGCAGGCTGCCCGGCCGGTAGCCCAGATGGGCGAAGCCCGTCATCGTGTGCACCGGCCACGGGTAGCTGATGTTGAGGTGGATGCCCTCGCCCTCGAGGGCCTGGATGATCTGGTCGCGGCGCGGGTGCCGTACGACGTAGACGTAGTACACGTGGTCGTTGCCCGGCGCGGTGGCGGGCAGCACCAGGTCGGTGTCGCCGAGCGCGTCGGCGTAGCGCGCGGCCACGGCCCCGCGCCCGGCGATGTAGCCGTCGAGCCTGCGTAGCTTGCGGCGGAGTATCTCCGCCTGGAGCTCGTCCAGCCGGGCGTTGTGGCCGGGCGTGTCCACGACGTAGTAGCGCTCCGCCATCCCGTAGTAACGCAGCCGGCGCAGGGCGCGGTCCACCGCGTCGTCGTCGGTGACGACCGCGCCACCGTCGCCGTAGGCGCCCAGGACCTTGGTCGGATAGAAGGAGAAGGCGGCGGCATCGCCCATGGATCCGGCGATCACGCCGTCCCGGCGTGCCCCGTGCGCCTGCGCGCAGTCCTCCAGGATCACCAGGCCGTGCCGGTCGGCCAGGCGCCGCAGCGGCGCCATGTCCACGCACTGCCCGTACAGGTGCACGGGCAGCAGGCAGCGGGTCCTGGGCGTGATGGCGGCGGCCACCTGATCCACGTCCATGAGGTACGTGCCGGGGTGCACGTCGACGAAGACCGGGACGGCGCCGACCGCGTCGATGGCCACGACGGTCGGCGCCGCGGTGTTGGACACCGTGATGACCTCGTCACTCTTGCCCACGCCGAGCGCCTGCAGGGCGAGTTTGATCGCGTTGGTGCCGTTGTCGACCCCCGCGCAGTGGCGCAGGCCGTGGTAGGCGGCGAACTCGGACTCGAAGCCCAGCACGCTCTGGCCGAGGATGAGCCTGCCGGATTCGAGGACCTGCTCGACCGCGTCGAGGATGTCCTCTCGCTCGGCGTGGTACTCGGCCAGGTAATCCCAGACGTGCATGAGCTTCTCCTCCGGTAGAGTCGCGTCCGCGGGTTGCGAGAACCAAGCCTCCCGCGCGTGCTGAGCTTCGGCTGGGGGAGGGTTCAAGTACCGAGATCGCGTCGCTCGTACACGAAGATCGCTAGACCGGTGGCGATCGCGACGTACAGGGTGAACATCCCCAGTCCGGGCAGCGGGCCGAGCGGCAGGTTCGCGACGGCCGCCCCGACTGTCTTGAACGGCAGGAACGCCACGACCTCCGGCGGGACGATGTAGGCGAAGATCGCCTCGATGCCAAGCCCCCACACCAGCAGCAGCGAGATCGCCGCGGCGGTGTTGCGGAGCAAGAGCCCGAAAGCCGTGCCGAGGATGGTGGCCAGCGGCACTGCGACCAGGGTCGTCAGCACGACCAGAGTGCCGTCACCGCTCAGCGGCGAATATCCACTGCCGCCCGTCAGCAGCCCGCCCACGTAGGCCAGGAGCGTCGACACCACGCCGACCCCGAACGCGATCACCGCGGCCGCGGTGAACTTGGCCACCAGCACCTGACGCGGCCAGGGAGCCATGACCGCGGTGATGCGGAAGGTGCCGCTGCGCAGATCGCCCGTGGCGATGAGCACGCCGAGGACCACCATCGCGTAGATGACCACTTCCATGGGGAAGGCGACGGCCTGGATCGACGTGCCGAGCGTGGGTATGTTGCCCTGCGCGTCGATTCCGGTGCCGATCCCGGCGGCGATGACCCCGGCGAGCACGATGGCCGTGATCACCGTGATCAGGTAGCTCCTCAGCGTGCGGAACTTGATGATCTCCGCTGACCAGAGACTGGCGAATGTCATGGCCTAGCCCACCTCTCCTCTGATGGCGCTCTTGTCGCCGGTCGCTTGGGTGAAAGCCTTCTGCAGGTTGCGCTCTTCGCGCAGCCCGAAGATGGCGATGCGGTTGTCCCTGGCGATCTCTCCGACCATGACGGCGGTGACGCCGGTGACCTGCAGCCGCTGCGTGCCGACGACGCCGAGCACCCGGCCGCCGGCCTTCGAGATGGCGGCGCTCAGCGCCTCCGGGTTGTCACACTCGACGGTGACCGCGCTGGTCTGGAAGCGCTGGATGAACGCCTGGGCGGAGCCCGCTCCGACGATCTTGCTCTGCGCGATCACCACCAGGTCGTCGACCAGGTCCTCCATCTCCGCCAGCAGGTGGCTGGAGAGGAAGATCGTTCTGCCCTGGTCCCTGAACTGCCCCAGCAGCGCCTTCAGCCAGGCGATGCCGTCGGGATCGAGCCCGTTCATCGGCTCGTCCAGCACGACGATCTCAGGATTGCCCACGAGGGCGATGGCCAGGGCCAGTCGCTGGCGCATGCCGAGCGAGAACCGGCCGACGCGCTGCCCTGCCACCTCGGTCAGCCCCACCCGGTCGAGCAGGGTCTCGGCCTGTCCCTGATCCGCCGCGGCCAGCTTGGCCGCCCACCGCACGCTGTCGATGGCGGTGCGGCTGGGGTGCGCGCACTGCGTGTCGAGCACCGCGCCGATCTTCCGTGCCGGGATGGGCCACTCGTCGATACGCTTGCCGTCGATGAGCGCCTGCCCGCTGGTGGGCTTGTCGAGCCCGAGGAACAGCCGCATCGTGGTGGACTTCCCGGCGCCGTTGGGGCCGAGGAAGCCGGTGATGGCGCCGGGCCGGGCAGTGAACGAGACGTTGCTCACCGCGAGTACAGGACCGTACCGCTTGGTCAGCCCGTCCGCTCTTAACATCGCTTTCATAGTTCGTCCTCTCTTTACCGGTTCTGTGGCCGCAGGAAGGGGAGGCTCGCGCGGTCGTCGTTCAGCGCGCAGTGGAGTGCGAAGAGCACGCCGGCGGCACCGCTGGCCAGGTCGGCCGACAGTCGCAGCGCCTGCTCCCCGATGAACGCGATATGGCCGTCCCACGCCACCGCGTGCCAGGCCAGGTCGTTCAGATGGCGGGCGCGTACGGTTCCGGTCAGGTTCGCCATCGTCAGCACCCCTCCCGCCCGGCCGGTGAACAGCCCGGCGCCCGTCACGACGTGGTTGTCCACCGCTCGGCGCAGATCATCGCGGAACTCGATCAGCTCCGGCTCCGGGAGGTGTGCGGTTAGCAGGTCCGCCACGAGGGCGAGGCCCGCGCCACCCGTGCTGAGCACCGGGTCCCGCCATGGCACGCCTGGCGGTGGCGTGGGACCGCCCACGTCCACCACCTTCATGTCGCGGCGCAGCGCCGTCTCCGCCTGCAGGAGCAGCCGGGGGTCGGGGGCGGCCTCGTACAGGCGGAGGAGGAACAGCGCGATGCCGGCTCCGCCGTGCATCAGGCCAGGCAGCACCGGCCCCCGCGGGGGCAGCGGGTGCTCGATCAGCCAGTCGGCCAGGGACCGCGCCTCCTCGAGCAACTGCCGGTCGCCGGTCTTGGCGGCGAAGTGCAGCAGCGTCAAGCCCATTCCCGGCAGCCCTGAGTACAGCCCTCCGACGGGTGCCTGCTTCGGCTCCAGGCCCCGAACCCGGTCGAGGGTCTGGAGCGCCTGCTCGGGCAGGCCCAGCTCGTCCAGCGCGTACGCGATGCCGCACCAGCCGTCGTAGAAGCCGGGCGGCGCCTCGTCGAGAGCGGACGCTCGGTCGGAGAACCACCGAAGGTGCTCGTCGGGTATGTCGACTCCGGCCTGCCTCAGCGCCCACAGGACACCCGCCGCGCCGTGGGCGAAGTTGACCCCTCCTGAAGGGGCGACGAACTGCGCGACGTCACCCGGATAGAGGCGGTCGGTGCGCTCGGGGGTGGCCGCGGCCAGGATGCCGCCGCCGATGCCCGCGCTGAGCCTGGCCCATGTGCCGGGACCGGGCTGCGGCCACTCCAGGGGCTGCGGCGGGGCGTTCAGGCCCACCAGGGGCGCCCAGTGGGCGTCCGCTCCCAGGTCGGTGCGTACCCGATCGGCGAAGTCGCCGGGCAGCGGGAAATGGTCGGTGATGGTCGTGAGCAGGTGGTCGGCCTTGTCGGCCCCCCAGGGCAGTAGCACGGTCATGGGGAGGAAGATCGAGATCTTCAGGCAGGCCAGGCAGTAGCGGTCGACCGCCGTGCCGCGGTAGGTGGGCGGTGCCACGAAGCCGGGTGCGGCCATCGGCTGCGGGACATTCTCGCTCGCCTCCGTCGTGGCTTCCAGGTCGATGAAGGCGATCGTGTCGTCGGACCGGATGAGAATGTTGGCCGGATGCAGGTCGCTGAAGACCACGCCACGCTCGTGCATGGCCTCTACGGCCTCCTCGACCGTTGCGATGATCTTCATGGCCCATGCGGCGTACTCGGCGAAGTCGGCCGCGCCGCGCTGCGCCCGCATCAGCGGATTGCGGCGTATTACCTCCTTGGCGAGCTGCTGGCCGTCCACATGCTCGCGAACCAGGAAGTAGTGCTCGTGTCCCATGCGATAGTCGATGATCTTGGGGATCCACGGCAGCCCTTCCAGCTTCCGCATCGCCCAGTGCTCCTGCTCCAGGCGGGCGACCGCGTCGCGACCCATCTGGTCGACCCCCGCCAGCGGCCTGGCCTCTTTCAGCACGACGGCCTCGCCCGTCCTCGTGTCGGTGGCGTAGTAGACCCCGCCGCCGTTGGAGAAGTGGAACGCCTTGGTCGCGCGGAAGGGGAAGTCACGCAGCCTCCCCTGGTTTCTGGCCGCCACCGCTTCCTCAAGGCAGGCGGGCAGGGCCGCCCACTCCGGCGGGCGGAACGACGGCCCCCTGACGTCGGGTACGAGCCGCCCGTCCGGGTCCTCCAGGCAGTGGACGATCTCGCCGTTCTCGCCCCTGATGGTGCGCTCGACGAAGGCGCCGTAGCGCACGTAGAGCGGCCCGGAGCGCCAGCGCAGGTCACTCAGGATGTACGGCCCGCGCTCGCCCTCCAGCAGGTCGCCCAGCTCTTTCAGAATCTGTTCCAGCTGCCGCTCGTCGGCGGGATAGATGGTGATGAACTTGCCGGTCGTGCCGCGGTCGCCGTATTTGCCGTTGCGGGCGGCGAGCACCTTCGCGGATTTCAGGAATTTGAAACTGAACCGGCGCGGCACGCAATAGTTCCACACCGTCTCGAGGATTTTCTCCGCATTCTCCGGCGTGGCCGACGAGTGAATCTTCCAGCCCTGCGCCGGCATGCTCTCGACGGGCGCCCGATAAATGGCCCACTCCGCGTTCTCCACGCGCTGCCAGCCCTCCGGCGCGGGCTGCCGAGTGAGCGCGAACCGGTGGTCGGCGCCCCGGTCGACGACGTCGTAGAAAGGCACGCCCGGAGGGGAGTGCTCCATGTACCGCATTAACTCCATGATGGTTACTCCAGTTCGTCACCAGGCGGCAGAGACATAGGTGAGGTAGAGCCAGGTGCCCAGTGGCCGGTGACCCGCCTCGATCCGAGCCAGGCCCTGGCTCTCCCGCGGCGCCTGCGTCACCTCCAGCGGGTAGCCGGCGACGGTGCCGGGCAGTTCGCCGTCGGTGCGGACCGGCAGCATGACCGACAGTGGCACGGAGACCTCGCGTGCCCGGGTCCCGGCGATCGTGGCCGTGCCGGTCCGCTCCTTGAACACCACGCCGTTGCGTAGCAGTTGGACGGTCGCACCCGTCCTGAGCACATCGGGGCCGGAGTCGGTGGTGAGCACCAGCTCAGCCCGGCCGGCTTGGTACCGGTAGCCGCCGCTCACCGAGTAGGGAACCTGCACCAGCGTGAGCAGCGCGGCGACCCCGCCGGCCACGGCCAGCATGGCGAGGGCCGCTCGCCACGCCGGCGCGCCCGCCTGCCTCGCCTCATGCATGCGCAGCAGAAAGCCGTAGACCAGGCGGCCGATGAGCAGACCGACGATGATGAGCAGCGCGACCGTTCCGACAACCCCGAAGCTCCGCAGCAGGTCGCCCCAGATCGAGAGCGCCAGCCCGCCGACGAGGTAGATCGGGAAGAGCTGGCAGGCCAGCCCGTACGGCACCGCCCACCGCACCTGTGGCAGCTCCCGCTCGTACCGCCCGCCGAACAGCAGCCTGGCGGTGTAGCGCCGGGCGTCGATCATGGCTCGCCCGCGCAGATCGGAGATGTCCAGATGGCTCATCAGCGCCAGGTAGCCGTCAAGCTTGATGAAGGGCAGTAGGTTGAGCAGCCCGCTCGCGTAGTTGAACGCGGCGAACAACAGCAGGCCGGCCCCCAGGTCGGAGCCCTGCATGAACAGGGCGACCAGCGACGCCGTCCCGGCAGCCACGAACTGCGTGACGGCGCCTGCCAGCGCCACCCGCACCCGTTGGCGCCGCTCGGGCAGGCGCCAGCCGTCCGAGACGTCGCAGAAGAACGCGGGCAGCAGGTACAGAAGCATGAAGCCCATACGGTTCGGCCGCCCGCCGTAATAGGTGAGCACCGCGCCGTGGGCCAGCTCGTGCAGCATGATGACGACGTAGGTCGCGAGCGCCACGCCTGCGTACACCGGCAGCGGGAGCGGGCCGCCCAGCGTGTCGACCACTGTCCCGCCCATGAACGCCAGCCCTGCCAGCCCGCCGAGCGCCAGCACCGCCGCGACCGCCCCCCAGCCACGCTTGGCCAGTGCGGCGAACAACGGCGCGCAGGCGGCGAGCAGCCGCGCGGGCCGCAGGAGGGTCACCTGGACCGTCAAGGGGGGCACGTACCTCAGCCACTTGAGGCCGCCCGTCCTGCGCAGGCCGTCGTCGAGGAGGTCGGCCCGCTGCAGCTGACCGAGCGCGTAGGTCAGCGTCTCGCCGGTCCACTGCGGGCCCAGGTAGGCGCGGAGCTCTTCGTGGTCGCGGACGCCGTCGAGCGCGCCGGCCAGCTTGGCCAGGTCGGCTCCCACCCTCAGGTAGGAGCCGGGCCGCTCGACGATCCACGGGGCGCCGTCCGCAGACGGCGGATGCACCTGTACGTCCTCGGCGAGTCTGGGCCTGGCGGGGATGGGGGCCAGGTCAGGCTCTTTCCGCCGCATGGTGGCCGTGTCCTGCTCAACCATTGTGCTGGCGGAGGGCCGTGGCGACCAGAAGACCGAAGAACACCAGGAACACGGCGACATCGACGATCAAGAGAGTGACACGCAGCGGCTCCGGCATGCCGACGTTGACGATCACGAGGAGCGCCAGGGCAGACACCAGGACCGCGGCGATCTGCCACGCCATAGCGGAGTTCATCATGCCTCACCTTCGTGAGAGATCTGGGTGGTGGGGGGGGGGGGGGGGCG